>JAJPKK010000300.1 GCA_021323775.1 Hyphomicrobiales bacterium
GAAATCTGCACATTGACCCCATCGGGATCCTTGATGTGCAAACCCGCATAGTCCCCCTCTAACGGAGCGGCGCCGCGCTGCATCAAATAGCGTGTCGCGGATTCCCTGGTGAATCGGGGCACGCCGATCGAAAAGTGGTCGATCATGCCGGGCGGGCTTCCGTGGTTGAGGGAGACCAGCACCTTGGTGTTGCCGAGGCGGATAATTCCTGCCGGCTGATCCTGGCTGACCACTGTGAAGCCGAACATCTTTTGATAGAAATCGACGGATCTTTGCAGGTCAGCCACATGAATGCTGACATGGTCGATGTTCGCCTCTTTGAAATCAAGGCTTTCCTGGGCTGCAGCCGCCGTTCCGCTGGCAGCCAACATCGCGAGGCCGGAAACAAGTTCTCGACGGCTGAGCGAGCCCTTCTCGAAGCGAGAGACAAGATCGGAAATGATCGATTCCATGGGCGACTTCCTTTCCCTGAATGGCGGACGGGCCATTATAGCCGCGGCGGCTCCGGGACCGTAACCCGGATGGAGGCGCCTGTCGGTAGCTTTTCAAGTGGCTTTTCAAGATGTCCGGTTTTGGCAGCACATGAAATGTCCGCTTCTGGGTCGAGTAGACCTTGCCGGTTCGGAAGCGGCGGAGGCCCCGGCTTGGTTTTGCTGTTAGACAGCGCCCGAGGCCACGTTCTGCGGCTTCCCTAAAGGTCAGTTTCTTTGTTCGACCTGAGGGCCGTCTCTTCGTCCCGACCTGCTTCGGCCCGGTGACGCCGCGCGCAGCCGCAGTCAAGGCTGGCCGTCGCGCCGCGCGTGCCACCGGCTCCGCCCTCGACAGGCCACGCCTTGACGGCGGCGAGCACGGTGTCACGCTTGCGCAGGCCGGGACCGCCCGGATGGAGCCACTCCGGCCACGGGCCTGATGATAAACTCCGCGACATCCGGGACGACTTGGCGCGAATGCCGCTGCGCTCAATCCGGGAGCAGGCTATTTTGGCAAAACCATTCTTGATCAGCCGCAGTTCAACCCTTAGACCGGCGGCGCGCAGCGGAAAGCACTACGACCCATGTCATTGAGGGATCTCTATAAGAAGCCCGGACACCTTATCCGCAGGCTTCAGCAGATTGCGGTCGCCCTGTTTGTAATGGAGTGCGAAGCATTTGATCTCACGCCCATTCAGTATGCGTCGCTCACCGCCATCAGGGACGTTCCCGATTTGGACGCGACGCGACTGTCGTCGCTTGTCGCACTGGACAGGGCGACGCTTGCCAAGGTCATCGAGCGGCTGGAAGCGAAGGGCTGGATTCTCCGGGCCAGCAGCCCCCTGGACAGACGCATCAAGTTGCTAAGGATAACACAGAAGGGGCGCAACGTATTGACTGCCGCGGAGCCCGCCGTCCGCCGCTGCCAGCGCAGAATTCTTGCGCCGCTGGCGGAGGAAGACCGCCAGAGCTTCATGAGAATGCTCGAGCGGCTTGTCGAGCTCAACAACGACTATTCCCGCGCGCCGATGAGAACAGCTCGGAATATCAACTCGCACCAGCTCGCGAGGCGGCGTCGCAAGTCCGCCAATCCGGCGGCTCGCGACGGCCGGTCTGAGCCCCTCTGACGGTTCGACGCCGGCCGCTTGTCGCCGATTGAAATTGATAGTACACAGATCGATAGTACACTTCCAAGTTCAAAACCTGATATGGGAGAACGCGCATGAATGAATCTCCAGAGGCGGTTCTCAAAGGCAAAAACCGGCCATTTACCGGGTCTGAGTTCCTGCAGTCTCTTCGCGACGGGCGGGAGGTCTATATTTATGGCGAGCGGGTCAAGGATGTGACCACCCATCCGGCATTCCGCAATGCAGCCGCCTCTCTCGCCCAGCTCTATGACGCTTTGCACGACCCGAAGACAAAGAGCGTGCTGACCGCCGAGACCGATACGGGCTCCGGCGGCTACACGCACAAATTCTTCAAGGCTGCCCGCTCCCGCGAAGACGTCATCGCCCAACGCGACGCCATCGCGGCCTGGGCCCGCATCTCCTACGGTTGGATGGGCCGCAGCCCCGACTACAAGGCCGCCTTCCTCAATACGCTCGGCGCCAACGCGGAGTTCTATGGAAAGTTCGCCGACAACGCGCGCTCCTGGCACAGAAAGGCGCAGGAGGCGGTGCTCTATCTCAACCACGCGCTGGTCAATCCCGATCGACCGCAACAAGCCGGTCGAGGAGGTCAAGGACGTCTACATCACCATCCAGAAGGAGACCGACGCCGGTATCTACGTGTCAGGCGCAAAGGTCGTGGCCACGAACTCGGCGCTCACCCATTACAACTTTCTCGGCCAGAACATGGGCCAGGAGATCACCGATCCGAGCATGGTGGTCATGTTCATTGCGCCCATGGACACGCCCGGCATCAAGCTGATCTGCCGGCCATCTTACGAGTTCGCCGCCGCCGCCGCCGGCTCGCCCTGGGATTATCCGCTCACCTCGCGTTTTGACGAGAATGACGCCATTTTCGTCTTCGATAACGCCTTCATCCCGTGGGAAAACGTTATCATTCATCGCGACATGGAGCGCCTCAAGAATTTCTATCCGCGCTCAGGATTTTTCAATGGCTTCACTCTGCAAGGATGCACCCGGCTTGCCGTGAAGCTCGATTTCATCGCGGGCCTGCTGTACAAGGCGGCGCGCGCGACCGGAGTCGAGGCTTTCCGCGGCGTGCAGGCGCAGATCGGCGAGGTCATCGGCTGGCGCAATATGTTCTGGTCGCTGTCGGACGCGATGGCCTTCAATCCCGAGCCGTGGGTCAACGGCGCGGTGCTGCCAAACGTCAGGGCATGCAGCACGTACCGGCTGTTCATGACGGAAGCCTATCCGGCGGTGCGCGCGATCGTCGAAAAGGTAATTGCGTCCGGCCTCATCTATCTGCCCTCCCATGCACGCGACTTCAAGAACCCGAACATCGACAAATACCTGGCGCGCTACGTGCGGGGTTCGAACGGCATCGATTACAAGGAACGCATCAAAACGATGAAACTGCTCTGGGACGCAGTCGGCAGCGAGTTTGGAGCGCGGCACGAACTCTATGAGATGAATTATTCGGGGAGCGCCGAGCTGGTGCGCATCTTCCCCCTTCAGCAGGCGCAGGCCTCGGGCGCGCTCAAGGAGATGGTGGCGTTCGCCGAGCAGTGCATGGCGGACTATGACGAGGACGGCTGGCTGCATCCCGCCTATCACGACGGTTCGGACATTGCGCTTCCGGGCAGGAAATGAGGGGTCGGAGGTCTTGCCGGCATGTGGTTTGCGCCAATGAGGGTCGCCCCTCGGAACGTGACCGCTCCTGATCCCCTCAACGCAGCTGTTGCAGGGAACCCTGTGGTTGCCCTCGATTTCGCGATTCGCGCAAGCAGCGCCCTAGAAAAGGCATTGGGCCTGGCAACCGGTACCAGGCCCAATGATGACCAATGACCCGCCGGAGGGGCGTGGGGAAGGCAGGCATTGATCGAGGTGCAGAGAACACGAGACCGAGGGAAAGGTCTGTCCGTTGCATCACTTTGCGCCGCGATAACCTGGGGAAAACCTCAGCGCGATTTTGCGACGTGAGCGCGGGCCGCTTAATTCTGCACCGCGCCCGGATGGATCACCACGCCTTCGAGCTTTTCGACGTAGCGCAGAAACCGGTACTTGTCCTCGATGCCGTCGGTAGCCTTGCGGTCCTTCCATTCCCACTGGTGTTTGGCGAATGGCTCGATCTTGGCCACCAGGTAGCCCATCTGGCCGTCATCAAGCATGCGCCGGAAATGCCGGTCGAAATCATCCGCATCGCGAACGGTGACGCAGTTGAGGCACCCTGCCCCCTCCGCCATCCTGGCGAGATCGGTGTTGAACGACGTATGCGTCGGCGGGCCGCCGATGTTTTCGTAGATGCCGTTGTCGATGACGACGACCGTGAGATTGTGCGGGCGCTCCTTGCCGAGCGTGCACATGACGCCGGTGTTAAGCAGGACCGACCCGTCGCTCTCGATTGCGATGATGCGACGATGCGGCAGCGACACCGCCAGTCCCAGCGCCGTCGGGGTCACCGAGCCGAGAATCCCGGTGAAGAACGTGTTGTCGGCCGGCTTATGATTCCACCAGTCGTCCCAGGTCTGCCCGATCGACGTCGTTACGAGATCGTCCTTGGTGATGACCTGCGCCATATGGCGGATCGCTTCAATCCTTTGCATAAGCTGGCACCTCTACGCATTCGCCGGTAAACACCATGGCGACCGGCCAGTTGCTGGAATCGGCGTGATAGTAGGCTTTCTTGATCGCCGGCTTGATGTCGTCGAGCCTCGCGATGAAGCGAAACGGAATGCGCAGCGCGTTGAGAACAGGCTCCATGGTCTGGGCGTGGTTGTGACCCCACCAGTTGCGCTCGCCCCACTCGCCGCGAAAGCTCATGGCCATGACGAGCGGCATGGCGTGGCAATAGGCAAAGCGCGCGATCGGCTCGCAGGCCTGGCGCAAGCCGGAATTCTCCATCACCATGATGGCCTTCTTGCCGGCGAGATAAGTTCCGGCGCAGATGCCCGGCAATTCCGCCTCGTTGGTCACCGGAATGTAGCGCAGGGCGTTGTCCTTCGCGCACATGCGGTAGACGCCCGCGAGCAGCGATTCCGGCACGGCGGCGACCACCGTTACGCCCGCTGCCTTGAGCCCCTCGATGAACAGCTGGGCATAGCGCGGTGTTTCTCGACTCGGCTCGTTTGGCGCCATGATCGCCCCTTCGTTTTGGTCACACGAACGACCCCTCTGGTCGCCCCAGTCCGGCGGGCCTCAGCAAAACCGGGAGGCTACCCTCTCGACCATGAGAGTAACGCAGAATCGGATGAAGGTCCCGCCCTGACGCGCTTGAACGATACGGTCAGGGCTGCGCGCGGCGCAAAGCGGGGCGACCACAAGGGTCGCGCCCATTGTAGCGCGAACTTGATCGGTCTCAGGCCGCCGGAAGATGCAGGACCGCATTGGTCGCTTGGGCAGAGCGACCAGCCGGGACTGCAACGTCTGTCAAGTGGTAAGCCCCCTCGCGGCGCATCGAAATGGGCCACGGTTGCTCCCCCGCTTGCGGGGGAGGTCCAGGGAGCGGGCTGCTTCACGGCACGGACTCGGCTGACGAGTCCCATCCCCCGCAAAGCGGAGGAGAGAAAGTTTGCTGCGCGGCGGCCCGCGCAACAGCCATTCATTCGCGGAGGAGCCCTAGCCCATGTTTGACGTCAGTGATGCTGAGCCGGACCTCTCGGCGCCGGGCGCGGGCCGCCTCCCCCGCCTGGGCGGGGACCGGGACCGCCGACGAACCTGGGGGCTCCGCCCGGCGGGCCAAAGTTCCTGGGCGCCGCGACGTTGGCGGTCCTTGGCACGTTGGGTCCACCCCCCGTGAACCTCGCCGGTCCTGACGGTCTGCCAGGGCCTGCGCCGGGCGGCCCGCCGCGGTTGAGCGATGCGGTGTTATTGGGCCCCCGTGGTCCGCCGCCAGTCGGCCCGATGCTGTTTGGGCCGTTAGGAGCGTGGACGTTGGCGGTGTTGGTCTTTGGCCCTCCGCCCGTGCCCGGCGCCCCGGTCACCGGCCTGGCCGGAGTGTTGGGCGTCCCGGTCGGTCCCCTATTACCCGTCGCGCCGCCCGCCGGATTGCCGCCTGTGGGACCGGTGGCAGCGGTCTTGGCGCCCACGACTCCGGGACCGTTGAACTGGCCCGCATGCGATGTCGCCGCAACCTGCGGATGGCCGCCGTTATTTGAAGCGTGCATCGCCGGGTTGGTGCTGGCCAAGTTTTGATGCTGCGTCTGAGCTTGCGTCGGCGGCATGTGCTGCTCATTGGCCGCCGCCAACTCCTGCGGAGTCGCTTTTGCGTTCGTCCCGCCGGCGCCGCCATTGAAGCTGACATTGGTCACGTTGGTGTTGTTGATGACCGTCTTGCTATAGACGTTGGTGATATGGACGCCGCCGAAGTTGTTCACCGTGCGGTTATATTGAAACACGCCGCCGCGCCAGAAGCCGCCGGCATAGCCCACGCCGGTATAGCCAAATCCATAATTGATGCCGCCATAAAAGCCGATGTGCGGGCCCCAATAGCCCGCGTTCCAGACGTAGATGCCGTCGCGCCAGCCCCAATAGCCAGGGGTCCAGAGCAAGCCCACCGCTGGCGGCAATACCCACGTTCCCGGCACCCAATAGTAGCCGTCGTCGCCCCAGGCCCAGTAACCCGGAGTCCAGATATAGCCCGGCCCGGGAATTGGCGGCTGCTCATACACCGGCAGCACCGGGGGAGCGATGGTGATCGAGACGAGTTGCGCCGAGGCTTCCGATACGCCGGCAATTGCGGCGAACAGAAGCAGGGCCAAGGTGCGGACGAGACGCATGATGTTTCTCCCCAGTGGCGTGCCGGTTGCCCCCAACCGGCGCGCGATACTGCACAAGCGCTTGGCGAGCGTAGTAGTAATTAAGTCATTCTTGCGGCAGTACTTCCCGGGCATCCCATTTTCTGGCTTCTGTGCCCGTAGAGCCGCGGCCCTGAATCAGTAACCCTCAGCAGAGCTGGGGGTTTGACTAGTTATACCTCGGCGGGCCGAGAACAATGAAAATGGGCACTATACCTACGCCATAGCTACCTAATTCCACGCCATAGCCCTCTTGTCATTGCGCTGCGGCGGATCATTCGCGAAAGCGTAGCGCCTCGACCAGCAAGGCAAACGCGGGCGAGGTCTGGCGGCGGCTTGGATAGTAAAGATGGTATCCGGGGAATGGGGGACACCAATCCTCCAGGACACGCACCAGCCGTGCGTCATCCCCGCTCCAGTGCGCCGCTTCCTGCCTCACCTGATCGACCTCGTGCTTCAGCGCAAGATCAATCCCGGCAAGGTGTTCGACCTGGAGCTGCCACTCGCCGACGTCGCCGAAGGCTACCGGGCGATGGACGAGCGCCGCGCCATCAAGACCCTGCTGCGCATCTAGCGATATTCCGCAGCAAGCCGGAAACTCATCCCCAAAACCTGCAAAGGAAATCATCATGAAAAAGCGTGTTCTCGGAAAGAACGGCCTGGAAGTTTCCGCCCTCGGTTACGGCTGCATGGGCCTCGATTTCAGCTACGGCCACAAGCTGACGAAGAAAGAAGGCGTCACCCTGATCCGTCAGGCCGTGGATCGAGGCGTCACCTTCTTCGATACCGCCGAGGTCTATGGTCCCTTCACCAATGAGGAGATGGTCAGCGAGGCCCTGCGGCCAGTTCGCGACCAGGTGGTGATCGCCACCAAGTTCGGATTCAACATCGTCGACGGCAAGCAATCCGGCCTGAACAGCAAACCCGAGCATATCAAGGCTGTGGCCGACGCTTCGCTCAAGCGCCTCGGCATCGAGCAGATCGACCTCTTCTACCAGCACCGTGTCGATCCGAACGTGCCGATCGAGGACGTTGCCGGCGCGGTTAAGGAGCTGACCGCCGAAGGCAAGGTCAAGCATTTTGGCATGTCGGAGCCGGGTGTCGCGACCGCGCGGCGCGCCCATGCGGTGCAGCCCGTCACCGCGCTTCAGAACGAGTATTCGCTGTGGACGCGGGGCGTCGAGACGAACGGCATTCTCGATCTTTGCGAGGAACTTGGCATCGGCTTTGTCCCTTACAGCCCGCTCGGCAAGGGGTTCCTCACTGGCGCGATGAGCAAAGAAACGAAGCTCGGCGAAGGGGATTTCCGCGCCATCCTGCCGCGCTTCACGGCCGAAGCGATGGAGAAGAACATGGCGATGGTCGATCTGCTCAAGCGGATTGCGGCGGAGAAGAAGGCGACGCCCGCGCAGATCGCGCTCGCCTGGTTGCTGGCGCAGAAGCCCTGGATCGTGCCGATCCCTGGCACGACCAAGCTGCATCGACTGGAGGAAAATCTCGGTGCGGTGAATGTTGAGCTGACGGCGGCCGATCTGGCCGAGATCCAGACGGCGGCTGCGGCCATCCGGATCGAGGGCGAGCGCTATCCGGCCAACCTCCTTGCGACGACCGGCCGCTGAGATCGCCCATGCTGATGGAGATAGAAGGCCGGCCAGCACAGGGCGATCATTGCGCGGTAGCCGGCGGCGCGTTTCACGCGGGCGAGAACGCACAGCGGGCGCAGGCTTAATTGCCCCCCCTGGCAACATTCCGCGGCGGCCCGGAATGCGAGCGGGCCGCCGCGGCGATTTGCAAGCGCCAAGGCGGCCCCGGCCGCCAACCTTAAGAAGGACCAGATCCATGGCCGATTCCGACCCTGCC
>JAJPKK010000058.1 GCA_021323775.1 Hyphomicrobiales bacterium
CCAAAAAGCAAGGCTGGAACGTCATCCAGGCCCTCACGCAGGACGCGCAAATCCAAATGAGCGCGTTGCGGATCAGTTGACGGCAAAGGCACAACCTGGGCAGTTACTCAAATCCGAAATGTCTTTGTTGACCGAATCGAACAGGCCCGCTGCGAGTGGATATTCATACTCGGTCTGGATCGGCTTCGGGTCTTGTGCTTCCCAGCACGACGCCACGAACCTGCCCCAGGAGGCGTCCATCGCGCTCTTGAGATCGTCAGCGCTCTCACCGCGGCGGTCAAGCAGGAAATTAAACCGCTTCTTGTCGTCCAGCCTTCCCCTCACCCATACCGTCTTCGAGATTAAATGGGTCGTGAGGAAGCCGGTGCCGTATTGCCCAATCGGGTCTACTCCGGAGACCGAAGGTTCATATTTTGTGGTGCCGTGATAGATGAGGTGCGCAATATTCTTGTAATTGAACGGCAGGCCGTCATGCCGGAATACGACGCGGTCCGGCTTGAGCGTGAGCCATACGCAAACGCCGTTTGCGGAAGATGCATCTCTCGCGTTTTGCAGAAGCTCCCATATCCAGCGGCTGCGAAATCGCGCCTCCTCTTGGAAGAGCCGTTTCAAATAATTACGGACGGTCTGGGCGTTACTGTCGGTCAGCACCTCGTGACGAGCGTCGTTCGCCGCCGATTGATCACGCACGTTGGCCGGCGAACGCGTATCCATTGGGGGAACCTATGCGCGCGAGCACGTCGGCAAGGGCCAATCGGGCGCCACGGTCCGCCCATCATCGCTGCCCAGCCCATGGCACTGGTCTTAAAATCGAGCTCCGATCGCAAATCCATACCCGAAAAGCGGCGTTCGAGGAACGGTAAAGCAAAAACGCCGCCGACCGCTGTGAATGGGCGCGTCCCTACCCGGCCGGCAATCGGCGATTCGGCCGCCGCACTGGTGGCCGGCGAGGGTTGGCCATTGCCCCTCCGCTTTCTCTCTAAGGCGTCGGTGCTGGGATATTATATCGTGGCTCAATCGAGGGCCGCATGGCGAGAAAGAGCGCGTCGTTCATTGCGCACCAGATGCATACCTGTCCCCGCACCTGTCCCCCTAACTCGATCAGCTGGTAGGGCAGATCTTAGATGTTGTTGTTTTGGCGGGTGATTTCTGGTCGGAGTGGCAGGATTTGAACCTGCGACCCCCTCGTCCCGAACGAGTGAGGCGACCGATCAAGGCGGAAAAGTTCAACGATTTCTGTGAAGCCCGACGACATTCGATGCCCTTTGTTCACGTTTGGTTGTGTCCAAGCTGTCCGGAAGCTGTCCGGGTCGCCTAGAAAAGGCGTTCACGGCCGCGGCCTGGAAGTCCGGATGATGGTGGCCATACACACGCTCGAACGTCTCTCGCGTCATGCCCAGGAAGCCGCAGATTTCGTGGATCGGGACGCGGCGCTGCGCCATCCAGGTCGCGCAGGTGTGGCGCAGAGTGTGCGGCGTCACGTCAGCCCCAAGGCCGGCGAGCCGGCGCGCTGATCGAAATCCCTTGTTGATGCGCTTGACCGGCTTGCCGTTAAACTCGACCACGTAGTGTCTGGAAATTCCGAGGCGCCTCCACTTCCGAAGATGGCGCAACAGCACCGGCGGAATCCTGATCGGCGTCTGCCGCTTCTTCGTCTCGACCTTGCCGGCAGCGCGCCGGTAGAACACGCCACCGTCAAGATCGACCCAGCCCTTTCCAGGTGTCGGGGATAATGCGGCCCCGCAGATGGCGGACGCCCGCGTGCCGGTGTGCAGAGCAACAAGCGTAAAGCGCGCGATGTGGGCAAGTGAACGCCTGCCGGTGGCGAAGCCCTTTTGCACTTCGCGATAGCGCGTGGCTGCCTTCCATAGGCGGAAGGCCTCTGCCTCTGTGAGCCATCGCTCCCGCGACTCGCCTCTTGCCGGCAACACAACGGGAGTCTCAGCAAGGCACAGTCCTGATTTCCAATGGTGGCGCACCGCGGCGCGCAAGTCCTCAAGCTCGCGCCGCGCCGCGGCAGTCGCGCCGCGCCACGCCACATAGGCTGCGCAAGTCTTGGCGTTGAGCTGGTCAAGCCGCTCGCAGCGATGCTTCGAGTCGCCGAAATAATCGAGCAGCTTGGCAAGACGCGCCGCCACCTCCTTTGGCCGCGAATTTTTCGGCGCCACGTCTTCGGTATAGATCGAGATGACATCGGCGATCATCACCTGAGACGGATGACGGTCGCGGTCGCGCGGGATTTTCCGCTTGGCCTTGATGTAGTCGGCGAGGGCGTCTTGGAGTTCGGGGCTGTCGATTGCATCAGCGCCGTGACCCGTGCTCTCGCTGAAGCCAAGGCGCTTTTTGAGCTGTCCGTCTCGGATGCACCACACGCCCCGCTCGATGAGCTTCCCGGTGGGATCTCGCCTTGGCTTTTGCCAGTAGAGTTTGGCACCTCGTTTGGGATACGGCATAGCGTCTTCATCCGTTGAATGTCAGCAAGAGTGGTCAAGTCCTTGCCGGCGACGCGGTAGATCGCGAGCCGCCCTTTCTTGTGCTCACGGCGCAAGCTGCTCCCGGTCATCCGGGGATCATGCGGGAATGCGAGTTTGGCGGCCACGTCGAGCGGCAATAGATCGTCGGGCTTTGGGGTAGATTCTGGCATTGATATCACGCATCGATTCGGTGCCCCCGGCGAAACAAGCGACATGATGCCCTATGCGCAAATCCCGGAAATTCGGCATGGTTTTTCCGTGCGCACGAGAACTCGGTACGGGATTTCCGTGCGCACGGAAATTGAATTTCCGTGCGGTCTGACTACAGCCTCTGGTTAAGAATTCGGTCCAACTCGTAGTAGCGATTCGCCAGTGTTATAATGCTCAACGGCCTCCCGCCTGACCCAGGCGAGGAGGTCTTTTGGGATTTGGGGATCTGGGGATGCACATTCTTGATGGCTTGCCTCACCGAAGGCGCGCCCGCATCCAGCGCTGCCTTAACGAGCCCATGGTAAGTCATCGCATCGTCGGTGACCCCTCCACCGGCGCCGATCCATTTCTTTTTTCGTCCTGCGACGCGCTTCACGCGCCCGGTCTTGGTAGCTTCGACAGGGCGCGCGGTCGTGCGGGACTCTGACGGCGAAATCGCTTCGAGTCCGCCGTAGATCCTGGCGGGCTTGCTGTTTCGATCGAGCTTCCCTTCGGCGATTTTGTTTATGATCAAGACGCTAAGGCGCGTGGTCGCGAGTTCTTCGTTGCGCGTATTCAGGCAGTTCCGCATCCAGCGCCCGTCGCTGAGGCGCACACTGGCGCGAAGCACCCGACCATCGCCGTTGACCCGACGTCGCCCCCGCGGCGTTGCATCCCCATCGGGCAAGTCCACTCCATAATCCCATGTCATGCATGGCGGCGCTTTTTTGCTCTTGCAACCACGATGAAGGTCCGCCTCCTTGATTGTGGCCTTGTAGTAGAGTTTGACGATGTCGCTGTCAGCATCGAGCCGGTCGGCAGCGACAAGCTCCTCAATGAGTGATTTAATGCGCTCGCGGGCGGTGTCGGCATCCGCCGCGTCGCCGAGTGACTTCTCGACAGGTCGGCGACCTTTCAACGGAATTTGTGCGCGCAGAACTGTACGGCCGCTGGGCAGGGTACGCCAAACCATGTAGCGCGGCGCTTTGAATGGACGAATTAGCTTGCCGCCCTTGCGGCTGGCAGCGATCGGCCTCGGACCGTAAATTAAGGCTGCCTTGCTGTTCGGTGGCAGTTTTCCTTCGGCGAGTGCCTTGAGCACCTCCCGCCTTAAGCGGGCCGCCGCCACCTGTGGATCTGCCGAATATAAATAAATTTCCCGCGTGCCCCCATCGATAAGAGGTAGCTCCGCAGAAAGCACTCGGTTGCCGCGCCGATGCTGCCACAGTGATGCATCGCCGTCAGGTATGTCCGTCCCGCGTCGCCACCTCATGCATGGTGGCGCTTCGCTGCTTTGTGGGCCCTTATAGCTTCTGCGTTTTAGCTTACGATGAGCCACGAATTCACCGCCCGCCGTCTCTTTGAGGATGGCGCGGGCAAGCATGCCTGACGATGAGGCATGCGACGGTCGGCCAACCGGCTCGCGCCAAAACGAATCGTTTTCCAACACCCCTTGTACTATGCCGCCTGAGACATTACGCTCGCTCTCACCCGATGTAAAGCCTGAGACGGTATGCATGGCCGAGCCGCAGCACAGAAACAAGACAGCAACGATCAATTTGAGAGTCGATGCGGAAGTGAAGGCCATGGCCGAGCGCGCCGCCGCGGCAGACCGGCGGTCGCTCACGTCTTACATCGAGAAGCTGATTGAGGACGACGTCGCGGGAAGACGACGGTCGAGCTTTCCGAACCAAGTGATGACGCAGCCGCGAAGAAGCGAACGCCAAAGGTAGCGATTTAGAACGTTCCTTGGCGTGAAGCTATTGAAGGCGATCGATTAGAGAATGTCCGCTGGTCCGGCAAAGCCTGGCCGCAATTTCTCATCAGTATAGCAATGCGCTCCTCCGGTTCCGATCGGCGTGTATTGCACCACAATGCCGTTCTTCACGTAGAACAGATTGTTGCAGGCTGGCACTTGCTGCATGCAATTTGTGAAGGTGTTGTAGCTGGTGCTGCTGATCACCCCGCCGAACACGGCCCCGCCGCCAGAGCACGAAATCGCCGTGCGGGCGTTCAGGTAGTTTCTGATTTCGGCGCCGTCGGACGTTTGCGTTCGAACGAGAGGTAATGTCGCAAAAACCGGATGCCGCTCCAGCTCGACGACCGGATGCCCAACCCAAGCCTGAAGATCTTCGTCTCGAACGTGTCGCGTCGCGCAGCTGCACACAAGTGCGGCGAAGATCCCCGCCCACAGCAGTGAAGATTTCATATCCCAGCCCCCCGAGCCGGCGCCGCCGGCGTTACTTCCTCAGACGCAATTTCGATGACGGCGGCGACCGCGACCGCGACGTTTTCTTTGCCTTTTGGTCGCCGGCTGGCCAGCCGGCCCGCGCCTAAGCGGATCAGTACCGCATGTCTGCCGCGGCATGCGGTCGGGGCCCGCGCACGGGCTGCATGTGAACAATCATTCCGCCCCCTTTCGCCTTGCCGGCCGGCGCGGTTTTCCGGCGCCGGCTTTGGTCGCGGGTTTCTTGCGGGGAGAGGGTTCGGCGCCGGGCGCCGACATGCGGGCCGGCGGTGCGACCGGCGCGGCGGCGGGGTTGCGCAGGCGGACGCCGGGCCGATCGCCATTGGTGAACTCGACGCCGGCGGCCTCAAGCACTCTGCGAATCGCACCGAGTGTCGAGGGGTTCGAAGGCAAATCAGCTTCAATGCGCGTGATCGTATTAGGGGAGACCTGAGCCGCGGCGGCGAGGTCGCGAACGCTCATCTTCAAAGCAGCGCGGGCCATTCGCGCCTGAGCGCCATTCATTGTGAATTTGTCCCAAAATAGTGATTGCATCACCATCGCAAAGTTGGTACAAGATACCAATCGAAGAAGAAATTTCAAGGAGGACTACCGGCCCTCCCCGCAAGAAGCGGCCCGCAACGGTGCTTCCGACACCGAAGCGGGCCTGACCACCGCAACCCCTTCCGATGAAAGGGATCACAATGGCTGACACCGCCAATACCGCGAATCGCACCGCCTTCGCCAGCGCCGGCGCGCCGGCGCTGTTGAAGGGCCGCCGCCGGCCGGCGACGCCGCTCGACCGCGCCTATGTCAAGCTCCTGCGCGCGCTTGCCAGCCTGCCGCCGCGGCCGGTCGCCAACAGCGCCGGCGCGGCCGACGTGCAGGCCCGCGCCCGCTACATGCGCGAGGTCCATCACATCGTCGCCCGCTATCTCGACGGCGTGATGCTCGACACCATCAGCCGCCTGCCCGCCGCCGACCGCGAAGTCGACCAGGCCGCCATCGAACAAATTTTGTGGGAAGGCCTCAACGGGGACTTCGACGTCGTCGCCGCCTTGCGCCGCGCCGGCTGCCGCTTCGGCCTCGCCGACGCAGCGTAAGGGAGGCGGACCATGCCCGACGCACTGCGTCCTCATCCGGCATATGGGGCCGACGAGCCGGCCGGCTTGTGCCGGCTCCCGGCCCGGCCCTTGCCGCTTGCCCAGCCCATCGGCTCCGGCTGGATGCCCGTCATTTACCATCCCGCCCGCATTGCCGAATATCTGCGGTTCGAGCGCTTCCCGCGCAAGGCGAAGGCCACGGGCGAAGAAGCCCTGGCCTACGCGGCGCGCGTCCTGTGGTGGCGCAATCGCCGCGAGCGCGAAAAGCGCCGCCGTCTCGAAATCCTGCAGGGCAATTTGCTGCGGCAGACCAAGCTAAGCCCCGGCGAGGCGATGGCCGTTGCCGAGCGCGTCTGGCGGCGCTGGCCGGCAGAGAAGCGCCGCAAGATCGAGGCGCTGTCGTCTGCGCATTACGCGGCGTGGCTGGAAGCGGCGGAGTAGCGCCCATGGCCAAGATCATCACCCGCTACGATCCCAAGCCTATTCCCGATCGCCGGTTCGATTGGTCGGCGGTGACGGAGGATTACGATCTCGGCTCGCCGGCCGGCTACGGCCGCACCGAGCAGGAGGCCATCGACGATCTCCTCATGCAGATTGAGGAGGACTGAGGCCATGACCCTGCACATCCTCATCGCCGGGCGCGAGCGCTTCGCCGCGCCCTTTTATCCGGACGCCGTGGCCGCCACCGCGCAGCTGCTGCGCGAGCAGCTGCCGGCGCTGCGGGCGCTCGGCCGCGTCGCCGTGATCGTCCGCGACGGCAACGTCGCCCATCTCATCGTCACGGAGTGACCAGCCATGCTCGATCTCACAGCCAATCCTCGCGCCGCCATCGGCCACAACCAGCCGCCGGGCGCGATCGAACTCGCCAAGCCCACGATCGAGGAGCTGAGCCGCTTCCTCGCCGATCATCCCGTCGTCAGCAACGAGGCCGAGGCCCGCGAGGCCAAGGCCATCCTCGACCGCGCCGTGCTCGCCCTCAAGGGCGTCGAGGACGAGCGCAAAGCGAAGGTCGCCCCGCTCAATGCCGAGCTGACGGCCATCAACGGCGACTATCACCGCTGGCACAACGCCAACGGCAAGCCGGGGACGTGGGACACGCTGCTCAAGGAGCTGCGCATCCGGCTCACCAGGTTCGCGCAGGCCGAGGAAGCCAGGCGCCGCGCCGCCGCGGAGGCCGCCCGCAAGGCCGCCGAGGAAGCGGAGCGCAAGGCCAGAGAAGCCGAGGCGCGCGAGCGCGAGGCCGCCGCGGACGCCGCGCAGGGCGTGTGCGATGTCGATATCGCCGCCGCCGCCCAGGAGGCCGACGAAGCCTTCGCGCAATTTCAGCGCGCCGGCCGGGCGGCGGCGCGCGCCGAGCGCGACGCCAAGGTCCGCATCGGCGGCGGCTTCGGCAAGGCGGCGACGCTGCGCACGGCCGAGACGCTCGTCATCGCCGACGTGCATGCGGCGATCGAGGATATCGGGCTCACCCAGGACATTGCCGACGCCGTGCTCAAGGGCGCCCGCGCCTACCGCAGAGAAAACGGCGAGCTGCCGGCCGGCATTTCCGCCACGTACGAGAAGCGCATTTAGGAGGCGCGATCATGGGACACGTCACGCTCACCATCGCCGAGATCAGATGGCCGGCCGAAGGCAAGGACCGCGGCGGCGTCGTCGGCGCCGACGGCAGGAAATTCGGCTGCTTCCGCGAGAAGCTCGGCCTGTTCGCCGTCGGCAATACCTACGAGATCGAGGTCACGGACGGACAATATCAGAACGTCAAGTCCGCCAGACTCGTTGCCGCCGCCGCGCCAAGCCGGCAGCAGGCCGCGCCGGCGCCGCAAGCGAACGGCAGCGGCAACGGCTATTACCGCCCGACCTCGCCCGAGGACTCAGAACGCATGTTCGTGTGCGCCACCTTGGGCGCCTTGATCCGCGCCGGCGAGGTCAAGAACGACAAGGGGCAGCTCTTCCATACGACGCAGATGCTGCGGCTTATCTGGCAGCACACGTTCGGCGCTCAGGGCGCCGGCGGCGCGTTTCACGCGGGCGAGAACGCACAGCGGGCGCAGGCTTAATTGCCCCCCCGGCAACATTCCTTGGCGGCCCGGAATGCGAGCGGGCCGCCGCGGCGATTTGCAAGCGCCAAGGCGGCCCCGGCCGCCAACCTTAAGAAGGACCAGATCCATGGCCGATTCCGACCCTGCC
>JAJPKK010000091.1 GCA_021323775.1 Hyphomicrobiales bacterium
GCAACAGCTCATGGCCACCCTCGCCTTCGACAAACCGCTCGCCAGACCCCCATAGGTCAAAATGAGAATTGCTGGAGTAAGCCTGCGAAACTTGACGTTAAATGTGCCCGGCGCTATATGACCATGGTCCTGACCATGGTCATATAGCCCACATACATGTCACGCCACATCAAAGCTTCGGAGTTCAAAGCCAGGTGCCTCGCCTTGATGGACGAAGTCGCCCGCACCGGCACAGCGATCATCATAACAAAAAACGGCAAACCGGTCGCCGAGCTGGTGCCGCACCGTCCACGCAAGCAGAGCGCACGTGGTATTCTTAGAAATGAACTCTTCATCACCGGCGACATCATTTCACCGATCGATGTCGAGTGGGATGCGCTCAAGTGATCTTGCTCGACACACATGCCGCAATTTGGCTCGCGATTGACCAGGGGCTTGGCAAACAGAGTCAAAGGATTGCTGACAAGGCGTTGGCCGACGATCGCCTTACGCTGAGCGCATTCAGTTTCTGGGAGCTGGGAATGCTGATCGCCAAGCGAAGGCTGCGAGCCGTCAAATCGGCCGGCGAACTACGGTCCAAACTGCTGGGAGCTGGCATCCGCGAGTTGCCGCTCACCGGCGAGATTGCAATTCTTGCGGCTGAACTTGAAGGGCTCGATGGCGACCCTGCGGATCGCATCATCGCGGCCACCGCGATTACGCACGACGCCACGTTGATGACGGCGGACGCCAATCTATTGCAATGGCGCCACGGATTGAAGCGCCACAACGCAGAACAATGAAACGAAGCGATGCTCCAGGAGGTGCCTTTACCGGACCTGGGATAGATTCTGCCCTCCGCTAGTCGGGCGGCGGCCCCGCCGCCCGTTTGCAGTGTGAGTTGCCTCAGGCGCTTTCAGCACTCATTGCGGTCGCCTTTGGCCTGGGCCGCCGCGCGGCGCCGCACCGACGGCGGCGGCGCATTCGGCCCCGTCACGTTGCCCGGGCGCTGTTCGGGCTGGCGGGCCGCTTGCGGTGCGGTCTGGCGTTGCTCGCCCGGCTGCTGCCGTGCGGACGGTATCCCCGCAGCGCTGGAGCAAACCGGCGCCGGAGTCTTCGAAGGCGTTCGACGACGAACTCAAATCGTAGATGTCGCCTTGCCCGGCGGAAAATCCTGTTGTCAGGCCAGATCCACTATGCCGGCGTCGCCCTCTTCGGTCCCGAAGGCGACCGCGGTGCCTTTCGCATTCCATGCCAGGGCCGATACAGGGGATCCGGCAGGGCGGCGTGCCAGGACCTCGGCGCCATCCGTCGCGCGCACGAGAAGCACCAGGCCGTCCTCATAGCCGGCCGCAATCACATCCTTTTGCGGATGGCAGGCCACCGTGCTGACCTGGTGCTCGGCCGGCACCAGCACTCGCGGCTCTTTTCCCATCGGTCCATCTTTGCCATGGAACGACCAAACAACGAGTTGAGGCGCCCCCGATGTTGCGAGCCCCTTGCCATCGGCGGTCCACGCCATGGCCTGCACTTTCGTGGCATAGCCGGACATGCGCATATGCTTGCCGTCGGTGAGGCGCCAACCGTGGAGCGCCGGTTCCTGCATGGCCGTGACCAGATAGCGCCCGTCCGGGCTGAAGATGACGCCGACGTGCGAGCCCTTCCACTCCAAGCGCTCCGGCGCTGCGTCCGGCGCATTGGGAAACCACAACGTCACGCCATTGTAATGGGCGATCGCCAGCCGTCGCCCTTTCGGCGCGAAGGCAAGCCCGCCCACCGTCGACGGCGCTTCGAGCTTGTGCGGCCCGCCGCTGCGGGATTGGACGTACGCATCTCTTCCGGCCGACCAGGCGACTGCGCCGTCTGGAGCGATGGCGACATGGTCGATCCAGCGATGCTTGGGATCGACGGCAATCGTCGTCGTTGTCATATCGGGTTTCGCTGCTACGACCTTGCCGTCGTCGCCGCCTGTCACGATCCGTTCGCGGTCGCTCGCCGCCGTCAGGATGGCCCCGTCATGAACCACAACGCGCCGAGGTTCGGCGTTTCCTGTTACAAATAACAGCGCTTCGTCGCCGAGCACGAACACGGCGCCGGATTTAAGAAAATAAGCGCCGACCACCGGCGCTCCCGCCGCAATGTGCCTTGTGCGATCCGCAACGGACGGAGTGTCAGTGGTAGCCATGGACAGCGCCTTAGCCGATGCGATGTGTTTCGACTGGTCATCGCCGCGTTTGTGCCGGCCATCCGCATCGTGCGCCCCCTCCCTGCTCTCCCGCTTGCGGGGGAGGGAGATGGATGCCAGACGCAAGACCGGGTCATGACTGCTCAGAGCTGACCGGCGTCATGGTCATGCCGCGCATTCCTCGAAACCCTTGCGGATCATGCTCTCCGGCAATGCGCGGCCGATGAAAATGATCCGGCTCTCGCGCTTCTCGCTCTCGCGCCAGTCGCGCTGATGGTCGCCGTCCAGCATCATATGCACGCCCTGGAAGGCGAAGCGCCTGGGGTCGTCCTTGAATGCGAGAATCCCCTTGGTGCGGAGAATGTTTTGACCCTCCTGAGCCACCAGATTCTGAATCCAGGGGAAGAATTTTTCCGGGTCGAGCGCACGGTCAGTCCTGAGCGACAGCGACTGCATGTCCTCATCGTGATAGTGCCTGAGCCCGCGATGACTATGGTTGTGGCCGTCCGCATGATCGCGGTGGTGATGATGGTCGTGACTGTCGCCCGCTTCAAGGAATTGCGGCTCGACCTCGAGAATGCGGTCGAGGTCAAAGGCATTGCGGTGCAGCACCTCGGCGAGCGGCACGGCGCAGCGCTGCGTCAGGTGGAGCGTCGCATAGGGATTGATGGCGCGGATGCGCGCTTCGATCTCCCGCAAATCTGCATCGCCGACCAGGTCCGTCTTATTGAGCAGGATCACATCAGCGAAGGCGATCTGATTCTTGGCCTCCGGGGCATCGCGCAGCCGGTCCCTGAGCCACTTGGCGTCCGCTACCGTGACGACAGCGTCGAGCTTCGCCTTGCGGCCGATCTCCTGGTCCACGAAGAAGGTTTGGGCGACCGGCGCCGGGTCGGCAAGCCCCGTGGTCTCCACGATGATGGCGTCGAATTTGCCTTTGCGCCGCATCAGGCCTCCGATGATGCGAATGAGATCGCCCCGCACCGTGCAGCAGATGCAGCCGTTGTTCATCTCAAAGATTTCCTCGTCGGCGCCCACGACCAGGTCGCTGTCGATGCCGATCTCGCCGAACTCATTGATGATGACAGCGTATTTCCGGCCATGCGGCTCCGACAAAATGCGGTTGAGCAGCGTGGTCTTGCCGGCCCCGAGGTAGCCGGTCAGCACCGTAACGGGGACTTTGTCAGAGGTGATCGGGTCGGCCATCCAAGCCTCCAAAGTTCAGCGCTGATATAGAGATCGTTTGTGGCACAAAAATCGTCCGCGAGCTTCGCCTCAGTTTGGTGAGGACAGAGGAGCATGGCGCAGCGAAACTGATACAATCCTTCACCGCCCCACAGGCTTGACACGCATGTCCGTGTTTTGCCGGTCGACGGAATGACGCGCCTCAGGCCGCAGCCTTGGCCTGTAGCTGCCCGGCTTCTCCAGGATCGTACGCAGGCGGGACAATTCATCGCCTACCGGACCGGCGCGCGCGGCAAATCGATCTCGCATCACCCGCGCGGCGTTGGGAAACCCTTCCAGGACCTTGCGGAACAGACTGCGGGAAATCCGCATCACCGTGGTCGGTTCGTGCGCGATCGCGGTCGCGGAGCAAACGGTTTCGGTGACGAGGGCAAGCTCCCCGATGAGCGCGCCAGGACCGAACGTGACGCTTGGACCAGACCATCTGGGATCGTCCGGGGTGAGCTTTAGCGAGCCTTCCTGAACGACGTAGCCCGCGTCGGTCGTTTCTCCGGCCCGGAAGAGGATTTCGCCTTCGGCAAGATGCTGCGACTCCGAACCGATGGCGACGATCTGCAAGGCCGAGAATCCGAGCTTCGCGAAGGTCGGAACGCGCGACAAAATAGCGATGTCGTCTTCGATCGTCACAGCCGCACCGCGCGACCCGTCTCAAGGAATCAGCTTGTAGCCGCCGGGTTCCGTGACCAAGATCTCAGGCATTGCCGCATCCTTCTCGATCTTCTGGCGCAGCCGATAGATATGCGTCTCCAGCGTGTGCGTGGTTACCCCGGAATTATAGCCCCAAACCTCCTGCAGCAGGACTTCGCGTGAGATCGACTTTTGGCCGGCGCGGTAAAGGAACCTCAGGATGGCGGTCTCTTTTTCGGTAAGTCTGACCTTGTTGCCCTTGCTGCCCGTCAACAGCTTCGAGCTTGGTTGGAACGAATAAGGTCCGATGGCGAAGACGGCGTCCTCGCTTGCCTCGTGCTGCCTGAGCTGGGCGCGGATTCTCGCCAGCAGCACGGCGAATCGGAACGGCTTTGCAACGTAGTCGTTCGCGCCGGCTTCTAGACCCAGGATCGTATCGGAATCGGTATCGTGACCGGTCAGCATGATGATCGGCGCCTTAAAGGAGTTCTTCCGTAAGATGCGCACCGCTTCACGGCCGTCGATGTCCGGCAGGCCGACATCCATGATGACGAGGTCAATCTGCCCGCTTTTGGCGGCTTGCACGCCTTTGGCCCCGGTATCGGCCGAAATGGCTTCAAACTCGTCGTGGAGCGACAATTGCTCGACGAGCGCCTCGCGCAGCTCGTAGTCGTCGTCCACAATCAGGATTCTACGCGCAGTCGCCATGGAAAGCCCCGCGGATCGGTCTTGGATGCCACGTTATCCAAGCAAGTAGAGCAGTCGGCGAGCAGAGCGCAAGCACAACCCGCGCATACCGCTGGCAATGGCGCAAAATTCGGCCTATTGAGGGCGTATGCATCGGATAACGCTCACAAATTTGTGGTTGCGGACAAGGCCCGGCGATCGCCGGCAAGGATGGTTATCGGCTGGAGGCCGCTACATCAAAGTGGCGCTGGGTCGTTCCGGGATCAAGGCCAACAAGCGCGAAGGAGACGGCGCAACCCCGGCCGGGCGTTATCGGCTGGTGCGCCTGTGGTGGCGCCCCGACCGTTTCCCACGCCCGCGGACGCTGCTGCCGGTGAGGCGCATCGACAGCCTAGATGGATGGTGCGAGGAGCCGTCCGACCGGCGCTATAACCGCGCCATCAGAATTTCGCCGGGCCAGCCCGGTGATCGATTGTGGCGCTCCGATGCCTTATACGACCTGATCATTGAGATCGACCACAACCAGCGGCCCAGGGTTTCGGGCCGCGGGAGCGCAGTATTCATCCACGTCGCCCGGGCGGACTTATCGCCTACGGCCGGCTGCATTTCCTTGCCGATCAGCGCTCTCAGAAAGGTTATAGCGCGCCTTGGACCCAGGACAAGGTTGACAATTCATTGCTGAGCGGCACGGCAACATCCGTGGCCCGGGTTGCGCGCATCCCGGATTTTGCTGCGCTCAGTCCGGACTGAGGGGCGCTGCGCTCGTGCGACTGCCGAAAATTGCGGTTCCCAGCCGCACATGGGTGGCGCCGAACCTTATCGCGGTCGCAAAATCGGCGCTCATGCCCATCGACAGCAATTTCAATCCGTTGCGTGCGGCGATCTTGGCGGTCAGAGCGAAATGAGGCGCCGGCGCCTCGTCAGCCGGCGGGATGCACATGAGGCCTGAAATCTCAAGGTCGTACGACTTACGGCAAGCAGCGATGAAGGCATCAGCATGCTCGGGCAGCACTCCGGCTTTCTGCGGCTCGGCTCCGGTGTTGACCTGCACGAGCAGCAACGGCGCTTGACCCTGCTTCTGGATTTCCTTCGCCAACGCGACACACAAGCTCGGTCGATCAACCGAATGGATCGCGTCGAACAGCGTGAGCGCCTCCCTCGCTTTGTTGGACTGCAGCGCGCCAATGAGATGCAGCTCCAAATCTTGATGCCGTTCGCGAAGCGCCGGCCATTTCGCGCGGGCCTCCTGAACCCGGTTTTCTCCAAAAGCTCTTTGTCCGGCTGCAATGACCAGCTCAACCGCCTCTACGCCATACGTTTTGGAAACCGCCACCAAAGTCACGCTTTGGGAGGGGCGCCCCGCATCCCGGCACGCCGCCTCGATGTCGCGGCGTAAAGCTTGAAGGGCAATAACGGGGTCATGACGGGGCGCAACCACTGCGGATCATCCGATTTCTGATTTCGTTGAAGCGAGTTCCGGTGAGGTTGAAGCGCTGGCGCCTCGTCCGGGCGCCGTGGTCGGGCTTGTCCAGGCCGCCTCGATTGTTTTCTGCGCGTCCACGCTACCCTCCCGCATTGGGCCCGCATTGGGGAGGGCAAGGCGGGGATGGTCGCCGCGAGAGGCCCGGCCACGGCGCCTTCGAGCCATTCAACACGCCGGAAATCCGCTCCACATTCATCGTTGCCGGCACGTGGTTGACCTGTCCGTCGCAATCATGTCCTAGTCCGACTATGTTTCAACGGCCGGACCATCATGACCATTGACCGATACAACGCCCGCGCGGCTGAAATCCGTTGGCAGCAGGCGTGGGACACGCAGAGGGTGTTTGTCACCCGCAACGAGGACCCGCGTCCCAAGTATTACGTACTTGAGATGTTCCCGTACCCGTCCGGGCGCATCCATATGGGCCATGTGCGCAACTATACGATGGGCGATGTGGTCGCCCGGTACAAGCGGGCGCGCGGCTTCAATGTGCTGCATCCGATGGGGTGGGACGCATTCGGTCTGCCGGCCGAGAATGCTGCTGTCGCCAACAAGGTGCATCCGCGAACCTGGACCTATGAGAACATCGCCACCATGAAGGCGCAGCTCAAATCCATGGGGCTGTCGCTCGATTGGAGCCGGGAAATCGCCACCTGCGATCCGAAATACTATAAGCACCAGCAGAAAATGTTCCTCGACTTTCTGGCCGCCGGACTGGTCGAGCGCAAGCAATCCAAGGTGAATTGGGATCCGGTCGATCAGACCGTGCTCGCCAACGAACAGGTCATTGAGGGACGAGGATGGCGCTCCGGGGCGCCCGTCGAACAGCGTGAACTGACCCAGTGGTTCTTCAAGATCACGAAATTTTCCGAGGACCTCCTGACCGCGCTCGACCGGCTCGACCGCTGGCCTGAAAAGGTCCGCGTGATGCAGCGTAACTGGATCGGACGGTCCGAGGGCCTCCATATCCGCTTCGCACTCGACCCCGCCACGACGCCCGATGGCGAAACCGAGCTGGAGATTTTCACGACCCGCCCGGACACCATTTTCGGGGTGAAATTCATGGCGCTGTCGCCGGATCACCCATTGGCGCTGTCTGCCGCCGCCAGGAACCCGGCGCTCGCAACCTTCATCGCCGAATGCAAGCGTACCGGCACCGCCCAGGAACTGATCGAGAAGGCCGAGAAGCTCGGCTTTGACACCGGGATCAGGGCGGTCCACCCCTTCGATCCGGCCTGGAAGCTGCCGGTCTTCGTCGCCAATTTCATTTTGATGGAATACGGCACCGGCGCCATTTACGGCACGCCCGCCCACGACCAGCGCGACCTTGATTTTTCCAACAAGTACGGCCTTGGCAACACCCCGGTGGTGTGCCCCGAAGGGCAGGATCCGCAGACCTTCGTCATCACCGATATTGCTTATGATGGCGCGGGGCGGATGATCAATTCGCGCTTTCTCGACGGACTCTCGATCGCCGATGCGAAAGAGGAGGTCGCGAAGCGGCTGGAGCGCGAAGTGCGCGGCAATCATCCCGTGGCTCAGCGGCAGGTCAATTACCGCCTGCGCGATTGGGGAATATCGCGCCAGCGCTATTGGGGCTGCCCGATACCGGTCCTGTATTGCGCTTCATGCGGAGTCGTACCGGCGCCGGAGGCTGATTTGCCGGTGACGTTGCCTGACGATGTGGAGTTCGATCGCCCCGGCAACCCGCTCGATCGTCATCCGACCTGGAAGCATGTCGACTGTCCGCGCTGCGGCGGCAAGGCCACCCGGGAAACCGATACGATGGACACGTTCGTCGATTCGTCGTGGTATTTCGCACGCTTTACGGATCCGTGGATTGAGTCGCAGCCGACCGACCGGATGGCCGTCGATGCGTGGCTGCCGGTCGACCAATATATCGGCGGCATCGAGCATGCGATTCTCCACCTGCTCTACAGCCGCTTCTTCGCGCGCGCCATGCACGCCACCGGTCATGCCGGAGTTGATGAACCGTTCTCGGGCCTGTTCACCCAGGGCATGGTGGTGCACGAAACCTACCGCACCTCAAGCGGCGCTTTCGCGGCGCCTGCCGAAGTGAAAATCGAGGGGGCTGGCGATGCGCGTCGAGCGACCCTCGTTGAGACCGGAGAGCCTGTTGAGATCGGCCCGATCGAGAAGATGTCGAAATCGAAGCGCAATACGGTCGATCCGGACGACATCATCGGCGCATTCGGGGCCGATACGGCGCGCTGGTTCATGCTTTCCGATTCGCCGCCCGAACGCGATGTGATCTGGACCGAAGAGGGCGTTCAGGGCGCGTGGCGTTTTGTTCAAAGGCTCTGGCGCATCGTCAATGACGCGGCTCAGTTTTCAGAAAACGCGCCGACAGCGCGACCGCACGCGTTTTCTGAAGCGGCCCTTGAGGTCCGCAAAACTGCCCACCGGGCGCTCGCAAAGGTTTCTGAGGACATCGAAAGACTGCGTTTCAACGTATGCGTAGCCCACATTTATGAATTCGCCAGGTCGCTGCAGGCGGTTGTGACAGATTCCCCAAAACCGGTCGCACCGGACCTCAAATTTGCCGTACGGGAGGCGGCAGAAATCCTCGTGCAGCTCTTCCACCCCATGATGCCGCACTTGGCCGAGGAGTGCTGGGCCGCGCTGGGTCACAAGACCTTGCTGGCCAATCAGGGCTGGCCGGCGCTTGAGAGCGATCTGCTTGTGGAGGACACCATTACGCTGCCGGTGCAAGTGAACGGCAGGAAGCGCGCAGACGTGACCGTTGCGCGCGACGCTCGAAACGTCGATATTGAGGCCTCCGTCCTGGCCCTCGAGGCCATCAAGCGGGCGCTGGACGGAAAACCGCCGAGGAAAGTGATTATTGTTCCGCAAAGGATCGTCAATGTCGTGGCTTGAACAAGCTCGGAGGCGTCGCCTCGCCGGCAGGCTCGCTTGCATCGCTTTTCTTGGCGGCCTGGCGGCCGGTTGTTTCCAGCCGCTTTACGGCAACGTTTCGCTGACGAATTCGCCGCCCGTCGCTCCGGCGCTGGCCGCGGTCGACGTTTCCCAAATCGCTGCGCCGAGCGGCTCGCCGGAAGCGCGGGTCGCTGTTGAGACGAGAAATCAGCTCATATTCGACCTCACTGGCGGCGCTCAACCGCCGCCCCCCACCCATCGGCTCGCGATCAGGATGTCCTCGAACCGCCTTTCAGTCATCGTGGATATCACCAGCGGCCGGCCGGATGTCGAGGATTATGGCCTCAACGTCAGCTACACGCTGACCGAGATCAAGACCGGCAAGCCCGTGGTGACGGGCAGCACTTTTGCCCGTGTGTCGTACGACATTCCCGGGCAGGCTCAGCGGTTTGCCCGCGCGCGGGCGCTGCGTGACGCTGAAGATCGCGCCGCCAAACTGATTGCCGACAATATCAGAGCGCGACTCGCTTCTTATTTTGTCGCCGGGACCTGAGCGCGTGACAAAAAATTCGGCCCTCGTCCCGAGGACCGCGCACCGAAATCGGGCTTGCCCGACTTCGGCGACCTAAAGCGCCGAAATCGGCAACAGCGGATTTCAGCACGCGCGTCGTGAGCTTGTCGAGGGACGGCCGGCCAAGCGGCCGCCTCCTCAGGATGAGGTTTTCACACGCTCTAACCGACTGAGTCACAAGCCATGGTCGCGTTCAAGGCCGCCGAAGTCGAAAGCTTCGTAGCGCGGCCTGATCCCGATAAGCCCATCGTCTTGGTTTTTGGACCCGACACAGGTTTGGTGCACGAGCGTGCAGCCGCACTTGTTCGCGCGTCCGTCAATGATGTGAGCGACCCATTCGGGCTTGCTCTCCTGGACGGAGACAAGCTCGCGGAAACGCCCGAAAGGCTGGTCGAGGAAGCCCACACGATTCCGTTGCTCGGCGGCCGGCGGGCCGTCCTGGTCAAGGCCGGCGCCCGGAATTTCACCGCCGCGGTAGAGCGCCTCATCAATGCGCCGCCGCGGGCCGATTGCCGGATCGTCATCGAAGCGGGCGATCTGAGGCGGGGCGCGCCGTTGCGCACGATGTGTGAGCGCGCCCCCATTGCGGCGGCGTTGCCGTGCTATGCGGATTCCGCGCGCGACCTCGCTCGGCTCATCGATGAAGAGATGCGCCGCGCCGGAATGACGATAACGCCCAGCGCCCGCGCGTTGCTGGTGTCGCTGATCGGCGGCGATCGCTGCGCCTCTCGTTCGGAGATCGAAAAGCTCACGCTCTATGCTCTGAACAAGAGGAGCATCGATGTGCCGGATGTGATGGCAGTGGCGGCCGACGCCACCCTTCCGGCTGTGGATAGCCTGATCGATGCGGCGTTCGCCGGATGGGCGAACGACATCGAGATCAATTTCGGGAAAGTCAAATCGAGCGGCGTTTCGGCTAGCACCATTGCTGCAGCCTGTATTCGACAGGCAGCCGCGCTGCACATGTTCCGCCTCGCAATGGAATCCGGAACGCCGGTCGATGACCTCCTCAGGCGCGCGACCCCGGCGATACATTTCAGCCGCGTTAAAGCCGTGAGGACGGCATTGGAGCTTTGGACCTCGAACCGTCTTGAGCGCGTGATCGGACAACTCGGCGACACCTCGCTCGAGGTCCGCAAGAGCGCAAAGCTCGCCCATCTGATTGCGCAGCGCGCATTGATTTCAATTGTGATGGCGGCGCGGCGGAAGGAGTAATGACCGTCCACAGGGCGTGTAGAGCAATGTCGGCCCCCATCCTGAGGAGGCCGCGCTTTGAGCGCGGCCGTCTCGAAGGATGGCCACGGGCGAGGCCGGGCAAGCAGCCATTGCAGCACGCTCGCCGGATGGGTTGAGGCAGCGAAAACCCGCCATCAGCCTTTGCGCACCCTACGGCGCGCGCTCGAGCCTTCGCACAATATCGCGGAGTTGATCGAGGTTGCGGTATTTGATGTGGACGGCTCCGCCGTCGCCGCGATGATCGACTGTGACGGCGAGGCCGAGCGCATCGGACACGCGCTTTTCGATTGCGATCGTGTCGGCTTCCTTCCGGCGCGGCTGGCGCGGCTGCGTCTTTCCGGGGCTGCTACGGGCCAGCGCCTCCACCTGGCGCACATTCAGCCCGCGCTCGATGATTTGCCGCGCGAGGCGCTCGGGTTCCGGATGTCCGATCAGCGCCCTGGCATGGCCGGCGGAAACCTGGCCGGCGCGAATGGCGGACTTGACGAACTCGGGGAGCTTCAGCAGGCGCAACGTGTTGGCCACGTGGCTCCGGCTCTTGCCGACGACTTTCGCAATTTCGTCCTGATGGTATTTGAATTCATCGATCAGCGCTTGATAGCCGGCGGCTTCTTCGAGTGCATTGAGGTCCTCGCGCTGCACGTTTTCCACGATCGCGAGCTCCAGCGCCTCGGCGTCGCTGACGTCGAGAACAACCACCGGAACATCATGCAAGCCGGCGCGCTGGGCCGCCTGCCAGCGCCGCTCGCCGGCGATGATTTCGTAAGCATCGCTGGCGCCGCGCACCGGTCGAACCGCAATCGGCTGAATCATGCCGCGTTCTTTGATTGAGCTTGCCAGCTCGTCGAGCTGAGCGGCAGGAAATTCGCGGCGCGGATTGCGCGGATTGGGACGAAGAAACTCGATTGGCACACGGCGCTGGCTGCGCACGCGCTCCGAGGCGGAAGCGTTCGGAGCGGCGTTGGTTTCGGCGCCCATGTCGCCGATCAGGGATGCCAAACCCCGCCCCAGCCGCGACCGCGTCGATTCTTCCGCCATGGCGGATGCTCCTGCGAAATCGTTCACGCCGTTTGTCTCATCCTGACAGGGGCGACAATCGCCGCGGTTCCCACGGGGTCATGGCAAGGCTTCGTGTGCGTTGTCCCGGCCATCCTGATAATCCTGGCGCTGTGCGATCCTGATCGAGATCGCCGGGAAAGGCATGGACGAGGCCGGCGACGACCCCACGAGGTTTTTGCCCTGTTGCAACTCACCGCCTCCAATTGCTGCCCTCGCTACCCTCCCCCGCAAGCGGGGGAGGGGTTAATCAGCTCGGTGCCGCGGCCGTCAATTCGCGCTCGCGTTTGATGATCTCGGTGGCGAGACGCAGATAGGCCTCGCTGCCCACGCATTTGAGGTCATAGACCAGCACCGGCTTTCCGTAGGACGGCGCCTCCGATATCCGGACATTGCGCGGGATAATCGTGTCGTAGACCTTCTTGCCCATGAACTCGCGCACGTCTGCCACGACCTGTCCTGAGAGGTTGTTGCGGGCATCAAACATGGTCAGGACGATGCCGTGAATGGTGAGCCCTGGATTGAGGGTCTGCTTGACTTGTTCCACGGTCTTTAAGAGCTGGGATAATCCTTCGAGCGCGAAGAACTCGCACTGCAGCGGCACCAGGATGGCATTCGCGGCCGCCATGGCGTTGACGGTCAGGAGATTGAGCGACGGCGGACAGTCAACCAGGATGTAGCTGAACTGAGCTTCGTCGGAACTGGCTGACGAGAATGCCGTCAGCGCATTACGAAGCCGAAATGCCCGGTCGCGCGAATGCCCGACCTCCAGTTCGAAGCCCGACAGATCGAGTGTGGAAGGCGCAATGGACAGGCGCGGAACCGAAGTCGGCATCACAGCCGACGGGAGCGGCGTCTCGCCAACCAGGACGTCGTAGGTCGAGAAGCGCCGGCTGGCGCGATCAATGCCGAGCCCAGTCGACGCGTTGCCTTGCGGATCAAGGTCGACGATTAGGACTTTTTCCCCAACAGCGGCGAGCGCAGTGCCGAGATTGATCGCCGTGGTGGTCTTGCCGACGCCCCCTTTCTGGTTAGCAATCGCCAAAACACGCGGCCCACGGCGAACCTCAGGCGAAGGTGCGCCGGAAGCAACGATCACTGATTCGGACATAATCGCCAGCCTCCTCTGTGGCCTGGGCCGCTCCGCTAGGATCTCGCCCGATTCGCATGCGGGTGGGAGGCGCGCCTCGCCAGCCCGCGTAAGATCAAGATACGCCCGGTTTCACTTGTCTTGCTCGGGACAATGTCAGCCTCAATATTCCAAATTTTAGTAGCCTCGGTCAATTCGCGGTCTAAATCTTGTCCTTTTGGCAAGAGGGCTTTTGCACCCCTTTTTACAAAGGGCGCAATCAGCTCGAACAGTTCCGGGAGCGGCGCCAAGGCGCGGGCCGTCACATAGTCTATTGGGCCCGGAAGGGCAGAGGCCATGGTCTCGATGCGTGCGGCGTGCACAATTGCCGGAACCTTCGTCTCGCGAACCGCCTCCCGCAGGAAGGCCGCTTTCCTCATATTGCTTTCAACGAGATGGACGTATGTACCGGGAACATCCGCGAGCGCACATGCGATCACGAGACCTGGAAACCCGCCTCCGGATCCAAGGTCGAGCCAGCCCCCCTTCCCCGCCACTTCGGTCTTGTGCTTGCCGGGCGGAGGAGGGGCTGGGTCGGCCCACTGGAGAAGCTGCAATGAGTCCGCCACATGGCGGGTCCAGAGCGACGAGATTGTGGCACGCGATATGAGATTTGTTTTCGACTGCCAGGCGAAGAGCAGCTCAACAAACCTGTCCAGGCGCGCGACGGTTTCACGTGAAACATCGAACATCGCCAGGGCTTGTGCGCGGTCTCCACTGAGGTCGGGTGCTGTCTCCTTAGGGCTCATCACCAGCGAGTCCACAACGGGAAAGGCGAGGCAGTTCCCACTTCGTCATGGCCGGGCTTGCCGTCTCTCGTCCCGGCGATCCCTTACCGGCGCATAATCTTCGCGATTGAGATCACCGCAGAAGCCTGACGATGGCAGCGTGACTCCGGCGCTCACCCGTATTCATCTCCCGGAAGCTGCTCTCGGAAGGCGGCCCCGTCGGACGAAGGCCGCCAGCAACACCAAGGCCGCCGGTGTCATCCCGTCGAGGCGGCTTGCCTGGCCAATCGTGCGCGGTCGCGCTGCTGAAAGCTTTTGCCGCACTTCATTGGAAAGGCCGGGCACAAGCGCATAGTCGATCGCAGCGGGGATCTCGAAGGCCTCGTCGCGCTTAAATGACGCTACCTCGGCCGCCTGCCGGTCCAGGTAAACCGCATATTTTGCGTCTATCTCAAGCTGAACGGCGACCGCCGACGAAAGGTGAAGAAGCTCCGGCCAGATTCGCGCAACCTCAGCAAGGCCCACATCCGGATACGATAGAAGCTCAAACGCCGTTCTTCGTTGTCCATCCCGGTTCAGCGTGAACCCGAAGCGTTCCGCCTCGCCTGGCGTCACTGTCAGACTCTTCGCCTTGTCCCGCGCCGCCGTAAGGGCGGCCATCTTGGCACGGTGCAATTCTCGCCGGGTCTGGCCGACACAACCAATCGCTATCCCAAGCTCCGTCAGGCGCTGATCCGCATTATCGGCTCGCAAGGACAGGCGAAACTCTGCACGCGACGTGAACATGCGATAGGGCTCGGTGACGCCCCGAGTGACGAGGTCATCAATCATCACTCCCAGATAGGATTGAGACCGATCAAACAGGACCGCGGCCGAGCCGCTGGCGCTTGCCGCGGCGTTGATGCCGGCGACCAACCCTTGCCCGGCAGCTTCTTCGTAGCCGGTCGTGCCGTTGATCTGACCAGCAAGGAAAAGGCCGCGAAGGCGCTTCGTTTCCAAGGTGGGGTGCAGTTCCCGCGGGTCGACGTGATCGTATTCTATGGCATAGCCCGGTCGCGTGATTCTGGCGCGCTCCAGTCCTGGAATGGTTGCGACGAAGGCCTGCTGGATCTCGGCAGGCAGCGACGTAGAGATGCCGTTGGGATAGACGATCGGGTCGTCGAGGCCCTCGGGCTCCAGAAATATCTGGTGTCCATCGCGCTCCCCGAACCGTACGATCTTGTCCTCGATAGAGGGACAATAGCGCGGGCCACGACTTTGGATTTGCCCTGAATACATCGGCGAACGGTGCACGTTGGCACGGATAATCGCGTGCGTGGCTGCGGTCGTGCGGGTGATGCCGCATTCGATTTGCGGATTCTCGATGCGGTCCGTCAGGGCCGAAAAAGGTTCGGGAGGGTCATCCCCCTGCTGCATTTCGAGCTGCGCCCAGTCGACCGTCCGGCCGTCGAGCCTGGGCGGCGTGCCGGTTTTGAGCCTTCCCAGCTTGAAGCCGATGCGCTCCAGTGTCTTGGAAAGGCCAGCCGCCGGCGCCTCCCCGACCCGACCCGCGGGCGTCGTCTGATCGCCGATGTGGATAAGCCCGCGAAGGAAGGTTCCGGTGGTCAGAATGACGGCTTGGCCCGCATAAGCCCGGCCGTCGGTGAGCGTTACGCCCGTAACCCTCCCCTCCTCCACTGAAAGATCCTCGGCCTCACCGAGTATGACCGTCAGATTGGCATGGCGTCGAATCGCCTGCTGCATCGCCGCTGCATAAAGACGTCGGTCAGCCTGTGCCCGGGGTCCGCGCACCGCCGGTCCCTTGCGGCGATTAAGCACGCGAAACTGGATCCCGCCGAGATCGGCGATCCGGCCCATCAGGCCGTCGAGAGCATCGATTTCCCGGACCAGATGTCCCTTTCCGAGGCCCCCGATGGCCGGATTGCACGACATTGCCCCGACCGTGTCAAACCGATGCGTGACCAACGCCGTGTTCGCTCCCATACGGGCCGCCGCCGAAGCAGCCTCGCAGCCGGCGTGGCCGCCGCCAATCACTATGACGTCATACCGCATATCTGCGCCGCCAGCGTCCCTTCGCGTGATCGATCCTTATAGAAGCCGCCTGCCCTTGTCGTCAAAATGCGATGGCCAAACCGAATTGAGATGGATGAAGCTGCCTCCTGACCTGCCCCGTCCTGGACCTCAGGCTTTTCCGCGCACCAATCGCTGCCCCGCTTGCGGGGGAGGGTCAGGGAGGGGCTTGTGAGGCAAGTCCGCACCCGTGAGGCGGCCCCTCGCTACCGTTCCCGGCAAGCGGGGAGAGGACTGCAATTGGCGCAGTTATTCTTCATCGGCTCCTCAATTAAGGACATCGCGACCATCCGCCCATTTTTCGCGTGTTTCACGTGAAACAGCTGCTCATTTCCCGATACAAAAATCCCGGAAAATCACGTCAAGGACATCCTCCACATCTACCCGCCCTACCAGTCGTCCCAGCGCGCGGGCGGCAAGGCGAAGCTCCTCTGCGATAATATCCTCGCGTCCCGCGACGCCTTCCTGACAGGCTCGTCGCAGCGCGTCCGCACACTCCACTAATGCGCCCCGGTGCCTTTCTCGCGTGACGAGCCCCAATTCCGTGCCCACCGAAAAGAAGCGCTTCGCAAAGTCTGCAAGCCCGTCCTCGAGGTCATCAAATGACGCCCCGGTCAGCGCCGAGATGCGGAAGCATTTCAAACCTGCACTCGCCTCTGCGCTTCGTTCTGAAGCGTCCTCGGGGCATTTGCGTCCAACAAGGTCGCTCTTGTTCGACAGCAACCATATTGGCGGGGCGCCCGGCTTCGTCAGTTCCGATGGCAGTGGCGCCGGATCCCCAACCGTCGCGTCAGTTACCCAGAGCACCAGATCCGCCGCGCCGGCCCGTGCACGCGCGCGGCGGACCCCCTCTTCTTCGACCGGATCGGTCGTGTCGCGCACCCCTGCGGTATCGAGGACGGTGACCGGAAAACCCGCAAGATCGAGATGAACTTCGATTATATCCCGCGTCGTGCCCGCATACGGAGACACAATGGCGGCTGGCCGCTTCGCCAAGCGGTTCACGATGCTCGACTTGCCCGCGTTTACCGGACCCGCAACCGCAACTGTCAGCCCCTCCCTCAATTGCTCGCCTCGACGGGAGTCCGCCAAAAGACCCCGAATCTCCCGGTCAAGGTCTGCCGCCGTCGCCAACGCCGGCTCAATCAACCTCTCGGAGACGACATCTTCTTCGGGGAAATCGATCGAAGCCTCGACCAGAGCCAGCGCTTCCGTCAATCGCCGGCGCCAGAGCTCGGCGCGATCACCCAACATTCCTTTGAGCTGCCGAAAAGCCTGGCGGCGCTGCGCTTCCGTCTCGGCGGCGATCAGATCCGCCAGGCCCTCCACTCTGGTGAGGTCGAGCTTTCCGTTCTCGAAAGCCCGTCGGGTAAACTCGCCAGGCCCCGCCGGGCGAAGTCCTTCGATTTCGCCCAACGCTGAAAGCACCGCCGCGATGACCGCATAGCCTCCATGAACCTGGAATTCGGCCGTGTCCTCGCCCGTCTCGCTGCGCGGTCCTGGAAACCACAGCACCACGGCATCATCGATCGCTTCAATTGCTGACCCGGCGGCAAGGTCAGTCCTGTCGCCGCTTCGACCTTTGAGCCTCACCAGCGTTGCCTGCCGCGGCTGCGGCAGCCGACCGGCCAGCGCCAGAACGGCATCCCTCGCCCGCGGACCGCTGACCCGCACAACCGCAATGGCCGCCGGCGGCCGACCGGATGACAGTGCAAAGATGGTATTACGCTCGCTCGACATCATTGATTTTTGAGTTTTCAGCTTGCCATGTGCGGTCAGTTGCTATCTGGGATGTTTCTGCGAAATGCAAATGCGTTTGCCCAACAGCGTAGCTCCCAGCGTCCCGCGCCGCAGCGCTCGAGCCGCCGCAGCTTCAGCTAATCCGCCCTTCCCTATCAGGGCTGGGGAAGTTGCCCGGCGCGGACTATGTTTGCACATAGCGCAAAAGCCGCCGGCATCTCAGTCGGCCAATTCTTAAGCTTGACTGAAAGCTTGGTTGAAACCCATGACCGCCACCACTTCTCATCGGCATGAAAACCGTCTCGCCCGCGAGACGAGTCCCTATCTGTTGCAGCACAAGACAAACCCGGTCGACTGGTGGCCTTGGGGTCCTGACGCGCTCCGCGAGGCGAAGCGGACCAACAAGCCGATCCTGCTGTCGATAGGCTACGCGGCCTGCCACTGGTGTCATGTCATGGCTCATGAGAGTTTCGAAGACGAGCAGGTGGCCGCCGTCATGAACGAGCTGTTCGTCAACATCAAAGTCGACCGCGAGGAGCGCCCCGACATCGACCAGATCTACATGTCCGCTCTCCACCATCTGGGCGGGCGCGGCGGCTGGCCGTTAACCATGTTTCTCACCAGTGACGGCGAGCCGGTCTGGGGCGGCACTTACTTCCCCAAGACGGCGCGTTACGGCCGACCAGGCTTCGTCGATGTGCTGCGAGAGGTCGCCCGCCTCTTCCGCGATGAGCCCCAGCGCATCGAACATAACCGTGCGGCCTTGATGGCCGCATTAGGCGCGAAGTCGCGGCCGAGCGGTCATATTGCCGTCGGCGCCGCCGAATTGGACTCAGCGGCAGCCGCCATCGCCCGGGCATTCGATCACACCAACGGCGGACTCGGCGGGGCGCCGAAATTTCCGCAATGCTCCATGCTGGAGCTGCTGTGGCGCGCAGGCTTGCGCCGGCAGGACGCCAAATTCTTCGACCTGGTCGAACTTACGCTGGAGCACATGTGCGAGGGCGGCATTTATGATCACCTCGGCGGCGGGTTCTCGCGCTATTCGGTCGACGAAAAATGGCTCGTCCCGCATTTCGAGAAAATGCTCTACGACAATGCGCAGCTTCTGGAGCTGCTCGCCCTCGCTTATCGGCGCAGTCGCAAGACCCTGTTCTTGCGGCGCGCCCAAGAGACCTGCGATTGGCTGGTTCGCGAGATGTCCACTCCGGAAGGTGCATTTTGCGCCTCGCTTGATGCCGACTCCGAGGGCAAGGAAGGCAAATTCTACGTTTGGTCGCGGGCCGAAATCGATGCCATTCTTGGTCCGCAAGACGGCGAATATTTCTCTGAATGTTATGACATTACGCCCGATGGTAATTTCGAAGGAAGAAATATCCCTAACAGACTCAAGCGCTTAAGTCCGCAAGCGGGAGGCCCAGGCGCGTCCGGCCCCGCCCATCAACAGGACGATGAGACACGTCTTGCTGCACTGCGGCAAAATCTTCTCGCCGCCCGTGAGCGGCGCGTCCGCCCTGGCCTCGACAGCAAAGTGCTTGCGGATTGGAACGGACTCATGATTGCGGCTCTGACAAATGCGGGCGCCATGCTCAATCAGCCGGCATGGATTGCCAGAGCGCGAGCAGCATTCGCATTCGTCGAACATCACATGACCAAAGGCGACCGGCTTGGCCATTCCTGGCGGGACGGAAAACTCCTCTACCCCGGCCTTGCCTCCGACCACGCCGCCATGACCAAGGCCGCCCTGGCGCTGCACGAGGCAACCGGCGCGCCAGAGTATCTCCAGCGGGCATGCCAGTGGCAAGAGGCTCTCGACCGTCACTACAGGCGCCAGGATACGGGCGGATACTATTTGACCGCCGACGATGCCGCAGGCCTGATCGTGCGCCCCGACTCGACGATTGACGAAGCGACGCCCAACCCCAACGGAATTGCGGCGCAGAACCTTATTCGCCTCGCCAGCCTGACCGGCGACGAGAATTGGCGCCGGAAAGCCGACGCTCTTTTCGCCGGCTTATTGCCGGCAGCAGCAGAAAGCATGTATCTCCATGCGAGCCTGGCAAACGCCCTCGACCTCAATCTGCGCGCCGTCGAGGTTGTCGCCATCGGGCCAGAAGCCGACCAATTCGCGGCGGTCGCGCTGGAATTACCCTTCCTTGAGCGCATCGTGAGGCGAGCTGCAACGCCGCAGGACCTGCCCCCCAGGCATGCAGGGCGCAACATTACGCTCTCTCAGGGCCAGACCGTGGCCCTCCTCTGCTCGGGACAAAGGTGCTCGCTGCCGATCACCGAGCCCCACCAGCTTATAACTGCCGTTGCAGCCCTCGGCGGCAGCGAGGCGCAGTCGTTGCCGGGCTGACGCAGCGTGTGCCGAATAGGAACCGCGGCTGAATAGCTATCATTGCGGGGTAGTGCGCGACCTTTGCGTTCGCCCGTTGCCCTTTGGATCGCAGATACAAACGGGGCGACCACGAGGCTCGCCCCCAAAGTCGCCCCTGCTATCGGCCGGTACCCTGCCTGCGCGCCCGCCGACCATATAACGTTGGTCAACGCGCCGCTCCGAAGCGTGCCGATGGCTCGGCTGGCCGTGGCATTGCAAAAATCTCAACGCCTCGCCGCGTTAGCGCCTCACCGTGTTCTTGCCGCCGCAAACGGTCCCACTTCGGGTCTCCCCTGCGTATCCGCATATTCGCCGAGCTCCATCTTCGCCCCGCGCGCAATCGCTGCCATCTCATTGCCGGCTTGGAAGCAGGTGAAATCCGGCCGGTCCCTCCACGCCCAGGGACCGCACAGCCTGATGCCGGCCTTGATGGCGGCGTCATGGACGATGTTGATCTCGCGCTCATAGTCCGGGTCGCCCTGCTTGTAGCCGGCGAAATTCCCGAGGTCGCTGCTCGCTGCAAAGATCGCGTGGACGCCCTTGACCTTCGCGATTTCGTCGGCGTTTTTCAGGCCTTCGAGCGTTTCGATCATCAGAATGAGAACGACGTTGTCGTTGATCGTATTGCGATAACCGCCCGGGACGCTGCCCCACATGTTCGGATCGAAAGCATACCCGCCGCCGAGGCTGCGCTTGCCGAGCGGCGGAAAATAGGTCCAGTCTCGCGCCGCGATCGCCTCTTCCACTGTATCCACGGTCGGAACCACGATGACCAGCGCGCCCGCATCGAGGGCATGTTGAATCTGAAACTCGTCCGCGTAGGGGACCCGCGCCCCCGGAACTGCCTTCGCGTGCGGACAGGTCCGCCACGCCTTTCCGGCCTGATCCCAGGTCGTGTTGGCGTGCTGCATCTCGGTCCAGATGAAGTCGTATCCGGCATTCGCCATGGCGCAGTAGGTGCTCGGATCGATGCCGGACGAGACCGTGCCGCCAACCAGTTTGCCCCCGGACATCAGCTTGATCTTGGCCGGGTTCCATATCTTGGTCCCCGGCGGCGGGGTAAAAGCATTGCCGTATTTCCAGGTATTCATATCGAACGGCCCCTGGTTGACCGCGCCGGCGGGGGCCACCTCCCTCGCCTTGCTGTCCACGCCTGCCGGGGCCGCCAACGGGAATTGGCTTTGCTGCGCATACGCGAACACACCGGACAGACCGATCGCAGCACACGCAGCAGAAATTCCAACAAAATGTCTGATCATCGTTTCCTCCGCGTTTTGGAATCTAGCCCGGATTGTCGGGCCGGCCGAAAGCCGGACCCGAAGCAAAATCCGGGATCGCCCTGGTCACGCCCCAACGCCACCCCGCCTTTCGGCTGACGCAAGACCGTGAATGCCGTCAATCCGGCCGGGACAACCTACGATAATGGCTGGTGCCTCAGGAAGGCCGGCGCAATTGCAATGAAATGCAATAAACTTCAGGCCGGCGGTGCGGCCTTCGCTTCAGGCGGGAGTCAGACGAACCTGTCGGGCTTTTCAGAAAACCGCCTCACGTATTCATCGACTCGAAGAACTCGGCGTTGTTTTTGGTGTTTCGCAACTTGTCGAGCAGGAAGTCGATCGCATCCATGGTGCCCATGGGGTTAAGGATACGACGCAGCACGTACATCTTCTTGAGCACGTCAGGAGGCGTGAGCAGCTCTTCCTTACGGGTGCCTGACCGGGTGATGTCGATTGCCGGAAATGTCCGTTTGTCCGCAACCTTCCGGTCTAGAATCAATTCCGAGTTGCCCGTGCCTTTGAACTCCTCGAAGATCACCTCGTCCATGCGGCTGCCCGTGTCTATGAGGGCCGTCGCAATGATGGTCAGCGAGCCGCCCTCCTCGATGTTGCGGGCGGCGCCGAAGAAGCGTTTCGGCCGCTGCAGCGCGTTGGCATCGACGCCGCCGGTCAGCACCTTACCGGAGGACGGCACCACCGTGTTGTAGGCGCGCCCGAGTCGGGTAATCGAATCAAGCAGGATCACGACGTCGCGGCCGTGTTCCACCAGCCGCTTCGCTTTCTCGATCACCATCTCGGCGACCTGAACGTGACGCTGCGCCGGCTCATCGAAGGTCGAGGAAATTACCTCGCCCTTGACGGACCGCTGCATGTCAGTGACCTCTTCAGGCCGCTCATCGATCAGGAGGACGATCAGGTAGCATTCCGGGTGATTGGCGGTGATCGCGTGCGCGATGTTCTGAAGCAGCACCGTCTTACCGGTGCGCGGCGGCGACACGATCAGGGCGCGCTGCCCCTTGCCAATCGGCGCAACGATATCGATGACCCGAGGCGAAAGATCTTTCTTCGTCGGATCGTCGTGTTCCATGCGCAGGCGTTCGTCCGGATAAAGCGGCGTCAAGTTGTCGAAATTGATCTTGTGGCGAGCCTTTTCCGGATCCTCGAAATTTATCGAGTTGACCTTCAGAAGCGCAAAGTAGCGTTCGCCCTCCTTGGGGCTGCGAATTTCGCCCTCTATGGTGTCTCCGGTGCGCAATCCGAACCTGCGGATTTGCGAGGGCGAAACATAAATGTCATCGGGGCCGGGCAGATAATTGGCCTCGGGCGACCGCAAGAAGCCAAAGCCGTCCTGCAGCACCTCGACAACGCCTTCGCCGATGATGTCGATTTCCTTCGAAGCAAGCTGCTTGAGGATTGCAAACATCAACTCCTGCTTGCGCATTGTCGAGGCATTCTCGACACTGTGTTCTTCCGCGAAGCCGAGCAGCTCCACGGGGGATTTCGATTTGAGGTCTTGCAGCTTCATTTCCCGCATGCGGGTGTTCCTGTGCGCGACCGACCAGAAATGTCGATCGACGTTATGACGGGGAGAAATCGCAGATCGTTGCCTGAAGCGCGGCGCCCCGGCCAGATACGGCAGTCCTGGCCAGACTCAGCGGTTGAATCCCTTTACGGGCCGCGATCGACAGTTCAACCTGCCTTTGGTGAGATACGCAAGATGATAGGAAAAGTCCCGACCCGGCGCAAGGGTTCCCCGCGCTCGGCACGCTACTTACCCAATCAAAACGGCTTGATCACCGCCATGATGACGATCCCGACCATCAGCACTGCCGGAACCTCGTTGATGATTCGATAAAACCGCTCGCTGTGCCGGTTTCGGTCGTTGGCGAAATCCACGGTCCACCGCGCCAACATGCCATGCACGCCCGACAAGACCACAACCAGCAGCAGCTTCAGTTGCAGCCAGTGCATTGAAATCCAGCCGCCGTCGTAAACCATCCACAAGCCAAGCGCCCAGCTGACCACCATGGCCGGATTGATGATTCCCCTCAGCAGCCGCCGCTCCATCACCTTGAAAGTTTCGGACTGGCGCGAGCCCTTTTCCGCTCCGCAGTGATAGACGAATAGCCGGGGAAGATAGAGCATTCCGGCCATCCAGGATATCACCGCCATGACGTGCAACGCCTTGAACCACGGATAAAGGCCGGAGGGATGCCAGGCCGCGAGCGCGGCGAACAGTCCTATCACCGCCCCGACCGCGGCGATCAGGCGCATCCATCGTTCTTTGACGGGCTGCATTTCTGCTTCAACGCTCCCAATGGCCTATGAAAGGGACGACCTTCGAACGCGGGCGACCATCCGCTCCACATGCGCAACGGGCGTTTCGGGCAGGATGCCGTGCCCAAGGTTGAAAATGAAGGGCTTCTCGGAGAACGCTTCCAGCACCGCGTCGACTTCCCGATCCAGAGCGGCTCCTCCCGCGAGCAACGCCATCGGATCCAGATTTCCCTGCACGGGACGGCGAGTTTGAATTTCATCGCGGGCGAACTTGCGATTGATCATCCAATCCAGCCCAATCGCATCGAATGCCACGCTTTCTGCGTAGCTCACCAGGGAAGTGCCGGCGCCTCGCGGAAACCCGATGACGCGCGCTCCTGGTACTCTTTGGCGCAGACCAGCAACGATCCTTGCGGCGGGCTTCGTGCACCAACGGTCGAACTCCTGCGGTCCAAGCACCCCGGCCCATGTGTCGAAGAGCTGCACGGCATCCACGCCCGCATCGAACTGCGCCGCGAGATAATCGATCGACGCCCGCACCAAAAGGTCGATCAGCCTCTCGAAGCCCTCCGGGTCATGGTATGCGAAAAAGCGCGCCGGCGCCTGATCTGCCGTGCCGGCGCCAGCCACCATATAGGTGGCCACGGTCCATGGTGCGCCACAAAAGCCGAGCAGCGCCACTTGTGCCGGCAGCTCTGTTCGGACCCTGGCAATTGTTTCGAGCACCGGGGCCAGTAATGTCATGTCGACGTCGGCAGCTAGCTTGTCCACTGCGCCGCGAGACGTGACCACCGGCGCCAGCCGTGGACCTTCGCCCGGTTCGAACGTGAGCTTTTGTCCGAGGGCGTGAGGAACAACCAGAATATCGGAAAACAGGATCGCTGCGTCAAAACCGAAACGCCGTATTGGCTGCAGGGTGACTTCCGCTGCGAGTTCAGGGGTGAAGCACAGGTCGAGAAATGATCCGGCCTTGGCGCGGACTTGACGATACTCCGGCAGATACCGGCCAGCCTGACGCATGAGCCAAATCGGCGTTTCCGCTGCAATTCTGTTGGCGAGCACATCGAGTAAGCCGGAACGCACACACGGAGCGGTCATCCGCGATTGCTCCTCTTCAACCAAACTTGGGATTCTTTTGGCTTTTTTATTTGGCGGTGGATTTGGCTCACGAATCTATCTTCAGGTTCGGTCTTGAGGTTGTCCACAGCATATTGGCTTTCCTGGGCGTCGGCCGGGCTGTTGGTTCTTAATATTTTCTTATGGAAATACAATGCCTTACGACGTGCGAGCTGGTCTAGCCAAGGTTGCGCGCAGTCATTTCAACGGCGCAAGAACAGGCGGGTTTGCGGTCATGCCGAGCTGTGGCCATGTGGATATAGGAGCGGCGCGGAGCCGCTCCGTCTCTTGCGGTTCGGTTAAGGACGTGGCTTTGTCCTTCATAATCCACAGAAGTTCAGCGATCCAGGTCAATGTCGCCGCACGATTCGAGTTTCTTTCATCTCCACCTCATCTCGGACTCCACTGGCGAAACGCTGATTACGGTCGCGCGGGCGGCGTCCGCGCAATACAACAGCGCTTCGCCGGTAGAGCATGTCTATCCGGCGGTGCGCACCAACAAACAGCTTGATCGCGTGCTGACCGAGATCGAAGAGGCGCCGGGTGTCGTTCTTTATACCTTGCTCGATCAGGCGCTGATTACCCGGCTTGAAGACAAGTGCCGCGAACTCGGGCTGCCGTGCCTGTCGATCCTTGGGCCCGTGTTGCGGCTGTTCCAGGCCTATTTGGGAGCGGAATCGACCTACCGGGTCGGCGCTCAGCACATTTTGAATGCAGAATATTTCAAGCGGATCGACGCCCTCAATTACACGATGATGCATGACGACGGGCAGCATATCGATGAGCTCGAGGAGGCGGACGTGGTGCTTCTCGGCGTATCGCGGACGTCGAAAACCCCCACCTCGATCTATCTTGCAAATCGCGGCGTAAAGACCGCAAACGTTCCGTTGGTTCTCGGCGTACCGGTCCCGCCGCAGCTCGAATCAATTCAACATCCGCTCGTCGTCGGACTTTTCGCCACTCCCGAGCGCATTGTGCAAATCCGGGAAAACCGTCTGTTGGGTCTCAAAAGGCGTCTTGACAACGATCAGTACGTCGACCGGCAGGCGGTTGCGGAGGAGATTGCGTTTTCGCGGCGTCTTTGCGCCAGGCACAATTGGCCATTGATCGACGTCACAAGACGGTCCATCGAGGAAACTGCCGCCGCCATCATGGCGCTGCTCACGGAACGGCGACGAATGCGAGTGGAGGCATAATGGCGCTGTGGCAGGACGATCAGCCGCTTGTGCTGGCTTCCCGCAGCTCCTCCCGTCGCGCCATGCTGCAAGCTGCGGGCATTCCGGTCGAAGTCTGTATCCCGGATTTGGATGAACGCGCTGTTGAAGCGGCCGCCGGAGTCCGCCCCCCCGCCGAAGCCGCGGCGCTGCTGGCCCGCGAAAAAGCAAAGGCGGTGGCCCGGCTCAGGCCTCACCGCATCGTCGTCGGCGCGGACCAGACGCTTGCGTTCGAAGACCGACGTTTCGACAAGCCGCACGATCGCGTCGCCGCCCGTAAACAGCTCATGACGCTCGCCGGCAAGACGCATTATCTGCATTCCGCCGTCGCCCTGGCGCGGGACGGAAAGGTCCTGTTTGAAGCGGTCGATACCGCACGTCTGACTTTTCGCCAGTTGTCCGGCTCATTCCTCGATCGCTATCTGGATGCGGCCGGCAGCGCAGTTTTCGACAGCGTCGGGGCATATCAACTTGAGAAGCTCGGCGTTCACCTGTTCGAGCGGATCAATGGAGATCATTTCACTATACTTGGATTGCCTCTGCTTAAGCTTCTCGATTTTCTGAGGCGAAACGGCAGCTTGGCTGCGTAACGCGCCAGGGAGAGACGACGCCGTGGTGGTATTAGGTCTCACCGGGTCTATCGGCATGGGCAAATCCACAACGGCGCGTTTTTTTGCCGAGGCGGGCGTACCCGTTCACGATGCCGATCTGGCGGTGCACCGGCTCTACGCCGGCGAGGCGGCGCCGATTATCGAAGCGGAGTTCCCCGGGGTCAGCGATGCCGCGGGAATTGACCGCGACAAGCTGGCGAAACGCGTTCTCGATGATCCCGCCGCGTTAAGGCGTCTGGAAGGAGTCATCCACCCGCTCGTGAGACGTGAAGAGGCCCGGTTCATTGACGAGGCCGAGCGCGCCGGCGCGCCAGTCGCGGTGCTCGATATCCCGCTCTTGTTTGAAACCGGGTCAGACCGCCGCGTCGACGCGGTCGTGGTGGTGACGGCGCCAGCCGACGTGCAGCGCGACCGCGCCCTCAGGCGCGCCGGCATGACCGAGGAGAAACTCGAGGTCCTGCTCGCCAAGCAGACGCCCGACGCGGAAAAACGTCGCCGCGCCGATTTTATAGTGGATACCTCCAAAGGCTTCGATTTCGCCCGCCAGCAAGTTCATGCCATCCTCAAAGTCGCGTCGACGCTGCCGATTCGGCGCGTTCGATCATAGCGGTCGCGGGCGAGAGAGAAATAATCGATGCGCGAAGTGGTGTTCGATACCGAGACGACAGGCCTTGATCCTTATCAGGGCCACCGGCTGGTCGAGATCGGCTGCGTCGAGCTGGTCAACCGCTTTCCCACCGGTCGGACGTTTCATCGCTACCTGAATCCCGAGCGGGACATGCCGGCCGAGGCATTCGCCATCCATGGCCTTTCGACTGAGTTCCTGAGGCCCCAGCCTGTCTTTGCAAACATTGCCGCAGACCTTCTTGCTTTTATCGGCGATGCCGCCTTGGTCGCGCACAACGCGGCATTCGATCTGGGCTTTCTCAACGCCGAGCTTGAGCGCGTCAACCAGGTGATCATTCCCCGTGATCGCCTGGTCGATACGTTGCTGCTGGCGCGGCGCAAATATCCCGGCAGCCCGAACCGCCTGGACGATCTGTGCGTCCGCTTCGGCATCGATAATAGCCGTCGCACCAAGCATGGCGCGCTGCTCGATGCCGAGTTGCTGGCCGAGGTTTACGTCGAGCTTGTCGATGCCCGGCAGGCCCAGCTCGGATTGGTTGCCATGCCGGCTTCTCCGATTGTGGTGAACAATTTTGCGATTGCCGCCAAGGTCCGTCCGGTTCCCCTGCCTCCGCGAGTGACCGAGGCCGAACGTGCTGCGCACAGCGCCCTGGTGGCGCAACTCGGCGCAAAAGCGATTTGGAATGACTACGCGCATACGAGCGCACAAGGCGCGCTCCAATGAGGTCGAAGCAAAAAATAACGTCGAAGCAACAAACGTCGATGGCCGGACTTGTCCGGCCATGTTTGGGTCAGCACGCGCTCTGACGCACGATTTCTCACGTCATCTTCATCGGGATCGCGCCAAGGAAGTCGCGCTTGCCAATATCGACGCCGCAGTGACGCAGGATCGCGTAGGCGGCGGTAAGATGGAAATAGAAGTTCGGCAACACGAAATGGTTGAGGTAGTCGGCGCCCTTCATGTGCCCTTTGTTGGTCGGGCCGAGCGGAAACGTAATGTCATGGTCAGCAGCCCCGTCGACCTTCTTCAGATCGATTGACTTCAGATAAGCCAGCGTTCTGGCCAGCCGATCCTTCAACTGATCGATTGTCGTTTCATTGTCCTCATGACGCGGCGGCTCCACGCCGGCGAGCCGGGAGATGCCATTCTTGGCCTGATCCGATGCGATCTGCACCTGCCGCACCAGCGGGAACATGTCAGGATACAGCCGGGACTGAAGCAATACCGAGGGGTCGATCTTCTTGGCCGCTGCATATGCGGCGGCCTTGTCGAGAACCCCTGACAAGGCTGACAGACCGATCTCGAAGACCGGGACCGATGACGTTGACATCGAAAACGACATGCGAGGCACCTCGATGGCTTGGTCAGGCTGTAAGCGGGGCAAAGCTCGTGGCAGGTCCTGCTCGGCTCATGCCCGGGCTTGTCGTCCGGCGATCCTATAATTTGGCGCTGCGCCATCCGGATCGCCGGGACGGGCCCGGCGCTGACGCCATGAGTTTTGCCCCTCTTACATCAGACTTGGGTAACCGGTTGCGCGGCCTGCATTTCTGCCAGTTTTCTCTGGTAGAGCCCGACAAAATCGACCGGGTTCAACATCAATGGCGGGAAGCCGCCATTGGAAATGGCGGTCGATATGATCTCCCGCGCAAACGGGAACAGGAGCCGCGGGCACTCGATCATCAGCAGCGGGCCGAGATTTTCTTGCGGGATGTTCATCAGCCGAAACACTCCCGCATAATTAAGGTCGAAGGCGAACAGGACATTGCCGCCCTGTTCGGCCTTTCCTTCGAGCTTCAGCTCGACCTCGAAATCCGTGTTCGATATCTGGCGCGGATTGACATTGATCTGAATGCCGATTTGCGGCTGCTGCTGTTGCATCAGCGATTGCGGCGCATTGGGATTTTCAAACGAAAAGTCCTTGGAATACTGCACCAGCACGCTGAGACTAGGCATGTTCTCGGGTGCTGCGGGGGCTGGACCGTCACCGCCGTTCTTTGTTGTCATGATGTCTCTCCGCCGACTTCCGCAACCCTGCTGAACCGTTCGCGCGTGTGGCTATCACAAGCGGAAAAGCGGAACAAGGTTGCTGCGTTCATCAATTTTCGGCCCTGCCCTCCGATCGTTCCGCAACGGTGGGGCGTCCGGGATGACGGCATTGGCCGGCGCTTCATTTTCTGGGTGGGTCGCCGGACGAGGGTAGTTTCGGGCTGGGCAGGGACTGCCACTCATCGGGTGCGAGATCAACGATTTCGGGCTGGGCCTGGCGCTGGCCTGCCGCAAGCAGGCGCCGGCACCCGGCCAACAACCATCGGCGAGAGAGCGGAAGTAATATCATAATGCCCAGCACGCTCGTCACAAAGCCAGGTATCAGGAGGAGGAGCCCGCCGACACTTGGCGCCATTTCCGGACGCGCCAACGTTGCGGCGGCGACTCCATTGGCTCCGGCCACTCGAAACCGCGCTGCATCGCTGCTAAAATGCCGCAGGACGAGAAGTCCGGCGAAGGACATCAGCAAAATCAGAAAAAGGGCCTTCGCGAAGCCCATCGTGGCCGCGACAAGGATGAACGCCACAATTTCCGCCGCGGGCCACGCTAGTAACGCCATGGCAACCAGCTTGATGAGACGCATCGGTCTGAGTTCCTTCAATCATGTCTCCGGCCTGCGGCTGCGATTTTTGCCCTTCCGCAATGCCGGGACATCGTGTTGGCGTACAGGGCTCGATGGTCTAAAGTTGCATTGCATACAAAAGCCCGGTTGGGCCGGCAAAATTCAGACCTGGAATCACATCACAGATTCCCCAATATAGGCGTATCGGCAGCCAGGGAGAGTAGCAGGAAAAAAATCCAATTTCACGAGCACCCGCACGTGCGGTGCAGCTGCCCAGGAAAGCATGAGACGTGTTCGACACAACCACCATACTCTTACTGGCGGTCGCAGTACTGATATTCCTAAAGCTGCGCAGCGTGCTCGGCCAACGAACCGGCCGCGAGCGGCCGCCCTATGATCCATATTCGGCGCCGGATGCCGTGCGCAAGTCGTCAGCCGAGAAGGTAGTGCCTCTCCCCCAACGCGCAAGCGAGTCCACGAGACCGGCGGAAACGCCCGAGCCGCCGGATCGCTACGCGGGTTTCGCTGCGGCGGGCTCGACGGTGGCGAGAGGGCTCGATGCCATATCCGCGGCCGACAAAAATTTCGATGTGAAGCAGTTCATCGCGGGAGCGAGGGCAGCCTACGAGATGATCGTGACGGCTTACGCCGTGGGCGATCGGCGGTCACTGAAGAACCTGTTGGCGCGCGAGGTCTATGAGGGCTTCGACGCCGTGATTCGCGAGCGGGAGGCGCGAGGCGAGACTGTTGAAACGCGGTTCATATCCATCGACTCGGCGGAGATAACGAACGCGGAGTTGCGTGGCAAAGTGGCGCAGCTCACTCTTCGCTTTGTGTCCCAGTTGGTGTCGGCCACCCGTAACCGCAGCGGCAACGTGATCGATGGCAATCCGGATGTGGTCACCAGTGTCACCGACGTTTGGACTTTCGCCCGGGAGGTGACGTCGCGTGATCCAAACTGGAACCTGATCGCCACCGAGGGCGGCACCTGATCCGCAGTGCGCCATGAGTACGCGGTCATTCGGATTGGTCTTTTTGTTGGCCGTGTTGGCATCGGGCGTGGCTGCAACAGCAGAGGTTGCGGATGCCCGTCCGAGCCGGTCGCAGCCACCTGATGGCGCCGCCGCAACCCTTTCGACCCTGAGGCCAGGCGACAGGGCCAATGCGAGGTCTGCCGCGCGTCAGATGACCGGGCCGCCCGCTTCCGTCGGGACGCGCGCCCGAACAGGCTCGACGCCCGAGCCTCTACGCATCCCGGATGCGGCGCTCGAGCCGACCGGCTGGGGCGACCTCGACGGCTGGAGTAGCGACGATCACGCCAGCGCGTTTGCAACCTTCCAGGCAAGCTGCCGCCCGATTGTACGCTCCAAGCCCGTGGACGACGGCAAACCAGTCCGCGCCGCGTTACTGAAGGTCTGCGCTCGGGCTCTCAAAGCCGGACCTCTCAAGGGCGCCGCGGCGCGGGAGTTCTTCGAGGACAACTTCCTGCCGATTCGCATTCGCAAGCTGGGCGACGCCGCCGGATTCCTCACGGGTTATTACGAGCCAATCGTCGAGGGCTCGCGTTTCCCAACGCGGGAATTCACAGTACCGCTCTACCGGCGGCCGCCCGATCTGGTCGCGGCCGGGGCAACCCAACCAGGAGGGCCGTTTCCCAATACCGGACGCGCATTCCGGCGAACCCCGGAGGGGGATCTCGTCCCTTATTACGATCGCGGCGAAATCGAAGAGGGCGCGCTCGACGGCCAGCACCTGGAAATCTGCTGGCTGCGGAGCGCCACGGATGCGCTGTTCATCCAGATTCAAGGCTCGGCGCGGGTCAAACTGGAAGACGGGACCATGCTGCGCCTCAACTACGATGCGCACAACGGCTACCCCTATACGCCGGTCGGCCGGGTGCTGATTGATCGCAACATCATTCCACGCGAAGAAATGTCGATGCGCCGAATCCGGGAATGGATGCAAGCCAACCCGGACGAGGCCCGGGACGTGCGTCGCCAGAACAGGTCCGTGGTGTTTTTCCGTATCGTCGGACTGAACGACGATGGCGAGCCGCTTGGAGCCCAGGGGATCCGGCTGTCGGCTGGCCGTTCCATCGCGGTGGACAAGGCGTTGCATGTTTACGGCACGCCGTTTTTCATCGCGGCAGACCTTCCGCTCGCGGGCCCGACAGCGAGCACTCCCTTCCGCCGCACCATGATTGCTCAAGACACCGGTTCCGCCATTGTCGGCCCGGCCCGCGCCGATCTTTATTTCGGCGCCGGCGACGAGGCGGCTCAGATCGCGGGACGTATCCGCCAACCGGGCCAGTTTGCTCTTCTTCTCCCGCGTGATCTCGACCCCGTCGCTGCCGGCGCCCATATGCCATTGCCGCCCGTCAAGCCGGCCCCGCCGGTCACCGGCCGGCGGCATCCGCCGGCTCGAACGCCGGGCCGCGACCGCTTGGAGTCGAAATCGGAGCCGATTTCCGTTCGGTTCGAACGCGTACATCCGTTGCGCCGGCTGATCCGATGACCAACGGAAAACCCGCGCCGAAATTGCTGCTCCCGCGGCGTTGCCGCGCGCTGACCCCAGACGAGGAACATTTGTGGTCCCTGGTTGCGCGCACCGTCCGGCCGTTGCGGCATGGCAAGAAACCAATGAGCGACGCGCGGCGCGGTACAGGCGTCCGGCATGGGGCGCGGTCAGCCGCAGACACGGCCGGCGCTGCTGAACCGCGCGTTGCGGCCTCGCCTCGACTCGCCTTGACGGCGCCGGGGCTGAGCCCTGTCTTGCGCAAGGAAAAGCAGAAGCTCGCCAAGGGGCGCACGTCTGTAGATGCGCGTATCGACCTGCACGGCATGACGCAGGCCGAGGCCTATGGGGCCCTGCGGAGGCTCCTCCATCGCTCGCAGGCGAACGGCGCGAAATTCGTGCTGGTGATCACCGGAAAGGGATTGCCGAACGCGTCGCGCCGCGAGCGCGGGGTTTTACGCCGCCACGTGCCCATGTGGCTCGCGCTGCCGGAGTTTCGCCGCTACGTGCTCGGCTTCGATGTCGCCGATGCGGGGCATGGCGGGGAAGGCGCGCTCTACGTTCGTCTGCGCAAGGCGAAGGTGTAGCGACCGCGTCGAAACAGTATTTCAATCGAATCGGGACCCGCTATAGTAAAGCTCTTCGCAGGCAGAACTAAAGGAGCTCGCCATGGCGAAAGGTCAGTTGAGAAGCCCGAAAGAAAAGAAAAAGCCGAAGGCTGAGTGGAACAAGAAAAAGAAGGGGGGGCCGGTTCCGCAGCCTTCCACTGTGGGACAGCTTCAATCCACGGCCACCAAGAAGGCGTGAACCAGCATTGAACCGCGGCGCCGCCGCGCTGGCCGCGCGACCGGCTGGACTTGTGTTCGCCGGTGTTGGGGCATAGCTGCGCGTTGCGAGATTCGTCGCGGTATTCCAAGGTATTCTGTGCCGAGCGACGCGAGTCGTCGGGAGGGGCGATTTTTTTGGCCGCGCGGGAAAGATAAACCAGTGCGGGCGACGTTCAGGCGCAGGCGGGCGCTGACCGGATGGGTCAGAGAATAAACCGGCTCAGGTCGGCGTTCTTGGCGAGGTCGGCGACGCGGCTCCTGACATAATCCCCATCGATTTTCACCACGTCGTTTGCTCGGTCGGGGGCGCCGAACGAGATGTCGTCGAGCACACGCTCCATCACCGTCTGCAGGCGCCGGGCTCCGATGTTCTCGACGGTCGAGTTGACCGAGACCGCTACGTCCGCGATGGCGTCGATGGAGTCATCGGTGAACTCGAGCGTGACGCCCTCGGTTGCGATCAGCGCCACATATTGTTTGATCAGCGAAGCCTCGGGCTCGGTGAGGATGCGTTTCAGGTCATTGCGCGTGAGCGGCTTGAGTTCGACGCGGATCGGCAAGCGGCCTTGCAGCTCCGGCAATAAGTCGGATGGCTTCGAGAGGTGGAACGCGCCTGATGCAATGAACAAAATATGGTCCGTCTTGACCGTGCCGTGCTTGGTCGACACCGTGGTGCCTTCAATCAAAGGGAGCAGATCGCGTTGCACGCCCTCGCGAGACACGTCCCCGCCAATTCGGCCGTCGCGCGCGCAAATCTTGTCAATCTCATCGAGAAACACGATGCCGTTATTCTCGACGGCTTTGATGGCTTCCTGCACGAGCCGGTCCTGGTCGAGCAGCTTGTCGGATTCCTCATTGATCAGGAGTTCGTGGGATTCTTTCACGGTGACCCGGCGCGTCTTGGTCCGGCCGCCGCCGAGCTTGCCGAAGATGTCGCCGATCGAGATAGCGCCCATTTGAGCGCCCGGCAGACCGGGTATTTCGAACAGCGGAAAGCCGGCTGTCCCCGTCTGCAGCTCAATCTCGATCTCTTTGTCGTCGAGTTCGCCAGCGCGCAGCTTCTTGCGGAAGGTCTCCTTCGTGGAGGCGCTGGCGGCCGGGCCGACCAGCGCGTCGACAACGCGATCCTCGGCGGCGACATGCGCCCTGGCCTGCACCTCTTTGCGTTTCTTCTCGCGCGTGAGGCCGATCCCGATTTCGACCAGATCACGAACGATCTGCTCGACATCCCGGCCCACATAGCCCACTTCGGTGAATTTGGTCGCCTCAACCTTGAGAAAAGGCGCGCCTGCGAGCTTAGCCAGCCGGCGTGAGATTTCGGTTTTCCCGACGCCGGTCGGGCCGATCATAAGGATATTCTTCGGCATCACTTCTTCGCGCAGCTTCTCATCGAGCTGCAGCCTGCGCCAGCGGTTGCGCAATGCGATCGCCACGGCACGCTTGGCATCGCCCTGGCCCACGATGTAGCGGTCAAGCTCGGAGACAATCTCGCGTGGGGAAAAATCGGTCATGGTCATCCGCCATCAAGAGCGTTTGCGTGTTCGCGAAGCTCAAACGGTGTTCAATGCTTCGACAGTGACGCTGCGGTTGGTGTAGACGCAGATGTCGGCCGCAATCGCCATCGCCTTTCTCACGATTGATTCCGCGTCCATGTCAGTGTCGAGAAGTGCCCGCGCTGCCGCAAGGGCGTAATTGCCGCCGGAGCCGATCCCCATGACTCCGTTCTCGGGCTCAAGCACGTCGCCCGTGCCGGTCAGCACGAGGGTGACCTGAGCATCTGCGACCAGCATCATGGCCTCAAGGCGGCGGAGATAGCGATCCGTCCGCCAGTCCTTGGCGAGCTCTACGGCCGCGCGCATGAGCTGACCCGGATATTGCTCCAGTTTGCCTTCCAGGCGTTCGAAGAGCGTGAAGGCGTCGGCGGTCGCGCCGGCAAAGCCGCCGATCACGTCGCCCTTTGCCAGGCGGCGGACCTTTTTTGCATTGGCCTTGATGATCGTCTGGCCAACGGAGACTTGACCGTCGGCGCCGATCACCACAGCGCCGCCCTTGCGGACAGTGAGAACGGTGGTTCCGTGCCAAAGATGAGAATTTTGGGGCAGCATGGGCATTGCTCAACGGTTCATCTATGCACTCACGCGCGCCAAGGCAAATCTGGATTGGCGCCTCGACGCGCCTGGATGAGCAGGGGACGCGCCTGGATGAGTAGCCCGGGTTGAGCGTCAGCGAAACCCGAGGAACAGCGTTGCCATCCGGTAGGGCGGCCCGAATTCAGCCTAAGTTTACCGTCGGGCCGGATTATCTCCGGCCTTCCGCCCCAAGGCACACTTCGGCCGGACGGCTCAAGCGGCCGACGGACGTCATCAGATGGACGTCATCAAGTTGCGATGCCAAGTAGCCGGAAGCCGATGCAGCGTCGGCGCTGGTAGCGGGATTCGCCAACCCCTGTTAGAAACGCGCCCGAGAATCTGGCCCGGAGAGACCGCCCATGCGCAAGGCAGCGGTAAAGCGCGCGACCAAGGAAACCGATGTCACGGTTGCAATTGATCTTGACGGGGAGGGAGCTGCGTCAATCTCGACCGGGATCGGCTTTCTCGATCATATGCTTGATCTGCTTGCCCGGCACTCCCGGATCGATATCGCCGTCAAGGCCGTCGGCGACCTGCACATTGACCCTCACCACACTGCCGAAGACGTCGCGATCGCGCTGGGACAGGCCGTGAAGCAGGCACTCGGCGACATGAAAGGCGTCACCCGCTATGCCGATGTGCATGTGCCCATGGACGAGGCGCTGACCCGCGTCGCCATTGACTTGTCCGGGCGCCCCTTCCTGGTGTTTCGGACGGCGTTCCGCTCCGACAGGATCGGAAGCTTTGACACCCAGCTCGTGAACGAATGGTTTCACGCTTTCGCCATGAATGCCGGCATCACGCTTCACGTCGAGACTCTTTACGGAGCGAACGATCATCATATATCGGAGTCCTGCTTCAAGGGGCTTGCACGAGCCTTGCGGGCGGCGGTTGCAATTGATCCGCGAGGGAAGGACCAGGTGCCCTCGACCAAAGGCAGGCTGGGCGGCTGACGGCGCATCGATTGGATCGATGATCCTGTCCGGCGGGGCGCGACCGCTCCCTACCCTCCCTCGCCTCCTTGGGACGACAGCGGGGCAGCCGCACCGCGTTGCGAACGGCCTGCGTTCCGGAGTATGAATAAATCATGCCTGCTTTTGCGATATTGGAACCGCCGCGGCATCAGCACGCGGCGATCGAACATGCGGACCGGTTCATGTTCTTGGCTGACCGGTTCAGCCTCGGCGCTTTTCTGCTCGGTCCTCTGTGGATGATATGGCGGCGCTTGTGGGTTGTCCTGATCGTCTACCTGGTGGGAGTCGGATTGGTCGGATATGGCCTTTGGCGCCTCGGTATTGATTGGACCGGAAGCGCCGTCGTTTTCGGGCTCATCCATCTGTTGCTCGGTCTTGAGGCGACGAGCTTGGTGCGCTGGACGCGCGTCCGGCACGGATGGCGGGAGTGCGGTATTGTGATCGCCGACGATCTCGATCTCGCCGAGCGGCGCTTTTTCGATAACCAGGCGGCGCTCCGCGCCGTCGCCAAGCCCAATCCCACGCCTGCGCCTGGCCAACTTCCCCCCGCTCAGTTTGGGCCATCCCACCCCGATATCATCGGGCTGTTTCCGGAGCCCGGGGGCGGGCGGTGAACGTTGCGATCATCGACTACGGTTCGGGCAATCTGCATTCTGCGGCCAAGGCATTTGAACGGGCAGCGCGCGAGAGCGGCGCGTCGCAGCAGATTTCAGTGACGAGCGATCCCGCGGCAGTGCGCAACGCCGACCGGGTGGTGCTGCCGGGGGTTGGGGCTTTTGCGGATTGCCGGCGCGGGCTTGATGCGGTGCCCGGCATGATTGAAGCCTTGGATGAGGCAGTCTGCCGGAACGGCAGGCCCTTTCTTGGGATTTGCGTCGGCATGCAGCTCATGGCCGACCGCGGCCGGGAATATGCCGTAACCGACGGCATGGGCTGGATCCGAGGGGAAGTGTGCCGCATCAGCCCGAAAGATCGGGACCTCAAAATTCCCCATATGGGCTGGAATACGCTGGAAGCGCGCCGGCCGCATCCTCTCCTTGAAGGCATCCCGTTGGGGCCTGACGGCCTGCACGCCTATTTCGTCCATAGTTACCACCTGCAGGTGGAGGACCCGGCCGATCTGATCGCGGATTGCGACTATGGTGGGCTTGTGACCGCCATGGTTGGGCGTGACAACTATGCCGGTACGCAGTTTCATCCGGAAAAGAGCCAGAGGCTGGGACTTGCCTTGATCGCCAATTTCCTCCGCTGGAAGCCGTGATATGTCGCGCGAGTCGCCCCCTCCCTGCCCTCCGCCGCATCCGGCGGAGGGCAGGGAGGGGGGAAGAAGGGCAAGAACGTTGATCCTGTTTCCCGCTATCGATCTGAAGGACGGCGTCTGCGTGCGCCTGGAGCAGGGCGACATGGGGCGTGCAACCGTGTTCAATCGTGACGCGGCCGCCCAGGCTATGGGCTTTGCGGCTCAAGGGTTCGAGTATCTGCACGTGGTCGATCTGGACGGCGCGTTCGCCGGCCGTCCGGTCAATGCCTGCGCGATCGAGCGCATCCTCGAAAGCGTGCCATTGCCGGTCCAGCTTGGAGGCGGAATTCGCGACAGGGCGACGATCGCGACATGGCTGGAAAAGGGCGTGGACCGCGTCATCATCGGGACGGCGGCCGTGAAGGATCCGGAGCTGGTCAGAGGGGCTGCGCGCGAGTGGCCGAACCGCATCGCGGTGGGACTTGATGCCCGTAATGGCCGGGTGGCGGTCCACGGTTGGGCCGAGACGTCCGATCTATCGGCGCTCGAAATCGCGCGGCGCTTCGAGGATGCCGGCGTGGCCGCGATCATTCACACGGATATTTCCCGCGACGGCGTTCTCAAGGGCCTCAACCTCGACGCCACCATCTCGCTGGCTGATGCGATTGCGATCCCGGTCATTGCGTCGGGCGGTCTCGCCTCGATGGCGGACATCCGCCAGTTGCTCGAGCCGCGAGCGAAAAGGCTGGCCGGCGCCATTGCGGGCCGGGCGCTCTACGATGGGCGGCTCAATGCCGCGGAGGCATTGCGGCTGATGCGCAATGCCCGGGCGCAGTGAGGGTCAGGTGCTCAAGGTTCGAGTCATACCTTGCCTCGATGTAAAGGACGGACGCGTCGTGAAGGGCGTCAACTTTGTCAATCTGCGGGATGCCGGAGATCCGGTCGAAGCTGCCATTGCGTATGACTCAGCTGGCGCCGATGAGTTGTGCTTCCTCGACATCACCGCAAGCCACGAAGACCGGAACATCATCCTCGATGTGGTGCGGCGGACGGCCGAGGCGTGCTTCATGCCGTTGACCGTGGGCGGCGGCGTGCGAACCGTCGCCGACATTCGCGCGCTGCTGCAATCGGGCGCCGATAAGGTCTCCATTAACACCGCTGCGGTAAATCGGCGGGCTTTCGTCAAGGAAGCGGCTGAAAAGTTCGGCGATCAGTGCATTGTGGTGGCGATCGATGCCCGCAGGGTGTCGCAGCCTCCCGAGCAGCATCGCTGGGAAATCTTCACCCATGGCGGGCGCAAGCCGACCGGTCTCGACGCGGTGGAGTATGCGAGGGAGGTCGTCGCTTTGGGCGCCGGCGAAATCCTGCTCACCTCGATGGACCGCGATGGCACCCGTCAGGGCTTCGATATCGAGCTTACCCGCGCGGTGGCGGATGCCGTGCGGGTGCCGGTGATCGCGTCGGGCGGCGTCGGCAATCTCGAACATTTGATCGCCGGCGTGCGCGACGGCCGCGCGGCCGCGGTTTTGGCCGCATCGATCTTTCACTTCGGCGAATTCACGATTTCGGAGGCAAAACAACACATGGCGGCCGCCGGGCTGCCCATGCGCCTTATGACATAACCGCCTATCGGCGCGGGGCCGGAGATGATATTGGTCAGGGTTATGGACCAATTCTCCGTCTACGATCTTGAACGGCGCATCGCGGAGCGCGCCGCTGCCAGTCCCGAGGCCTCCTACACCCGCAAATTGCTCGACCGGGGCGTTGCGCAATGCGCCAAGAAACTCGGCGAGGAGGCCGTGGAACTTGTGCTTGCGTCGGTCGGCGAGAGCCGCGAGCGGCTGATCGAAGAAGCGGCCGATGTTGTCTACCATCTTTTGGTGGTGCTCAAGGCGCGCGATATCAAGTTGACGGAAGTGGAGGCTGTGCTCGGCGCTCGCGCCAGCCAGTCCGGACTTGCAGAAAAAGCCTCGCGCAAGGGCGGTTGATTTGGCCCTCACGCCTGCCTTCCCGCAGCAGCCGGGAGGCCAGGTGGGGGCGATGCGGATGTAAGATGGAGCAGCGTACCGAAAACCGCCTTTCGCCGTATCACGTCTTCTCGCGCGCCGAGTGGGCGGCGCGGCGCGAAGATACGCCGATGACGCTGACGCCCGATGAGGTGGTGCGGCTGCGATCAATGCATGATCGTCTCGACATGGAGGAGATCGAGGAGATCTACCTGCCGCTGTCGCGCTTGCTGTCGCTTTACGTCGCCGCGACCCAGCGACTGTTCCTCGCCCAGCGGCGCTTTCTCTCGACGGAGGACGCCAAGACGCCTTACATCATAGGGGTTGCGGGCTCGGTCGCGGTCGGCAAATCGACGACGGCCCGCGTGCTGCAAGCCTTATTGGCGCGCTGGCCGAACATGCCCAAGGTGGATCTCGTCACCACGGATGGCTTCCTCTATCCCAACGCGATCCTGGAGCGCGACCACCTGTTAGAACGCAAAGGCTTTCCTGAGAGCTACGATCTTCCCGCGCTCTTGCGTTTCCTCTACGACATCAAGGCCGGGCGGCGGCCCGTGCAGGCGCCGGTCTATTCGCACCTGATCTATGACGTGGTGCCGCACCAGTGGATTGAAATCGACCGGCCCGACATTCTCATCGTCGAGGGCTTGAATGTGCTGCAGACCAGCCGGCTGCCGCGCGACGGCAAGGCAATCCCGTTCGTGTCGGATTTCTTCGACTTTTCCGTTTACCTCGACGCCGCTGAAGACGTGTTGATGCAGTGGTACGTGGAGCGGTTTCTTGCGTTGCGGGAAACTGCGTTTCGCGATCCGAAATCTTATTTTCACCGCTACGCGCAGCTCTCCGACGACGATGCAACCGCCACCGCAACGTCAATCTGGAAGCGGATCAACCTCGTCAATCTGCACGAAAACATCCTGCCAACGCGCCAGCGCGCCGACCTCATTCTGACCAAGCAGAAAAACCACACGGTTCAACAAGTGGCGCTGCGTAAGCTGTGAATTGTGAAGAAATACGGCCCTCATCCTGAGGAGGCCGCAAGCGCGCGCTCCTCAGGATGAGGGCCGACATTGTTTCACCAGCTCCCGGTGCTGTCATCGCGCGGTTTGACCAGGAAATGACCTCGAAGGTATCAAGCCGCATGACGCTCGGCGCGTGGACCGAAATGCGTAAGATAGCGCGCGCTGATCGCCGACACCGGCAATATGATCAGCACATCGGTGGTGCCGAACTGATGATCAATGACCGCGCCGTCGCCGACGAAGGCGCCAAGGCGCAGATATCCCTTGATCAGCGGCGGCAGCAGGTGCAGCGCCGTTTTCGGGGCGACTGCCGCCTTCGGCATGCGGTTAAGCTCAACATAGCGGTGCGGCAGCGCCATCGTGCGCCACGGGGCGGGGGCGCGCGCGTAGTGGTGAAGGAACGACAGCGGCAGCGCCAGACGATCCGGGTCGGTGCCGTCGAGGCTCGCGCACCCGATCATGACGTCGATGCGATGCTCCAGCACGTAAGTCCAGATGCCGCGCCACAACAGCTCCACGGTGCGTTTGTTGCGATAGGGCGGCTGCACGCAGGAGCGGCCGAGTTCGAGGAATTTGAGGCGATGGTGGCGCGCCACCAGGGAGCCGACGTCAAATTCGCCGGCGCTGTAGAAGCCGCCCGTTCGCTCCGCGATGTCCTGACGCAACAGCCGATACGTGCCGACAATCGCGGGCGTTCTGTGCAGCGTGCGCGCCCCATTGTCGATCACCAGAAGATGGTCGCATACCGCGTCGAAGCGGTCGATGTCACGCCGTGCGAAATATAAGGTGGGATCGGCGACCGCCGACATTTCCTTGTAGAACACGTCGTAGCGCAATTTCTGAGCCCGGCGGATCTCTGCCGCCGTGCGGGCAAGCCGGACTTCGAGCGCGCCAAGCCGTCCTAATGTGGCAAAACTTCTCGCATTGCGGTTGGCGGCCCGAATGCTGCTATAGGCCTTTAATACCGGGACCAGTTTGCCGACAAGGCGCAATGGCGCGTTGAGCCGGCCCGCCGGCCGGCCCGGGTCTTTGATGCGGGAAAGCATGGTGATTTTGTTGTCCCCGTTTCGCCCCGTCCGAAGGAGACTCGCAACTCAAGCGGCCCCGTGTCCTTAACAAACTGACTATGTCAGAGTCGGATAATAGACATAAGGCTTACAGAATTGTGACAGCCGCGGGGCGGGGTCGGTGGCGTGGGGGTCAACCGGCCATAAGCATAGTATCCCTAAGGTGAAGTGGCGGGTACTTCGATGACTATCATCAAACGGCGAATCGGCGCACCGCTCTGCTCCGCAGGCCCTCTGGCCGCTACAGGATGGTTCAAGCTGTTTGCTGGGCTGCTTTGGCTTAAGGGTCACGCCGCCCGGCGCAAATCGTCCGTGAGTGCGCGATAAGCCAGCGCTTCAGCAAAATGGACGCGGCGCACGTGATCTTCGCCGTCGAGGTCGGCAAGCGTGCGGGCGACACGCAGCACGCGGTGATAACCGCGGGCGGAAAGGCGCATGGCGTCGGATGCTTCGCGCAGCAGCGCCAGCCCTCCCGGATCAGGCTTGATGATCTGCTCCAGCACCGTGCCGCCGGCTTGGGCGTTGGTGCGGACTGAGAGCCCAAGCGCGCCGTAACGCTCGGCCTGGATGGCGCGGGCGCGGGCGACGCGGGTTCGCATTTCGGCGCTGCCCTCGGCCGGCGGCGGCAGGATCAGGTCGGCGGCGGTGACGGCCGGCACCTCGATATGCAGGTCCATGCGGTCAAGCAGCGGGCCTGAGAGCCGCGACTGATAGTCGGCCGCGCAGCGCTGATTGGCGCCGCGTTTGCAGGAAAAATCCGGTTCGCTCGCGCGCCCGCAGCGGCATGGGTTCATCGCCGCGACCAGCATGAAACGGGCCGGGTAGGTGACCCGGCGGTTGGCGCGGGAAATTGCGACTTCGCCGGTCTCCAGCGGCTGGCGCAGCGAATCGAGCACCCGGGCCTCGAACTCCGGCAGTTCGTCGAGGAACAAGACGCCATTGTGGGCGAGCGATATCTCGCCCGGCTTGGCGCGCAGGCCGCCGCCGACCAGCGCCGGCATGCTGGCCGAATGATGCGGCGCGCGAAACGGCCGCCGGTTGGTGAGCGCGCCGCCGACAATCTCGCCGGCCACCGAGGCGATCATGGACACTTCGAGGAGCTCCGCCGGCGACAGCGGCGGCAAGATCGACGGCAGGCGCGCCGCCAGCATTGACTTGCCGGCGCCGGGCGGACCGACCATCAGGAGATTGTGCCCGCCGGCGGCAGCAATTTCGAGCGCTCGTTTTGCGCTTTCCTGCCCCTTGATGTCGGCGAGGTCGAGCCCGGCGCCGTCAGGCTCCCGAACCTTCGGCTGCGGCCGCGACAGCACCTGGGTCCCTTTGAAGTGGTTGGCCAGCTGGATGAGCGAGCCGGCCGCGATGATCTCCATCTCGGGACTTGCCCACGCGGCCTCCGGCCCGCACCCGGCCGGGCAGATCAAGCCCTCGCCGCGGCCGTTGGCGCCGATCGCCGCCGGCAGCACGCCCGCAACGGGCGCGAGCGAACCGTCGAGTCCAAGCTCGCCCAGCACCGTGTATCCGTTGAGGGAATCGTGCGGAATGGCGCCGATCGCCGCCATCAGACCGAGCGCGATCGGCAGGTCATAATGGCTGCCCTCCTTGGGGAGGTCGGCCGGGGCAAGATTCACCGTGATGCGTCGGGCCGGCAAGGCAAGACCGGCCGCGATCATGGCGGACCGCACCCGTTCGCGCGCTTCCGAAACCGCTTTATCAGGCAGGCCGACGACATTGAACGCCGGCAGGCCCGGCGCCACCTGGACCTGGACGTCGACCGCGCGGGCTTCGATGCCCTCAAAAGCTACCGTAGATACGCGCTGAACCATGACTGCCCCCATTTGTTGAAAACTATAGCCTGAAAATTGGGGCGCAACAAGAACGATTGCAGAACAAAACGATTCGTGTTAGATATTCAAGCAATCAGGGGCCGCGACAGGGGGACGATATGGTCGACTTTCAGACAGTCGAGACCGAACTCCAAAATGCCCGCCGGGCGCGCATCAACGCCGAATTGGCCTGCTGCGATATCGAGGAGCTGGCGGAAGAGATCCGGCAATCGCATCACGCCTTCATGCGGCTGATCGCGGAGCGGCGAGAGTTCAGGCTGCATTGATTCGCTGCATCACCGTTTGTCGGCAAGCTTCGTCTCGATGCGGTCCCAGATCATCGCCGCAATATCGGGGCCGCCGAGGCGCTTGATGGCGCGGATGCCGGTCGGGGAAGTGACATTGATCTCGGTGAGATAGCCGTCGATCACGTCGATGCCGGCGAACATGAGCCCGCGCACGCGCAGCGCCGGTCCGAGCCGTTCGCAAATTGCCCGCTCGCGATCGGTCAAATCCGTGGCTTCTGCGGCGCCGCCCCGCACCATGTTGGAGCGTACGTCGTCCGCCTGCGGAACGCGGTTCACTGCGCCGGCGAATTGCCCATCGACCAAAATAATGCGTTTGTCGCCCTGCTTCACGGCGGGGAGATATTTCTGCACCACCCAGGGCTCTCTGAAGGTTGCGGCGAACAGATCGTAGAGCGACCCAAAGTTTACGTCGCCGGCCTTGAGGGCGAACACCGCCGCGCCGCCGGCGCCATAAAGCGGCTTCATCACGATGTCGCCGTGCTTGGCGCGAAACGCCCGGATTTCTGAGAGGTCGCGCGTAATCAGCGTCGGCGGCATCAGGTCAGGAAATTCGGTGACGAACATCTTCTCAGGTGCGTTGCGCACGTGAGCCGGGTCATTGACGACCAGCGTTGCGGGATGCACGCGTTCCAGCAGATGGGTCGCCGAAATGTATGCGAGATCGAACGGCGGATCCTGGCGCATCAGGATGACGTCGAATGCCGAGAGCGCGCTGCGCCTCGCCTCGCCCAGCGTGAAATGGCCGCCCACCTCGTCGCGCACCTTCAGCGGCCGCACCGTCGCATACGCCTCGCCGTCGACGAGCGCCATCTGCTCGGGCGTGTAGTAGGAAAGCTCGTATTGCCGCATCTGCGCTTCCAGCAGCAGCGCAAAGGTGGAATCGCCCCGGATATTGATCCGCTCGATCGGGTCCATTTGAACAGCGACGGCGAGACGTCTGCGATGTGTCATGCGAATACCAGGTGAGTTAGTCCTACTGCGTCAGAAGTCGTTATGGAGCGCCGTCGGATCGCCCGTTTGTCGATGCGCGTACCGCCGCCCCTCGCGGCTTTGATCGCTTGGATGCTCTTTGTCGCGGGCGGCGGCAGCCGGTCAAGGGTCTCGACCGCTTAAGCGGCGATTGGCGCGCGATTAAACGCGCGCCAATCGCCCTTGAC
>JAJPKK010000150.1 GCA_021323775.1 Hyphomicrobiales bacterium
GCGTTTAATCGCGCGCCAATCGCCGCTTAAGCGGTCGAGACCCTTGACCGGCTGCCGCCGCCCGCGACAAAGAGCATCCAAGCGATCAAGGCCGCGAGTGATCGCGGATTGGCCGCTTTTCACGTCCTGCCCCACTCGAAATTCAGAAGAGCCTTAATGAGCAATAGGTCACACAGCAATCCCGGCCATATAGGCATGAATGCACTGCGCAAGTCAGGGCGGCTGCACAGCTCAGAGATCAGCGCGTCGGCTATTGAGCCGGATCGTACCTGTCATGCGGTGTTCGCAGCGGACTGCCTTGATGTGCTGCGCCAAATTCCCGACAGGTCAGTGCAATTGATTGTCTGCGATCCGCCGTACAACATCCTGATGGCGGACTGGGATGAACACCCCAATTACATCTCGTGGGCTCGAACATGGCTTCGGGAGGCGCACCGCGTGTTGTCCGACACGGGTAACTTCGTGATTTTTGGCGGCCTGCAATACCAAGGCGAAGCGGGAAGCGGCGACCTGCTGTCGATCATTCAGGAAATCCGGCAAACCAACCTCTTCAATCTCGTAAACCTCATCATCTGGCACTACCCTAACGGAATGGGCGCACATCGTTTTTTCGCAAACCGTCACGAGGAGATTGTTTGGTTTTCAAAGACGAACAAATACTATTTCGACCTGGATGCGGTGCGCGAGCCGTTCGACGAACAGACGAAGCGGGCTTACCGGAAAGACAAGCGGCTGCGTCCTGATAGTATAGAGAAGGGCCGCAACCCCACCAACGTGTGGCGGATCGGTCGCCTCAATGGGAACTCACTCGAACGGGTCGGGCACCCAACACAGAAGCCGCTCGCCATCTTCGACCGCCTGGTCAAAAGCCTTTCCTACAAGGGATCAACTGTGCTCGACTTCTTTGCGGGGACTGCGGTAACCGCGCGCGTTGCGATTGAGCATGGGCGCCACAGCATTTCGACGGACAAAGATGCTGCGATCAAAGAGTATTTTGCCAAGCATATGGAGAATTGGGGAATACAGGAGGTCTTTCGCAAAGCGCCGCCCTTCGAGGTTTTGGACAACGCCAATCAATTCGTCAGACACCCTGTCTTCTCAAGCAAACAAGACTTGTCGGTCGCAGCGGAATGAGCGAATGAAGACGAATGGCGAGACCGGGCTGCGCTCGGTTGCATTCAGGGGTGACAGAGCGGGAGTGGATTCTGCGGCGCGTGTTGGTGACTTGACCCCGATGCGAAACGTCCCTACCAATGCCGGCCGGCTGGCCTGAATTTATGTTGCGATATCAGTCAGTTAGGCAACCGACCGCCGTTCACCTTGAACCGGGGATTTGATAGCGCCTCGGCGTCTTTCGAGCTATGGTTCCGGCGCTTAAAGGATTACCGCCATGACGGCAACGAACGGCGCGCCAGACCCTTCTCGCGACACCCATTTTGGCTTTCGCACGGTCGGCATCGAGCGCAAACAGGCGATGGTCGATGAAGTCTTCGACAAGGTTGCCCCGCGCTACGACCTGATGAACGATCTGATGTCCGGCGGCCTGCACCGGGTGTGGAAGGACATCCTGGCGACGACCGTAAATCCGCCACGCAGCGATCGGTCCTTTTCTGTGCTGGACGCGGCCGGCGGCACCGGCGACGTGGCATTCCGCATCGTCGAAGCAGGCAGCGCCGGCACCCGCGTCACGGTTTGCGACATCAGCGAGGAAATGCTGGCGGTCGGCCGCGAGCGCGCTGCGCAGCGCGGGCTCGCGAGCCGTGTGAGCTTCATGGCGGGCAATGCCGAAAGCCTGCCGTTTCCGGACCGCAACTTCGATGCCTGCACCATTGCGTTCGGCATTCGTAATGTGCCGCGGATCGATATTGCGCTTGCCGAGTTCCATCGCGTGTTGCGGCCGGGCAGCCGTTTTCTCTGTCTGGAATTTTCCAGCGTCGATGTGCCGGGGCTCGATGCGGTTTACGACTTTTATTCTTTCAATGTCATTCCGGCGCTTGGCCAGGCCGTCGCCGGCAACGCCGACGCCTACCGGTATCTTGTCGAATCGATCCGGCGCTTTCCGAAGCCGAAAGCCTTTGCTGAAACGATCACGGCGGCCGGGTTCCGGCGGGTGAGTTTCCGCCTGCTGACCGGCGGCGTGGTTGCGCTTCATTCCGGGTGGCGGCTGTGAGCCGGCGCGCTCCGTGATCTCCGCCTTTTCCCACCTGATTCGCCTTGGCGGCGTCGGCCTTGTGTGCGCCCGCGAGGGGATATTCGGGCTGGTGGACCCGGCGCCGCTGCCTCCGGCGCTGCGGCTCCTGTGGCGGCTGGGGCGGATCATCGAGCGGCCTTCCGCGGCCGATGCCAAGAACCGCCTTTCCACGACCGTAACGGCGCTCGGGCCGAGTTATGTGAAGCTTGGCCAGTTCCTGGCGACGCGGCCCGATGTGGTGGGGCCTGCGCTGGCTCGGGACCTCGAAAGTCTCCAGGACAGCATGCCGCCGTTTTCTCAAGCCGAGGCCGAGAAGACCGTTGCGGCGGCCCTGGACAAGAAACTGTGCGACCTGTTCGCAAAATTCGGGCCGCCGGTGGCCGCAGCCTCCATTGCCCAGGTGCATCGCGCCGAAATCGCAACGGCGTCGGGGCGGCGCGCGGTCGCCGTGAAGGTGCTGCGCCCCGGCATCGAGAAGCGCTTCGCGGTCGATCTCGCGGCGTTCGGGTTCGTGGCCCGCAGCGCCGAACGTTTGTCGGCGGAAGCACGGCGGCTGCGGCTGGTGGAAGTGGTCGAGACCCTGGCGCGTTCAGTCGCGCTCGAAATGGACCTGCGGCTCGAGGCGGCGGCGCTTTCAGAAATGGCGGAAAACACCAGGGACGATCCGGATTTCCGGGTGCCGCAGGTGGAGTGGGACTACACGGCGCGCAACGTGCTGACGATGGAATGGATTGACGGCACGCCGCTTGGCGACCGCAAGGCGCTGGCCGCAAGGGGTTTCGACCTCGCGAAGCTCGGCCGCGCCCTGATCCAGACCTTCCTGCGCCACGCCCTTCGCGACGGCTTTTTTCACGCCGACATGCACCCGGGCAATCTGTTCGTTGACTCCGAAGGGCGGCTGGTGGCGGTCGACTTCGGCATCATGGGGCGGCTGCGCCCGCAAGAACGGCAATTCCTCGCAGAGATCCTGCTCGGTTTCATCACCCGCGACTATCGCCGCACCGCCGAAGTGCATCTCGAGGCCGGCTATGTGCCCGCGCATCATTCGGTTGAGAGCTTTGCGCAGGCGATCCGGGCGATCGGCGAGCCGATCCACAATCGCACCGCCGAGGACATCTCGATGGCGAAGCTGCTGACGCTTTTATTTGAGGTGACTGGCCTGTTCGACATGCGCACCAGGCCGGAACTCCTGATGCTGCAGAAGACCATGGTGGTGGTCGAAGGCGTGGCCCGTGCGCTCGATCCTCGGCTGGACATCTGGACCACCGCCGAGCCCGTCGTACGCCAATGGATCACGCGCAATCTAGGCCCTGCCGGCCAGTTCGAAGGGGCGGCCCGCGGGGTGGGCGAAGCCGGCCAGTTGCTTGCGCGCATCCCTTCCCTGCTCCAGCGGGCGCTGCGGATCGCGGAGCAGATCGACCTCGCGACCCGCAATGGCGTGTCGCTGGCGCCCGAGACCCTCGCGGCTCTCGGAGAGAGGGAAGAGCGGCGCCGGCGCCGGGAAACGATCGCGCTGTGGGTGATCGCGGCGCTGCTGGCGTGGGGGATTTTTGTGAAATAGGAAACTCGCGCCCTTTGTGGATTTGGGCCATCGCGAATGCTGGTGCATCCGCGGCGGCCGTCTCGCCATTGCGGCAGGGACCCTTCATTCAACAGCCAATCTGGACTCAACATATATGTTGACTTCCACGATTTTGTGGAATAGCCATATTTATGAAGGCGTCGGGACTGAAAAAGCTATTGGCAGCGAAAGGCTGCAGGTTCGAAACTCACCGGGGCGGCAGCGGCTATCTGACCGTCATTCGCCGGAAACGGAAATCCCAACTGCCGATGCATGGCCAAAGAGAACTCGGCACCGGACTGGTAAACAAGATTCTTAAGGATTTAAGCCTCAAGTGATGCTCGGCTATCCGATCAAGCTCACGCCTGACGATAACGACACTTTTCTGGTCACTTGCCCTGCGCTCCCGGAGGTGACAACCTTCGGCAAGACGCAGGAGGAAATTCAGCACGCCGCCACGAGCGCCATCGAGGAGGCGATCGCCGCACGGATCAGCTATGGGGAAGCGCTCCCGCCGCTTGTCCCTCCGGGCAGGGCGGGGCGCAGCAGCAGATTTGTGAAATTACCGGCCCTGACCGCGCTCAAAGCGCAACTCTATATCGTGCTGCGCGAGAGCGGCGTCACCAGAGCGGAGCTTGCGCGGCGTCTCGGCTGGCATCGCGAACAGGTCGATCGCTTGTTCCGCCTCGACCATGCGTCCCGGCTCGATCGTCTCGAAGCCGCCTTCAAGGCGCTTCAGCGCGAACTCGATGTCCGCCTCTGCGACGCTGCAGAGTGATCCAGCACTGAACAGATGAACACCAACGACCAGCGCTCTCTCCAAGGCAAGCGCATCCTCCTCGTCATCGGCGGCGGGATCGCAGCCTATAAATCGCTCGACCTGATCCGTCGCCTGAAAGAGCGCGGGGCCGAGGTGCGGGTCGTCATGACGCAAGCCGCGCAGGAATTCATCACGCCGCTCTCGGCCGGCGCCATCGCAGGCGGGCAGGTCCATGTCGACCTTTTCGATTGGCGCGCCGAATTCGATGTCGGCCACATTCGGCTGGCCCGCGATGCCGACCTCGTGGTTGTCGCGCCCGCCACGGCCGATCTGATGGCCAAGATGGCGGGCGGCCATGCGGACGACATCGCCTCCACGGTGCTGCTGGCGACCGACAAGCCTGTACTGATCGCGCCGGCCATGAATCCGCATATGTGGAGCCATGCCGCAACCCGACGCAATCTTGCGCAGCTCGTTGCGGACGGTGTCGCGGTGGTCGGTCCCAACGCAGGCGAGATGGCCGAGCCGGGCGAAGCAGGCGTCGGCCGGATGGCGGAGCCGCTGGAAATCGTCGCCTCCGTCGAGGCCCGCCTGATCAGCCGATATCAGGGCGCCGGATTGTCGGGGCGACGCGTGCTTGTCACGGCCGGGCCGACGCAGGAGCCGATCGACCCGGTGCGCTATATTGCCAACCGGTCATCCGGGAAGCAGGGCTTTGCCATCGCCCGCGCCGCAGCCGCGGCGGGCGCGGACGTGACCCTGGTGACGGGTCCGGTGGCGCTTGCCGATCCGCCCGGCGTGACGGTCGTCAAAGTGGAAAGCGCGCGCGAAATGCTTGCGGAGGCGGAACGGGCGCTGCCGGTCGACGTCGCAGTGTTTGCCGCCGCGGTGGCGGACTGGAGGGTCGCCGCGCCGGGCGCCCAAAAGCTGAAAAAGGGAACGAGCGGGACGCCAAAGCTGGACCTCATCGAAAACCCAGATATCCTGGCGACCGTCGCGCATCGCAAATCGATGCGTCCGGCCCTTGTCATCGGCTTTGCGGCCGAGACAGAAAACGTCATCGAGAACGCGCGCGCCAAGCTTGACCGCAAGGGCTGCGATTGGATCGTGGCCAACGATGTTTCGCCGGGCAGCGAAGTCATGGGCGGGGATCGCAACAGCGTGCATCTTGTCAGCCGCGACGGCGTCGAATCCTGGCCCAGGGAGGACAAGCAGATCGTCGCCGACAAGCTCATCGCCCGCATTGCCGCGGCGCTTGCGGCCGCGGCGAAATGATGGACGTGGAACTGCAAATCCTGCGCCTGCCGCACGGCGCCGGCCTGCCGCTGCCGTCCTATCAGAGCGCGCATGCGGCTGGGCTTGATCTCCTGGCTGCGGTCCCGTCGGCGGCGCCGATGACCCTCGCGCCCGGCGAGCGTGGTCTTGTCCCCTGCGGCATTGCGATTGCACTGCCTCACGGCTTCGAGGGGCAGGTGCGGCCGCGCTCCGGCCTCGCGGTTCGCCACGGCGTCACGGTGCTCAACGCGCCCGGCACCATCGATGCGGATTACCGCGGCGAAGTCATGGTGATGTTGGTCAACCTCGGGGCGGAATCATTTGCCGTTACCCGCGGGATGCGCATCGCGCAACTCGTCGTCGCGCCGGTGGCGCGCCCCCGGATTGTTGAAGCGCCCGCGCTCGATGCAACTGCGCGCGGCGCTGGAGGATTCGGCTCAACGGGCATGCAATAATTGGGTCTTCGTGAATTCACGTGGGTGATTTTGCAGTGTGGAAGTTCAAGAAAGCTGTGCATGGCATAGGGATTGTGCATTCCAGCCGGGCTTGGAATTTGCCAAGCGA
>JAJPKK010000084.1 GCA_021323775.1 Hyphomicrobiales bacterium
GGCCGCCGCAACGGCCGGAGCGCCCTCACTGCCATCCGCGACGCTCTGGCACAAGCCGCGGCCGTGGTTGCCGGTGCGCCACCGGCGCATGCGGGGTGAGTAATTACACGGGACCGCATTTGCGTATCCCATGGCCCCGCTCATGTGGAAGAGCATCCCGCTTTAAGTGAGCGCCGTGGATCCACAGCGCTCGCCAGCTTTCGTTTATATTCCAGTACTCTTTTATTTCGAGTACTCTTTGCGCCGGCGTGCGGCGGTTGTTTTTCAACATTTCGCGCGCTTCGTGCGAAGCGCGCGATGTGATGATTTTATCCGTGACGCGTGCTCTGCTTCACAGAAGCCAGCAGGTGGTGCCGCAGGCCATGCGCGGACGCGTAAAGCTGCCGATGATGGTGGGAGCCATAGGCAAGCCGATTATATCGTGGGGTGTAGGCCGCATAAGCGTAACCCGACCGATAATGCCGGGGCATGTACGCTAACGCGTAACCGCCGTAGCCATGCACGCGATGACGCGCATGGCAGCCCCAATAACCAGCGTACCCGTAAGCCGGCGCGTAACCGTAGTAACCATACGAGGGCCAGCCGACGTAACCGTAAGCGCCGCAGCCGCCATAGCCATAAACCGGAGCGTAGCCGTAAGCGCCGCAGCCGCCCCAGCCGACGGAGCCGTAAATCGGCGCGTATCCATAAGCACCGCAGCCGCCCCAGCCGGCGTAACCGTAAGCGCCGCAGCCGCCCCAGCCGACGGAGCCGTAGATCGGCGCGTAACCGTAAGCGCCGCAGCCGCCGTAGCCGGCGTAACCGTAGCCCCAGCCGAGCCCGCACTGCGCCGAAGCCGGACTAGCGGCCGCAACTGCGAGACCCGCGCCGAGGACTGCTATCGCTGAGTACTTTGTAGAGTTCCACATGCTTTTATCTCCTGCGGAAATCGTTCCGCTTTCGTGTTGAGTGGTTTGTAAACGTACAAACGCGTTGAATGTTCTTTCCACGCGACTGGTTTTTTTGAGCGGCCGCCTGCGAGCCGCTCTTGGGGAACGGAACCAGCGGGCGCCGCGTCGCCGTTTGACTGCGGTTATGCATGACATTGGTTATTCGACGTTGCGCGGCAAAACAGATTAAGGCTGGGTTAGAGCCTTTTTGGGCCAACCGGCACAGTCTTTCCCCGCTGCGTTCGGTTCCGAGTATCGCTGCGCATGCGAGAGCACCCGCGCCGGAACGGAATTTGATTTTCCGACTTTATTCTGGGCAACCATGAGAATAAGCATCGCCGACGCAGAGCTTGGAAGGCGATATGCTTACCTCTCGAGGTTCACAGCACTTTCGAAAACCAGCAACCAAGGCGCAAGTGAATTGCGCTGCGCACGCCTTGTTACCCGGAATAAACGGGGATGACGCCGTAACGCGCGGTTATGGATTCGGGAGATGAAGACGGCGACGGGGTTACGCATGGCAATACATCGCACGGGCGGTATTCGGCGAGCATCGCGGCTGGTTGCCTTATTCTTTGCTATTGCGCCGGCGTCGGTGTCATACGGCGCCGAGTTCACGCCGAAGGCCGCCGTTGTGTCATTTGGACTGTACGGCGATCAGAACGTGTTCGAGAGCGAAGCAAAGGGCGCCGCCCGCATTGTAGCCGAGCGCTTCGGCGCCGCGCCGTCCATCGTCCGCGCCAATACGAGGAGCCGCGAGGATGCGACACGCGAGACGCTCGCCGCCGCATTGCAATCGGCCGCGAAGGCCATCGATGTTCAAAACGACATCCTGTTCGTGATCCTGACATCGCATGGCTCTCAGGCGGGCCTTGAGGTGAAGGCCGGGACCCGCGACGAGACGCTATCGCCGTTAAATCTGGTCACCGCGCTTGACGACACGCCGGTGCGGCGCCGCGTCGTCATCATTTCGGCGTGCTATTCGGGAGTTTTCGTCCGTCCGCTCGCGGATCCCGACACGCTGGTCATTACTGCCGCGGACGCCGATCATTCGTCGTTCGGCTGCAAAAACGGAAACGATTGGACCTATTTCGGCGATGCCTTCTTCAATATCGCGTTGCGCCGCACAGCGAATCTGAGGGATGCATTTGCTCAGGCAAGCGCGCTCATCCGCAAACGCGAACGGCAGCGCGGCCTTGCTGCATCCAATCCTCAGATGGCTGGCGGCGAGAATATAGAACACCTTCTGAAGGGCGAGGTCGATCGCATTATCGATTATTCCAGGGAGGGGAGCGGACTCGATCCGAAATATGCGTTCTCGCGCGGCTTCGCCTACGGCGCCAAGGGCGATATTGACCACGCCATCGCTGAGTATGCTGAAGCTATCCGCTTCGATCCCAGGTACCCGATCGCCTACAATAATCGTGGCGTTGCGTACGGCGCCAAGGGCGACAACGACCACGCAATCGCCGACTATACCGAAGCAATCAGGCTCAATCCCAAGGTCGCGAGCGCCTACGCCAATCGTGGACGCGCATACCGCGCCAAGGGCGACTATGAGCGCGCGATCGCCGACTATACCAAAGCCATCCGCCTCGATTCGAAATATGCGGCTTTCTATAATAATCGCGGTTTGGCCTATGCTGCGAAGGGCGATAACGATCGCGCTATCGCAGATTATACGGAAGCGATCAGGCTCGATCCCAAACTCGCCAATGCCTACGATAACCGTGGACGCGCGTACCGGGCGAAGGGCAAAAACGACCGCGCTGTGCGCGACTTCAAAGAGGCGGTCCGGCTCGATCCCGAACTCGCTCCCGCCCTCAAGGCGCTTGGCATAGAGCTTTGAATGAAGAAAGACGTCGCCAAACAGACATCCCAGCTTGAGGAAGCTCTTCACATGCGGCGAGCTGTTGGCCGGATCGCCCGTTTTTGGAGCGCAATGATGCGGTTGGCATGCTTCGCTCTGAGACCCTCGAAGGGCGCCCACGCTGCGATGTTTCCGTTTGACCTTTCTCTTTGACTCTCACGCGCCGTCGCCGGGCACGAAGCAGCGAATGAAAACGCCGGTCTGATCTTCGTCAATGGCGACCGGATTCCACCACACGATGGCCTCACCGACCGGATTGCCGGCGTTGCGCACGACTGCTCCGGGAGGCACAGGAATCCATTCGCCTGTAGGATCGATGGGGTTTGGAATGTAGTAACCGGTCGAGCGAATCTCCCAATCGGTGCGATGTCCATCAGCAACGTCACAGCAGTGTATGCCGCTGGGGCTGCGGAGGGACTTGAACCAGGATCGCACCTGATCGGGAACGTCTTTCCATTGTCCGTTATCGAATGCCGCCGCCGCCGTCGAGAGCAGCGCACTTGCAATGGCGAGCCTCGCCGCCGATCGCGTCACGGTCATGGCGTCATCTCCGCAGGCGGAACGCTCGAGCCTCGTCAATCAGTCAGCCAGTCCCGATCGGGTCGTCGCTGCCTGGCAGGCTCCTTTCAGAACGCCAGGATTCCGGCAGGCGTTCCCTATAGCCTCGCACCCTGCTTCAGAATGTTTGGCAAGCCACACACGCGCCGGCTGCGGCAGAATCCGCCTTGCCGAGTTTCGTGCGCCGGCAACCTGGTCGTTTCATTCGAGCGAAGGTAAGTGCGCACGGCGGCGCCATTTCAACTAGCTGACCCGTTTGGCATCGTGAGGAATCGTCCGTGGTCCGCCGCCGCGCCCCTTCCAGGACCGCAGGCAGTCAGTGTAGGTTTAAGTCAAGGACGCGCCTGCGGGACGCGCCGATGTGGGGCGAATCGAGAGGAGCGGCAATTTCGGGGACGCCGTCTGAAATCAAGTTCGACGGCGCCGGGATCGACCACAACTGCTGCCGGCTGACGATCCACAAAAAACGACTCAAGGGAGGTGTGACATGCTTTGCCGAAAATTGATCTGTGCGATTGGAATGGCCAGCGGCGCTTTTGTGATGACCTGCAGCGGCGCCGAAGCGGCCGATCGTGCGAAATACCCCGAATGGAAAGGTGCGTGGGAGCGCTGGGTTCCGGCGGTCTCCGTAGTTTCCCCTTCCGGTCTGCGCACGCCGGGCGGCCAGCCGTCATTCGACCAGACCAAGCCCTGGGGACGGGGACAGGAGGCGCCGCTCACCCCCGAGTATCAAAAAGTTCTGGAGGACAGCATCGCCGACCAGGCTGCGGGCGGCCAGGGCAACAATTTCGACCGCGCCCGCTGCATGCCCACCGGCATGCCGCATATGATGACATTCGGGCCGCTGGAATTCGTGGTTACGCCGGATACCACTTACATTTTGATCGGCACACAGGTTCGCCGCATCTTCACCGACGGCCGCGAGTGGCCGAGGGAGATCGAGCCGAGCTATGCGGGCTATTCGATCGGAAGGTGGATCGACGAGGACGGCGACGGCAACTACGACGTGCTGGAGGCGGAAACACGCGGCTTCAAGGGCCCGCGTGTCTACGACGCCACCGGCCTCCCCCTCCACTTTGACAATCAGTCTATTTTCAGAGAGCGATTCTACATCGACAAAGCCGATCAGAAGGTGATTCACGACGAAGTCACCGTGATCGACCATGCTTTGACGCGGCCCTGGACTGTGGACAAAAGATACGTGCACAGCGCAGATCCGCACCCCCTCTGGCGCGAAGCAAGTTGTGTCGAAGGGTCAGAGCTGATCGCGATCGGCAAGCAAATGTACATCCTGCGCGCCGACGGCCTCCTGATGCCTGCCAAAAAGGACCAGCCGCCGCCGGACCTGCGATATTTCAGAACGAGGAACGCAGAACGAGGAACGAAGTGAAGCGTCAGTAACGCGTTCCGGTCATATTGAACCATTCACCGAACGATTTGGCTGGGCGCATTCGTTGCGACGCGCCCGCTTGCTCGCGCGATGCGGACCGCACTGGCCAGTTCGGGCAGCACGCCCGCGGCCTGGGCAAACGGAACGCGGGCGCCGCGGAGGCCGCGGTTCCTCATCAGAAAATCGAAGTATGACGGTTCGCCGGCAAGCATTTGCGTCTCCATAACCTGCGTCGGTGCATATCCTCGGTAATATGTCGCTGGCCGGCGGCGGGCGGTTCACCAGTTCAGATGGGGGCTCTTTGAGCCTGCGCGCAGGGTCATCTTGGCCGGCCAGAGGCCGCCGCCCGGGCCTGCTGCACAGCAGGCATGAAGGCGGACCGCCCCCGCCCAAACCAGCACTGTCACAGCGACAGATAGGGATCGTTCAAGCGCTTGTCGTTGCGCCTGCGCTGTTTGAGCAATTCGCCGGTCGTCCAGTACTCGCTCCGCACCGCCCGATCGGCTTCGAGCTGAAATTCCTCCGGCCACTGACCAAGCGAATAGCCGTACCACGGCATTTCAGGCTTGAGCGGCGGCAACCCCAGCTCCTCCCAGATCGCCCTGGCGTTTTCCATGTACGGCTTGGCCGGCAACGAGATCGGCGGATAGGGCCGCTTGACCATGGCGTTGATCAGCATTGCCGAATCGGTCGCCTCATAGTGGTTGTCGTCCGCCCCGGTGCGGGGCCCATGGCCCATGTCCTTGTGATCCAGAATGCGCAGGTCCTGGTGCGGCCGCATGCGGTACGACATCGCCCAGAACAACATGTCGAGATTTTCTGGCTCAATGTCCTCGTTGACCGCGATGATGATCTTGCCCACCGACGATGAGAAGGCCGATGCGCCATAGAGCGCGCGCCAGACTTCGGCTTCCAGCGTATCTGCACGCAACTGGATTACGATGAGCTTGCGTAAGTTTGTGAGCGGCTCGTGCATGAATACGCGGGTGACGCCGCTGATGTTCAGGTGGTGGCGCAGGTGATGCAGGAACGCCGGCTCGTAGGCGACCCGTTTGATCAGGCTGCTTTCGCTTGGCGTCACCTGACTGATGATCGAGACGAGCACGGCGTCGCGGCGGCGCGTGATCGCAGTAACGTCCATAAAGGCATTGTACTCCTTGAGGTTCATGTAGCCGTGTGATTCCCCGAAGCTGCCCTCGGGCTCGAGCCACTCGGTGTCGAGATAGCCCTCGATCACAATCTCGGCTTCGGCCGGCACCATGAGATCGACGGTCTTCGCCTTGCAGACGCGGATCGGCGCGCCCACCAGCCCGCCGGCGACCGCGATCTCATCGAGATGCTTTGGCAGCTTGTGGACCGACGCGAAGGTGATCGCGGGCGGCGCGCCAAGCATGAGCGCCACCGGCACCCTCTCGCCCCGCGCCTTGTATTTCAGCCAGTGCTCGTGGATGCCCTGGTTAAGCTCGATCTCCGGGTTCATTCCCATCCGGGTCGGGCTTTTGACCATGGCGCGATAGTTGCCGATGTTCTGACGGCCTGTATCGGGATCTCTGGAGATGAACATTGAGCAGGATGCGTAAGGCGCGTTGTCGAAGCCGGGCGTAGAGATCGGAATCGGCAGCCCGTCGACGCCTTTTCCCGGCGCGTTGAGCGCCTCGCCCTCAACAACAATCTCCTGGCAAGGCGGGTTTGCGACCAGCACCGGTTCGATCTGATGCTGCTCGGCGTAGTCCCATTGCTTCTTGATATCCTCGACTTTGCAGCCGATGCCGAGACTGTAGATCTCCCGGTTGGAGGCGAGGATGCCGACGGCCACCGGAATGTCATAGCGGCGGCCGGCGCTGTCGATCACGTTCTCGAACAAGAATCCCTTGCGCTCTGATTCCGGAATGCCGCCGCGAAATTGCCAGCGCACCAGCGGGTGCATCTCGGTGTCTTTGTTGATGGGGCGCTTCACGCGGACCAGAAGGCCCTTCTGCTCCAGAGCGGCGATATGTGCGTGCAAGTCTCGATACGTGCGATGTTCCATGCTTCCCCCGACTCGTCCCTGCGAGACGGCGTTGACGTCTGACTGGATTTCTAGCAAATCTTCTATTAGTTACAATAACTTATTTAGAAGATCTGGACTTTTTGCGGTTCCGGAGCTACCTCCAATCCCGATGATCCCAAGAAGCCTGCACTTGGACCGGCGCGCTTGCGCATCGGCATCGATACCGGCGGCGCCTTCACCGGGATTATGGCGGCAGATGCCGCCCGACTGCATGGTCTCGCTCTGCTGCGAATTGCTGCGGAATGCCTGACGGGTGCGCCGTGAGCCATTGATCGACGTGGTTGTCACGCCGCATTGGCGTGGTGTTTGCTGCGCGTCGACGAGGCGCCTGGCGGCGATCCGCATGAGCGGCTGTTCCCGGTCATGAAGCCGTCCGTCGCAAGCCGATCATCGCCGCCCTTTCGGGGCCGGCGACCGGCGAGAGGGGCGGCTTTCATCGCGAGGATGACCGGCTTCTTGCATCGCTTTCATATGCCGAGCCGAAGAGCTAAATCGGCAGTGTCACTTCTACGTCGCGGCACAGAGCGCGTTCCATGAGCTACGCTGTCAAGGAAGTTTTCAAGACGCTTCAAGGGGAAGGCGCTCTGACAGGGCGCGCCGCAGTGTTTTGTCGATTTTCCGGATGCAATCTTTGGTCAGGCCGCGAAAGCGATCGGTCGAACGCGGTATGCACGTTCTGCGACACCGATTTTGTCGGTACGGACGGCCATCTTGGAAGCCGCTTTTCTGACGCGGAGGAATTGGCGACTGTGATCGCCCGGGTCTGGGGCGACGACATCCGCGGCCGCTTCGTCGTTCTCACCGGCGGCGAGCCGCTTCTGCAGGTCGATGATGATCTCATCGCGGCGTTGCATCAACGCCGCTTCATGATTGCTGTCGAAACCAACGGAACGATTCGCCCGCCCTCTGGCCTCGATTGGGTCTGCGTCAGCCCAAAGGCGCGCGCGCCGCTCGTCGTGAAGGAGGGAGACGAACTGAAGCTGGTCTACCCACAGGATGGGTTGTCGCCGGATAGCCTGCAAGATCTGTCGTTCCGCCATTTTTGGCTCCAGCCGATGGATGGAGCCGACCGCATCGCCAACACGAGGGCGGCGGTTGCATACTGTCTCCAACATCCGCGGTGGCGATTGAGCCTTCAGACGCACAAACTGATCGGCATTCCATGAGAATTACGCAGGCATTCTCTTTCGAGGCCGCTCATCGGCTCCCCAACGTCGCGCCATCCCATCGGTGCTATCGGATGCACGGCCACTCCTACCGGGTCGAGCTTCGGCTCGAAGGACCCGTCGAGCCCTCGACCGGCTTCGTGGTTGATTTTCTCGATGTCGAGAGAGAGTTTGCGCCGCTTTTGGCTCAGCTTGACCATCAATGTCTGAACGACGTGAGCGGACTCGAAATTCCGACTGCGGAAAATATCGCAATATGGATCTGGAGGAGAATGAAACCGCTCCTTCCAAAGCTGTCGGTTGTGACTGTCTACGAGACGCAAGACTGCTGGGCCGAATACGACGGCAACGACTTGTGATGTCGTTCCCAAGTCTTGGAGGTAGCCGTGGCCGATGGCGCCCTTGTACTATTCTCTGGCGGGCAGGACTCGACGACATGCCTGGCATGGGCGCTGTCTCGTTTTGATCACGTCGAGACGATCGGCTTTCGCTATGGCCAGCGGCACGAAATCGAACTGGAGTGCCGCCTACCCATACTGAGAGCCCTTGCCGAGGTGTCTCCGATCTGGGCCGGCAGGCTCGGCAAAGACCACCTCATCGACCTCGATGTTCTAGGGCAAGTCAGTGTGAGCGCGCTCACCGCCGATCTGCCGTTTGGCAAACGAGCGGACGGTCTGCCTGCAACCTTTGTGCCTGGTCGAAATCTCGTGTTTCTGACATTCGCCGCCATCGTCGCACACCAGCGCGGCCTGGCGCGCGTCGTCTCTGGCGTTTGCGAGACCGACTTCTCAGGCTATCCAGACTGCCGCGACAACACCGTTAAGGCGCTCCAAGTCGCTGTTAATCTCGGCATGGAAGCGCGACTGGTCCTTGAGACTCCACTGATGTGGATCGATAAAGCCGAGACATGGAGCCTGGCCGAGAAGCTCGGTGGAGGCGCGCTTGTCGATCTCATCGTAGAGCGCACGCACACGTGCTATGTAGGTGACCGAACTGTCCGACACGAATGGGGCTTCGGGTGCGGAAAGTGCGACGCCTGTCGTCTCCGGGAGAACGGATGGGCTCGTTATCGCAAGGCAAAGGCCGCAGTGGCGCAAGACCGCTGAGGCGCCTCGGTAATCTATCCGGCAAGCGGCCGAACCAGGCCGGCCGCAAAGGAAGTTCGCCCGGAAGCGGACTTTGATCGACGAGCGTCGTAGAATGGCAATGGCCGCTCCCTGAGCTTGCCGCAGGATGCGTGCCGAGCCTGGTGGTTAGGCGCTTGGCGGGCGGGCGTCGCTTTGCCCGGCCTGCGACGTTGGCGCGTCGTGCCGCTCCGGCCGAAATTTAATTGAGATCAAAGATTCCCGCCGCCGGCCGGCGTAGATTCTCGCCGCTCGGGTGTTGCGCCGCACGCGGGCGTGGCCGTGGCGAATGATTCGAGCCACACGAATGGAACGGAACCGAACGGGCTGCCGGCGCCTAACGGGGCAAGTCGCCGTGATTGTGCAAGGTGGACGCCATGACCGAAGCGGTCCAAGACGTGATCTGGCTAGAAAATTCAGGACGCGACGACGTAGCGCGTGTCGGCGGGAAGAACGCCTCGCTCGGCGAAATGGTGCGCCACCTCGGGGCGAGCGGCGTGCGTGTCCCGCCCGGGTTCGCGACGACGGCACAGGTCTACTGGCAATATGTCGAGGCAAACGGCTTGAGGGAAGTGATTGCCGGTTCGCTCGCGGCCCTCTCGGCCGGCCATGTCCCGCTTGCCGAAGCCGGCGCCACGATCAGGCGGGCGTTCCTGCGAGCAGCCTGGCCGCAGGGCGCCGCCGCAGCGATTCGAAGCGCGTACGCGGAACTTTGCCGGCGCACCGGCCGGCGTGACGGCGACGTGGCCGTGCGGTCAAGTGCGACGGCCGAGGATCTCCCGGGCGCAAGCTTCGCCGGCCAGCACGAGACATATCTCAACATCCGCGGAGAGGCGGCGCTTCTGGACGCCTGCCGGCGTTGCTACGCGTCGCTCTTCACGGATCGGGCGATCAGCTACCGGAACGCCCAGGGTTTCGACCATCTGAAGGTCGCGCTTTCGGTCGGGGTGCAGCAGATGGTGCGTTCTGACCTCGGCGGGGCGGGCGTCATGTTCTCTATCGATACCGAGAGCGGCTTCGACAGGATCGTGCTCATCAATGCCGCGTGGGGCCTTGGAGAGAACGTCGTACAGGGTGCTGTCGATCCGGACGAGTATCAGGTCTTCAAGCCGCTCTTGTCGCAGCCCGCGCTCGTGCCGGTCGTCGAGAAAAGGCTCGGCGAGAAGGCCCAGAAGATGATCTATGCGCCGGACGCCGACCGCTCGACGCGCAACGTCCCGACATCAAAGGCAGAACGCGCCGCCTTCGTGCTGAACGATAAGGATATCCTCACGCTCGCCCGCTGGGCCTGCGCGATCGAGGCCCACTATGGGTGCGCCATGGACATGGAGTGGGCCAAAGATGGCGAGACCGGCGAGGTCTTCATCGTCCAGGCGCGACCCGAAACCGTGCAATCCCGCAAGGAGGCAAGCGCCCTCAAATCCTATCGCATCAAGTCGAAGGGCCGGAAGCTGGTCTCGGGACTCAGCATCGGCGACGCGGTCGTGTCGGGCCACGTCCGCCTGATCGAAAGTCCGCGCGAGATCGGCCGTTTCGTCGACGGAGCGATCCTGGTGACGCAGGCGACCGATCCGGACTGGGTCCCGATCATGAAACGTGCTGCAGCGATCGTAACCGATCACGGCGGCCGCACGTCTCACGCCGCGATCGTCAGCCGCGAGCTTGGCCTGCCGGCGATCGTGGGAACCGGCGACGCGACCCATGTGCTGCACGACGAGCAGGAAGTGACGGTCTCCTGTGCAGAAGGCGATGAGGGCTTCGTCTATGAGGGGCGTGCGGACTACGAAGCGGAGGCCATCGACCTCGCGCGCATCCCGGCGACGCGCACGCAGGTCATGCTTAATCTCGCCAACCCGGCTGCATCCTTCCGCTGGTGGCGGCTCCCTGCAGATGGCGTCGGTCTCGCGCGGATGGAATTCGTCGTCGGTCACCACATCAAGGTCCACCCGATGGCTCTCGTAAATTACGACGCGCTGACCGACGGGGAGGCCAAGCGCGCGATTGCCGAGCTGACCCGAGGCTATGCGGACAAGACGGAATACTTTGTCGACCGGCTCGCGCGCGGTCTCGCGCGGATCGCGGCGACGTTCCACCCGAAGCCGGTCATCGTCCGCATGAGCGACTTCAAGACTAACGAATATGCGAACCTTATCGGCGGCGCCGCGTTTGAGCCCAAGGAGGAAAATCCGATGCTCGGCTTCCGCGGCGCTTCGCGTTACTACTCGCCACGTTACCAGGCCGGCTTTGCGCTCGAGTGCAGAGCCATCCAACGGCTGCGCGAGGTGATGGGTTTCAACAATGTCGTCGTCATGATTCCGTTCTGTCGCTCGACCGCGGAGGCGGATCGCGTCCTCGCGGTCATGGCCGACAATGGCCTTAAGCGCAGGCAGAACGGCCTTGAAGTCTATGTCATGTGCGAGATTCCCTCGAACGTCATCCTTGCGAAGGCGTTTGCCGAACGCTTCGATGGCTTCTCGATCGGCAGCAACGACCTCACGCAGCTCACGCTGGGCGTGGACCGCGACTCGAGCGATCTGGCCAAGCTGTTCGATGAGCAGGACGACGCGGTGAAGTGGATGATCGAGAGCGTTGTCCGCGAGGCCCACAAGGCTGGCGCCAAAGTCGGGCTGTGCGGCGAGGCGCCGAGCAACCATCCGGAATTTGCCGAGTTCCTGGTCGCGTGCGGCATCGACTCCATGTCCGTGAGCCCCGACAGCTTCATGACCGTGAAGGCCCATGTGGCGGCAGCGGAAGCCGCGGCCGCGACGCCGTCGATACGCCAGCGCTCGCGCAGCTTATGAATGCAGCTCATGAATGGAGATCAAATGTCATTTGCGGCCATGATGGTGCACGTCGATGTGGCGGAACCGCGTGATGACCGCATTCGACTGGCGGCCCGGTTGGCGGAACGGTTTCATTCGACGCTGATCGGCGCTACCGCCTGCGAACCGGCGCCGCCCCTGATGTATGGCGGCGTGATCGTCAATGCCGAGCCGACCGAAGGCTTGCTGCAAGAAATGTCCGATCAGCTGGCTCAGGTGGGAGAACATTTCCGCAAGGTTGCCGGTCCGGGCCGGCCGACGGAATGGCGGGCGGCCGTCGAGTCGCCGACGGAATTCCTCGTGAGAGAGGCGCGGGCCGCCGATCTCCTTATTATTGGACGCGACCGGCCGCCGGGAGACCTTTATCGTACGCTCGATCCGGGCGCGGTCATATTGCGGGCGGGCCGGCCGGTTCTCGTGGTCCCGAGCGGCGTGGATTCGCTGAAGTCGGAGCGCGTCGTCGTTGGCTGGAAGGACACGCGGGAAGCGCGCCGGGCGGTGCGCGATTCGCTGCCGCTAATCCGTAAGGCGGTATCCGTGGCGGTTGTTGAAATCCTCGGTCGCGCCAATGAAACGCCGGCGCACACGCCTCTCGAGGATGTGGCCGGATACCTCGCCCGCCACCACATCGCCGCCACCATACGCCAGCCGGAGCATGCGACGGGATCGATCGCAGGCGAGCTGATCCGCGTTGCGCAGAAGATTGACGCCGATCTGATTGTGGCCGGCGGATACGGGCACAGCAGGCTCGGCGAATGGATTTTCGGCGGCGTCACCCAGGGTCTTCTCGCCGCAACCCCGGTTTGCTGTCTGCTTTCCCATTGAGTTAGCAAGCTATAAACTCCAGCGAGTGATCCGCCTTCCAAGGCCGTGAATGTAATGGCGGGCGCCATGTCTTCTGGATCATAAAGCGGCGTTGAGTCCAAACCGCTGGAAATTAAGCTGAAGCCAAGGCCGCGCGTGCTGACTCACTTGACTTACCGGGCGCCGCCAAGATCGTCTGGCGATCTTGCACACCCGCGTGTGTCGAGGCTCAAGGCTTATCCGGATAATTGCTTGAGGAAGCGCGCATGAATGTTCCAAAGGTCCGCCTCACCAGTCTGGCGCATGGCGGAGGATGCGGCTGCAAGCTTGCGCCATCCGTGCTGCAGCAGCTCCTGATCGATCATCCGGCCGCCGGCCGCTTTCGTCAGCTTCTTGTCGGCATCGAAACAGGCGACGACGCTGCGGTCTGGCAGCTCGAGGACGGCACCTGCGTGATCGCGACCACCGACTTCTTCATGCCCATCGTCGATGATCCATTTGACTTCGGACGGATCGCTGCGACCAACGCCATTTCCGATATTTACGCCATGGGCGGCAACCCCATCATGGCTCTGGCAATCCTCGGGGTGCCTGTGGACAAGGTTCCGATCGAAACGGTGCGACAGATCCTCAGAGGCGGCAGCGAAGTCTGCGCGGCAGCGGGCATACCAGTGGCGGGCGGGCACTCGATTGATTGTCCGGAGCCGATCTACGGCCTTGCGGTGATCGGGCTGTGCCGAACGCAGCATGTACGTCGCAACTCTGCGGCGCAACCGGGCGATGCGATCATCCTGACCAAGCCGCTCGGGGTCGGCATCTACTCAGCCGCTCTGAAGAAAGGGGTACTTGGGCCCGACGCTTATCAAGAGATGGTGGCATCGACAACGCTGCTCAATCGTATTGGGGTTGAGCTTGCGAAGGACCCGTCTGTCCACGCTGTCACCGACGTGACAGGCTTTGGCCTGCTCGGACACGCGCTGGAGATGGCGCGGGCATCGCAGGTCTCGCTGGTCATTCGCGCAGACGACCTGCCCCTGCTCGCCGAGGCCGCGACTCTGGCAAAGGAGGGGCTCGTGACCGGGGCGTCGGGCCGCAACTGGATGAGCTATGGCGACGCAATCATATTGCCGCGCGGGCTTCCGGATTGGCGCCGGCAGATTCTCACCGATCCGCAGACGTCGGGCGGGCTGTTGATCGGCTGCGCGCCAGAACGCGCGAATGACATTCTGCAAAGAATTGTCGAGGGCGGATGTCCGAACGCGCGCCGCATCGGGCATGTGGAGCCGGGCGTGCCAGTCGTGCGCGTCGTGGCGTGAGGTGGTTGGTCGGAGAGGGAAATCTGCGGCGCCGCATCGGCGGCGCGAGCAGCAAGGTCATGGGCCTGGCGCGCCGCCGTTTCCTGAGGCGTTGCGTTGGACGGCGGCAGAGCCAGGGCAACTGCGGGCAGCGGGAGAAATCGGCCAGAGTTGGCCGAAATCGCGCAGGAGCATTTCACCACTACCTCCATTCGAACGGACGTAGCTCATTCACTCATACAGATGCGCGAAAGGGAGGGACCCATTTCACTGCGGCTGCCAATTCGGGGCCTTCCTTTGAAGGGTGCCAGGGATGGAGTCAAGACTTTCACTCGCCTGTACCAGCCGGCTGCGGGACCGGGCTGGTGACGTGGCTCACAGAGTCCCGGAAATTAGTCGAAGTTGGCCATGTGATCAGGCAAACGTCGGATGACCGGCAGGCTCGCTTATCTTGCGGGCTGCCGCGGTCGGGAATCGTCGATGGCTTCGCGTCTCGCTGACTTGAGCAGAGAAAACACGACCGGCGTGGCGATCAGCGAAAACAGCACCGAAAAGCAAAGCGCGCCGATAACCGCGATGGCGAGCGGCTTGAGCATATCTGCGCCGGAGCCCACGCCATATGCTAGCGGCAACATGCCGAGCGCCGCGGCAAATGACGTCATCAACACGGGGCGGAGACGCCGCCGACCCGATTGTACGAGAGCTTCCACGATATCCGCATTTTCCGCTCGCAGCTGGTCCACGAGATCGAGCATGAGAATTCCGTTCTTGGCCACGATCCCGACGCCGATGATGGCGCCGAGAAAAGAAACGACGTTGAGAGTCGTAGCCGTAAGCCAAAGCGCAACGATCGTACCGAACAGCGCCAGCACAGAGCCGAAGACAATAGCGACCGGCTCGCCGAAGGAACCGAATTCGATGAGCAGAACCGTGAACACCAAAACAACGGCCATGATCAGCACGAGCAGCAGATTGCGAAACGATTCCTGCTGTTGCTGATACAGGCCGCCGAACTCGATCATTCCTGGCGAAAGAGAGCTGTCTGCACCTAACCTGGTCCGGACCTCCGCCATCGCGCTGCCGAGATCACGGCCTTCAAGGCGGGCCGTTACCGCAATATCCTGCCGCAGATCTTCGCGCCGCATTTCGAGCTGGCCAGGCATCTCGATTACATCGGCGACCTGCGAGAGCTTGATGAGATTGCCGTCAGGCATGCGAATCGGCAATTCGCGGATACTGGCGACGTCCTCGATATTCGCGGCATCGACACGCACCCGTATGCTCACGACGCGATCGCCTTCGAGGACGCTCGATGCGCGTTGGCCAAGCATTGCGGTGTTGACAGCCGCTGCAATGTCGCTCGCAGCGAGGCCAAATCGTTCCGACGTGAGCGACCGCACTTTCAAGCTCAGGGTCGGTCCTGTAAAGACGAGCCCGTCAAAGACATCGACGACCCCCTTGATCTTCTTGAGTTGCTCGGCGAGCTCAGGACCCTTGCGCTTGAGCAGCTCGACGTCGGTTGAGAACAGCTTCACTTCTATCGGCTTCGGCGACCA
>JAJPKK010000278.1 GCA_021323775.1 Hyphomicrobiales bacterium
ACCGGCTGCCGCCGCCCGCGACAAAGAGCATCCAAGCGATCAAGGCCGCGAGTGATCGCGGCGGGGCCGCCTGCGCGTCCTGACCCACTCGATTTTCAAAAGAGCCCTTATTCTCTGGGTTCGCCTGCCGTCTCGCCTGTTTTCGGATTGACGAAATGCAGCCTTCCACATGCAAGGCAGGTCACGCCCACAAAGACATCGTCGGCTCCATCGGACACATCGTCGTCCGGGGCCAGGCCTTGCACGCGAAAGCCTGTGTTTGGGCAGCGGAAGATAAATGGCGCCATAAGGTATAGTTGGCCGGCATCAGCCCGCTTGATTTGCGTCAGATCAAATGGCCGCCGCGTTTTTTTTCTGACCGCGCAATCCGCGGCCCCCTCTTTTCTGGCCCGCGGCCGCCTGCACGCTAACGGGCTGCGACGATGCAGGGGTTGTCCAGCTCACAGGCTCGGCGGCCGAAAAACCGCACGGCTCGCATTTGAACAACTTCGCAGGCGGCGATACTGCACGGGATCACGGCCCGATTACCACCTGACCGCGTCTTATATGCCTCTTAAAAGTGCCAGATCAGATCTGCCGCCACGATCAGAGCATCTTTCTTGTTGGGCGGGATGACCGGGGTCGCGTTGAAGTTGCCGTTGAAGGCCGGAGCGTCGAGCGCGCGATAATAGGTCGCTTCCGGGCGAAGCTCGACCTGCGGCGAAAACCAGTGCTGCCAGCCCAGGCCCATGCTGATGTAACGGGTCTTTGTGCCGGTCCGCTGGCCTTCCATGTCGTCGTAGAATTCCGGCCGGAAAGAGACGTTGTCCAGCGGCGAGAACTGATAGTTCAAATACATCACCGCGGCGAACGCTCGCGCAGTGCAGGCGAGTTGCTTCGGATCGGCGCAATGTGCGAAAAATGGAGCGTTGAAATTGAACCCGTTGGCCGGCGTGAATGGAAAACCGCCGTTGGCGATGATGCCCGCCGGGTCGGTTATGTTCAGCACGTTCTTCTGGCTGAGCGAGTAGATTTCCCACGCGAGATGCCATTTCGGACTGAACCGGTGATACCAAGTTAAACCCGTCCACTGAAGATTGTTGTATCCCCAGGCGCCGTTATTGATGCCGTTTTCCACCACGTAGACGGCATCCCGGCCGCTGTCGCTCTGCCAGCGCAGGCCGGCCGTGAGCGAAGGCTGGGCGCCCGGATCCCGGGGCATCGTTCTGCCGGGGAAAATGGGATTTGGAAATGGATTGGGCACGGTCTGACCCAGATGCCATGGCATGGTGTCGGTGCCGACGGTCCAACCCACCTGCAGAAACCAGTTCCTGTTGAGCGCCAGGGTGCTGATGACGCCGGTATTGGTGTAGTTGTCGAAGGTGTAGGTCAGCGAGTGGCTGTACATGTAGTTGTTCGGGGCAAGCTGCGCCTCGATGTCCGGGATGGCGATGAAACGCCCCAGCCGCAACAGCAGACCGGCGCCGAAATACGGAGCGTAGAGTTCGCCATAGAGCATCGGAAAGTCGTAGCCGTAATAAAGGTTATGGCCGAGAAATTGATAGCTCGCCAAGCCGAAGGCAGTCGTATAGCGGTAGTTCTCGCCGTAGAACGCGGAAAGCCGGAAGCCCCAATCGACGTGATCGGTCTGCACCGTATCCGGCAGGCGTTCAAAATAGACCACGGCCTGGTCGAGCTGGTCCGTGTTGGGCGTGAAATCATAGGACGCCGGCCAGTTGCCGCCCGGCTTCACGGTGTTGGTGCTCGTGTTGCCGCCGCCGTTGATCCAGCCGTAGATTTGCATATCGCCGGCCTTCAGCGCCTCGCCGAACCAGGTGTTGGCGAGCGCCGCCATCAACGGGCTGTCCACTGAAGAGGGTCGGGTGACGCCGATCAAGGTCGTTCCGCCATAGGGCCATTCCGTAAATGGATATGGCGGCGTCGCCGTCGGTGCGTCGGGCCAATCGGCCCGGCGCGCCGGCGGCGCATTCGGATCGGCCGGCGGTTGGTCGTGGCCCCATTCAAGCCTGTAGTAGTTGATGAGGCGCTCGAGAAATCCGTGGCCCAGATAGGCGTCAAGACATTCATACTTTCTGTAAGGGGCATCAGGCGCACGGCAGTTCACACGCGTCTCGTCGCGCGACGACGATTTGTCGCTGGCCTCTGCCTCAGGCGCCTTGTTGCGCGACAACGACTTGTCGCCGGCCTGCGTCTGAGGCGCCTTGTTGCGCGATGACGATTTATCGCTGGCCCGCGCCTCAGGCGTCTTGTCGCGCAATGACGGGTTATCGCCGGCCTGCGCCGCGCCAATCGCCGCGATCCCTCCCGGCACCACAAGCGCCAGACCAATCCGAGCCAATTTTATCATTCCCGCGCCTCGAGTACATTGTGCGTGGTCGACACTGCCGCACGGGAGGGAGCGCCGTGGCCTCGGTCGGTCCTTTGCCCGGAATCGATTCTGGCGTTTCGTATCCTGGCCGACGCATCATGGACGAAGCCGCCAGGCGTCCGGCTCCTTCTGTCTGGATTTTTTGTCCTGTTCCTTTTTGTCCTTCTCTGCTTTTTCGATCTGCTCTTTCTTGTCTTTCTCGGCTTTTTCAATTTGTTCTTTCTTTTCCTTCTCAGCTTTTTCTATCTGTTCAATTTGCTCCTTTGAGGGAGTTTCGACATGCCCCGAAAGCGCAAGAGCCAAAACGAAAAGAAATGACAGCAGAGTTCCCCAAACGGCCTCCATCGCTTCAATCCTTCCGCGAAACTTCGCCAAGGGATTTCCGCTGATTCGTCGGAGCGATGAAGGCATAGCGGAGCATGCGTTAAACTTTTGCACAGCAACTTGACCGAAAGCGCGTATATGGTCGGAAAGCCGACATTTGCGGATGCTCGCGCAAAAGCCTGATGCGGCGATGATCGCCTTTGCGGTTACCTGCGAAAGGAATTTGGAGACCGTCGTTTACTCAGCCGCACCCGCAGCCACTCAAGCGCGCCCGGCGTCGAGGCCGCATAAAGGTGGACTACGGAATGGCAACAAGCCCAGCTGGCCGCGCCAACCTGGCCTTCGGGGAGGAGCGAATGAGACGACGCGCATTTGTAGCAGGGATCGCAGGCTTTCTTGCGCAGCCCTGGGCTTCGTACGCTGTCTCGCCTGCGAGACGCTATCGCATCGGGTTTCTGGACACTGCCCCGCGCGAGCGCAACGTCAATTTTGCCGCCTTCCAGCAAGTGCTTTTTGATCGCGGCTATGCCGAGGGGCGGAACCTCACCTTCGAATATCGTTCCGCAAGCGGCCGCAATTCCGGTTTTGCCGAACTGGCGAACGAATTGGCGAGCCTCAAGGTCGACGTCATCGTGACGCGGGGCACCCCTGCAGCGCTCGCGGCGCGCTCCGCCACGGCGATCATACCGGTGGTGATGGCCGCCGCCGGCGATCCCTTTGGGATTGCCCGCAGGGAGGATCGGCCAGCGCCAAACATGACGGGATTTGGCGCCTCAGCACGCGGCGCGGAGCGCAAGCGCATCGAAATCCTCAAGGAGATGCTGCCGGACATGTCGCGCATCGCCGCGATTACCAACTTATCCAATCCATCGCGCCAGGCGGAATGGCAGGAGGTCGAAGCGGCGGCGCGAGACTTAAATGTCGAGCCGCGTGTTTTCGATGTGCGGGTCGCCGCTGACATAGAACGGGCATTTGATCTGGCCCTGTCCTGGGATGCGGGCGCGCTGGTGGTCGGCAGCGACACGCTCATCCAGACCAATCAGGATCGTGTCATTCAATTAGCCGCTTCGCATCGATTGCCCGCCGTCTACACCTTCCGGGATTTTGTCGACGCCGGCGGGCTCGTCTCCTATGGGGCGAGCCTGTCCGATCTGTATCGGCGCGCTGCGGATTATGTCGACAAAATCCTGATGGGGGCGCAGCCTCGCGACCTGCCGATCGAGCCCGGGGGCGATCTTGAACTCGTCGTCAACGCCAAGACCGCGTCGTCGCTGGGAATTGCCGTTCCCGCCGCGATGATGTCGCGTGCTCAAAGGGTCGAATAGCGGTATTCTCGGCATCGCGGCTTGTCCCTCGGCCATGAAAAGACAGCCTCTTTTGAATCTTGGGTGGGTGCAGAAGCCTCAAGGCCGCGAGTGATCGCGGGTTGGCCGCTTTTCACGTCCTGCCTCACTCGAAATTCAAAAGAGTTTTCCACCGGGCCTGGCCCGACCTGCAGCGCATGAAACTTCTGCTACCCGTGGCGCGGTCCT
>JAJPKK010000028.1 GCA_021323775.1 Hyphomicrobiales bacterium
AAGCAAGGCTGGAACGTCATCCAGGCCCTCACGCAGGACGCGCAAATCCAAATGAGCGCGTTGCGGATCAGTTGACGGCAAAGGCACAACCTGGGCAGTTACAAATTATTGACATTTGTCACGCCTTGTCTGTTGCGTAGTATGCTGACACACTTGCATCCAAGCGGGAGGAGCCGGGGCGCCGGGGGATTGCGATGAATATCCTACCTCCAATCCAGGAAGGCTTTAATCGATGGATCGATTCCGTCGCCAGCACGGTCAACGGGTTGCTCCATCGGTTTCAGTCGAACCACGAGGTGCGGATCATCGAGGAGGCGCCGGATACATTCAGGCTGCACGCAGCCGGCGTTGGCCCAACATCGCGTCTGCCCGATCACCGGATTCGCATCATGGGCGGCGCGATCAAGGATCGCCTGCCGGCCGATTGGGCAAAGATGCTGCGCGGCAGCCGTGCTGAAATCGTTCTGCGCGCAAATAGATTCCTGTTTCGCCCACTGGAGTTGCCGAAACGCGCCGTCGAATTTCTTGACGGCATTGTCCGCGCTCAGATTGACCGCCTTACGCCGTGGTCCCCGGCAGAGGCGGTTTTTGCCTGGACACCGCCGACCTATGGGCCAAACGATCGCATCGAGCTCGTCATCGCCGCAACAGCGCGGGCGCTTGTGGCGCCCTATGTGCAGGCTATCTCGGATCTTGGCGTGGCATCCGTCGCGGTGTTGACCATTCCGGTTGATGTCCAGCCGCATTCGACGCCCATGAAAGTGTTCGAGCAGAGCGCCCGCGGCATGTTCGAAATCGACCGTATCCGGCGTACGCTTGTGGCGGTATTCCTGATCAGCGGGCTCGCGGCTGCGATCACGATGGGCTATTCGGCCTTTGCTCTCGACAGTCTCGACGCACAACAACAGGAGCTTTCGCAGAAGATCGCCGCCCGCCGTGCGGCGCTGCGCACAAGCCCCGAATTCACGGTGTCGGCGCAGCGCATGCTGGAACGCCGCAAGCAGTCGACACCGTCGAACGTGATCGTCCTCGAGGCGCTGTCGCAAATCCTTCCCGATCACACCTATGTCACCGAACTGCGAATCGAGGTCGACAAATTGCAGATCGTCGGAGTGACCCGCGACGCTGCGGCCCTCATTGGTCTGATCGAGCAATCTCCGCATTTTATGCGTGCGAAGTTCTACGCGCCCACCACGCGCACTCCGGGAGAGCCCGGCGAACGATTTCATATCGAAGCCCAGATCAAGCCGATTTTCGCGGTGGGCACATGAACATGTCTCAACTTTTCACCGCCTTCCTGACGCGTTTTCCCGCAGGCGCCGCGATTCTCTACGCCGGCGTCGTCATGGTGTTCGCTATCACCGCCTGGACGACGGTCGCAGAAATTTTGCAACGTCGTGAGGCGGTGGCGGCGACCGCCGCCACTTTAAGCCAACTGGAAGGCCGCAGCCCAGCTGTTTCCCGCGGGCGGGGCAAGGACGCCGATACGGTCGCCACTGGCTCGCCGCTGCTCGACGGCGCCACCGTGACGGTTGGGGGCGCCAATCTGTTACAGCGGGTCGCGAGTTCGATCACTCGGCTTGGCGGCAATATCCTTTACACGCAGGTGGACTTGGACGGACCACAGGCTAAGGACGGTTTTGTCAGCGTCACGGTGAACTGCGAGGTGGAGCAGCCGGCGCTGCAACAATTGCTTTATGATCTTGAGGCCGGGATGCCGTTCCTGTTCATCGATCAGCTGGTCGCGCAAGGCCCGGCGGCGCCCGCGGTGACGCCGGAAGGCAAACTGCGTGTCGTGATTTCGGTTTCGGGGCAATGGCAGGGGTCGAAATGAAATTGCGCCGCCCATATCCATTGCTCGCCGCCATCGCGGTGGTCAGCGGCATCGCGGCCTATGTCGGGACTGCGGAAACCACTGCGCCGCCCTCCGATCGCGCGATCAATTCCGGAGGCGCCGCTCCTGCGCGGACGGCGGCGCGGTCACCGGATCCCGCCGTCGAGAGCCGTCCGCCCGCCGGAAATCCGCTTTGGGCGCTGCCGCTCAAGCAACTGTCGATCACGCGGGACCGGCCCATTTTCTCGCCCTCGCGCCGCCCGCCGCCCCCGGCCACGCCAACTTATGTGGCTCCGGTTGCGGTTCGGACGCCCCCCAAGCCAAAGGAGCCCGAAAAGCCGTCGATTACATTGGTCGGCACGATCCTCGGCACCAGCGAGAGCATCGGGATTTTCCTTAATCCGGCGACGCGCGATATCGTGCGGCTGCGGCTGGGCGAAGATCATGAGGGCTGGGCCTTGCGTTCGGTCAAAACCCGCGAGGTGACCCTGGTGAAAGACCGCGAAAGGGTCGTGCTCGAACTTCCGCCGCCCGGCGACCAGGCGTCGGCAACCGACTTCACGCCGCCTGACCTGTCGCGGCCGCCCCCACCAAATCGAAGGCAGCAGCGCCACTGACCCGTAGCCCGGGTTGAGCGTCAGCGAAACCCGGGACGGCCTATCCACGCGGCAATGTCGTCCCCGGGTTTCGCTCGTGCTCAACCCGGGCTACAAGTCCTCGAAGGTTGGAGTGATATTCATATCGCCTTTTCCCGCCGCAGCGCCGCAATCTCGTCTGCGCCATAACCGAGCGCTGCGAGTATATCCTCGGTATCGGCGCCGAGCCGGGGCGGCGGCATGGCGGGCGCGGGATCGCCGCTGTTGAGCCGAAAGCCAGAGCGCACGACTGCGACCGGTCTTGCCACGCCGGGCGTCACATCGAACGTTTTCACGAAGCCGCGGGCCACAACCTGCGGCTGGGCGAGCGCCGTCGGAAGGTCGAGCACCTCGCCGGCCGGAACACCATGCGCGTTGAACAGCGCCGACCAGTCGCGAGCCGATCTTGGCGCAAGCGCAATCTCGATCTCACCCTTCAAAGCAAACCGATTGCGCTTCCTCGCTTCGCGCTCGCTGAAGCGCGGGTCGGAGGCAAGATCCGGCCGGCCGATCAGCCGCGCGAGAGTTTCGAATTGCTGCTGCTGGTTGGCGGCGATGTTGAGCGCACCGTCGCCGGTTGCGAACGTCCCCGACGGCGCCGCGGTCATATTCTCGTTACCGAGCGGCTGCGGCCGGACGCCTGCGATCAGCCAGTTGGAAACCTGCCAGCCCATCGTAACGAGCGTTGCTTCCAGCATCGACACATCGATGAACTCTCCCTCGCCGGTTCGCGCGCGGCGCACCAGGGCGGCGGTGATCGCAAATGCCGCCGTCAGGCCGCCGATGGTGTCGGCGACCGGGTAGCCGACCCGCAACGGCGCCGTATTCGCATCGCCCGTGATGCTCATGACGCCCGACAGGCCTTGCACGATCTGGTCATAGGCCGGGTTATCACGGAGCGGCCCGTCCTGCCCGAAACCGGAGATCGCGCAGTACACAAGGCCCGGTCGCAGCCGGCGCAAAGTGTCGTAGCTCAGCTCAAGGCGCGCCATGACGCCGGGCCGAAAATTCTCAATGACCACATCGGCCGTCCTCACCAGCCGGTGAAACACCTGCCTGCCGGCCTCGCTCTTGAGATTGACCGTCACCGACCGCTTGCCGGCGTTCTGAGCAAGAAACGAGGCGCCCATCAGCTGATGATTGAGATCCGGGTCGGCGCCGAGCTGACGGGCAAGATCGCCCGAAAGAGGCGTCTCGACCTTGATGACGTCGGCGCCAAGCAACGCGAGTTGATAGGCGCCGAACGGGCCCGCCAGCACGTTGGTCAAATCGAGGACGCGAATTCCTTCGAGCAGGCGACCCATGTCCGTCGTCCCTGAGCCGCAGCGAGGCAACTAATAAGGCATAAAATTACCATCGCCGGAGCTTGTACGGATTTTGTGGAAACGAAATTCCAACGAAATCAATGCCTCCTGGCTCGCGCTGCATTTCAAAAAAGCCCGGGCGGCAACAGGTTCGCGTTATCGTGGAGCGACGCGCAAGCGAGGCACGACACTGCGTGCCTCCTCGCGACATTGGCTCGCGAAAACTCTCGCACCGCCTGGCAGCGACCGACTCACGTCAGCGCCACCATCCCGCTCCACCACTGCGTATAGGAGCCGACGTCGAGATTGTATTTGCGCACGAAATCGAGCCTGCCGTCCGGCCCCACCCGAAATACGGACAGACCGGCCGGTAGATCCACCACTTTGTCGCCCTCGCGCACCGCGGTCGGCGCCAGCGCCCCGGCCACCAAGAGCTTGGCGCTCGCATCAAGCGAGAATGTCCGCGGATGTGCGGCGTGAATGTCGGCATGCTGAATCGCGTTGGGCTCGCCGGTCTTGGCATCGATGGCGAACACCGCAATGTTGCTTTCGCCGCCCGTGAATACCTTCCTGCCGTCGACCTGCTCGACGCCCGGTACGATATTCGCTGTCACCCCGGAGCGGTTGCCAAGGTAGACAAACTTGCCGTTGGGATGGATGTGAATAGGACCGGCGCTCTGAACCGGGAACTTGTGTCCAGGGTCGGCCAGGGTGGGTTTGGTGAAAAGCGGCTCGGGGAGAAGATCCCCGTCGCCCGTGAGTTGATAGACGATGAGCTGATTTTGGCGCTCGATCGAGACATACGCCAGCGGCCGCGTAGGATGAATGTCGAGATGGCGCGGGCCGAAGCCGTAGCCGCCGTTCGGCGCGATCTTGCGCTTGTTCGACAGCACGCCCTTGTGGAAGCCGTAAACGTGGAGCGAGCCCGGGTCCTCAGGCTTGTTGCCGTCAGGGTTGTTGCCGCGCGCCACCACCAGGATCGTCTTGTTGTGAGGGGTCGCGCGCACCTGGTGGAAGTAGATGCCCTTCTCCAGATCGTCCGGCTGGCTCACCTCGGCGCCGATCGTGCCGTCGCCCTTGATCTTGTGCACGCTGATGCCGGCCGGGAAATTATAGGCGACCAGCACATATTCGCCGGCCATGTCGACGCTCGAATGGATCGGCCGCCATCTCAACCTGACCATGTCGCCATGCGGCGAGAGTTCGCCGGTCGGCCCGATCCGGAAGGCTGCCAGGTTGTGCTGGTCGGGCGGGAAACCCGGGCCAGGATTGAACCCGGGACCGCCGGTGCTCGACGTGACATAGAGGTACTTTTTCGATGGATGCGGCCAGGCATATTGGATGCCGCCCGGCATCTTGACCGAGCCGCGTTTGACAAGCTCTGCGGCGGCAGAATCGACTTCGTAATGGGTCAGCTCGTTTCCGACCCCGGAATACAAAGCCGATTTCTGCTTGCCGCCCTTCGCCAAAGCGAATTTCGGGGCCACCACCGAACCCGCGAGCATGGCTGTCACGGTGCGACGATCGAACATCCTTGGTTCCTCCCTCGATTTCGAGCATCTTCCTGTTAGGCTGCCTGGCAGCATTGTATGATGAGGTTGATCCTCCTGGTGTCATTGGCCGACTTGACCGGGCGATGACAGCACAGCGGGCAGGTCAGCCTAATCGAAAAATGCTTTTAATGGCAGCATAGTCGGACTCGACGTAACAGAAAATGCCCCAAGAAACCGGGCCTGAGACAGTGACATCTATGCGCGCCGGCGCGCAGAAAATCCGGAAGACATTCGTGCCGTGGCGGGTTCGCGTATTGAATCTTCTCTGGTTTGGCCGTTCAGTGCGAGCCCAGATTCTCCTCGTATTCATCGCGATCAATCTTGTCGCCGCGTCGATCGCCGGAAGCGTCATCATCCTCAAGGCCAGCGCTTCGACGAGAATTGAGATCGCCGCATCCATGCGGCTTGCGGAACTGATGGCCAACGAAGCCGTCCAGCTCGTCCAGCAGGGAATCCCAGCGGAACAATTCCTGCAGACCCTGCCGGGCCAATTGCGGTTCCTGCGCCATGTGCGCATCCGCGTGCGCGACGCCGACGGGCAACTGGTTTCTGATCACGCCACCGAGCGAACCGAGCCATCGCGCGAGGACAGTCGCGCTCCCGCTCCGGCATGGTTCGCCATGCTGATCGGCCCGCCGATCGAGCGCCACGAAGTGGCGGTCGTGGTCGGCGGACGCAACATTGGCACCGTGGAGATGGTCAGCGAGCCACGAGACGAAATCGCAGAAGTGTGGGAGAACAGCGTCGCGCTTGCGACGGTGGCCGGTGTGACCGTGCTGGTGATCACCGGCATCCTCTATCTCGTGCTCGGCCGCGTGCTCGACCCGCTCATTGCACTGGGCGGCGGATTGCGCCGCCTCGAGCAACGAGACTACAAGATGCGGCTTGCGCGCCCGAAGGTCCTTGAGTTCGCCGCCATCGTCGATCGCTTCAACGCGCTCGCGGGCGCGCTCGATGAGGCCCGCGCCGAAAACATCGCGCTCAATCGGCGCATGATCACCGCCCAGGACGACGAGCGGCGGCGCACCGCGCTCGAATTGCACGACGAGGTCGGACCGAGCCTGTTCGGCCTCAAGGCCAATGTAGCGTCGATCGCAAAAGCTGCCGCCGGGCTGCCGGGCGCCGCGGCTGCGGCGGTTCAGGAACGCGTGCGCGAACTCGCTGCGATCATCGATCACCTGCAGGGCATTAACCGCAGCATGCTCAACCGCCTGCGACCGATGGCCCTGGGCCATGTGCCGCTGCCGGAAATCATTGCAGAGCTTGTGCGCGATCGCGCGCGGGAGCACCCGCATATCGCCTTTACCCACGATCTCGAAACGCTCGACCGCAGCTACGGCGACACCATAGACCTCACGCTCTATCGTTGCGTTCAGGAAAGCCTCACCAACGCGATTCGCCATGCGAATGCGAGGTCAATCGACGTGAAGGTGGCGGTCGGCGGCGCCGCGTCTTTTCCTTCGGCAGAGCAACTGCCTCCCCCTGGAGGGGGGAGGTCGGCCCGCGACAGCGGGCCGGGAGGGGGTGGCAGCGCTTCCCCATTCGAGGCGTCGCCGTCAGCCCACCCCGGACTGCCTTCGGCGGTCCGCCCCTCCCCCTTCAGGGGAGGGTGGGCAAACGGGATTGCTCTTCCGGGAGGGGCAGGGAAAAAGGACAGCATTGCGGCATGGCTCGAACTGACGGTGCGCGACGACGGCGACGGCATTGCGGCGGGCCAGGCGCCCGGTTTCGGGCTTCGCGGCATGCAGGAACGCGTTCAGGCGCTCGGCGGCGAGTTCGCAGTCGAAGCAACAAGCGGCTGCGGCACTTGTGTGCGCATCCTCGTCCCGCTGCCGCCACCGCAACTTCCCCCATACCCCTTCCAGGATGCGGGGGAGGGTGGGGATGGGGCCGCTGATTATGCTGGCACCTCCCCATGACGTCGGTTCTCATCATCGATGATCACCCCATCGTGTTGCAGGGTTGCCGGCGCGTGCTCGCGGACGCCGGCATGGAGCCGGTGCTGACCGCTAGCGATCTTGTTGCCGGCTATCGGCTCTATCGGCGCCATCAGCCTGATGTGATCGTCGTTGACCTCGCCATCCGCGGAAAGGGCCTCGGCGGCCTCGATCTTATTCGCCGCATTCGCACCCACAATCCGCGCGCCCGCGTCCTGGTGCTCAGCATGCACAATGATGCGATGATCGTGGCGCGTTCGCTGGAGGCTGGGGCGACCGGTTACGTGCTCAAGGACACCTCGTCGGAGCAGCTCGTCAAAGCGGTGCAGCAGATCGCGAACGGGGCGCCTTACCTCGACGGCGAGCTTGCCGTGAAGGTGGCCCTCGTCGGTTCGCGCGCCGTGCGGAGCAATCCACTCTCGGATCTCACTCCGCGCGAGCTGCAGGTGCTGGCGCTGCTCGCCGACGGCAAGCCCTATAACCGTATCGCGGACGAACTCAACGTGAGCTACAAGACCGTCGTCAATGTCAGCTCGCAGCTCAAGCAGAAGCTTGAAGCGCGCAATCTCCCCGAGCTGGTGAGCGCCGCCGTGAAGCTTCTGGCGGCGCCCCCCTGATATGGCCAGCTCCCTACCCCTCGCCCGCACGCGGGGAAGCGCAGGTAGTAGCAAGGCGCCGGAATCTCATTCGCGTTCAAATGCCCCCTCAGTTCCGGCCACTGATCAAACGTTCCTCTTTGTTCGCCGTAGGGTGGATTAGCGAAGCGTAATCCGCCGCTGGGCGGCGCAATACGCTTCGCTGTTGCGCGCTACGCCTTGCAGCCGAGATGAAGAGCGGAACGCGGCTCGGCTCACTTCGTTGAAATCAACGGCACGTGCGGGACACACAGGTTTAAGCTATGATTCTGAACGCCACACGATCGTCCCTGCTTATGATCGTGCTTCTTGTGAGTGTCGCATTGGCGACAGACGCTGCCGCAAGGGACAACGGTCAATACACCAATGTTGATCCCGCAATACGGAAATGGATTGAAGGTCTGAAGGACAAGACGGGTCAAGGGTGCTGCGCAACCGCGGACGGACACCCCGCAGAATATGAATGGGACATTGCTGGCAATCACTACAAGGTGCGAATTGAAGGCCAATGGTTTGACGTTCCGGCCGAGGCCGTTATCGATGAGCCGAACAGGCTCGGCTATGCGACAGTCTGGTATTGGTGGACCTTCGGCCTCGATGGACAAAAGACCTATCACATAAGGTGTTTCCTGCCCGGTCCCGGAGGTTGAGGGATTTGGCTCGCTTCGCGCATGGCTTGAGCGGCAAGAGGCGGCTGGGCTTTTAAGTTCATTTCATTTTGTGCCATCTGCCGCGAGGGGGGCATCCAATAGCGCCAGCCCGCATTTAATGACCGTCGAGGGTTGGATCGCTCCTTTCCGGGGCATGACACGATTGAGAGAGTGAAGCTTCATAAGCGAAGCATCCGCGGACAAAGGGCGGGACGGGGCCTTCGTCTGGCGCGATGACCGATTGCCAAAAGTTCCCGGTCGGATTTGGAACATGATCCCGCGACAAAAAGTCGGGAATCGGGCCAAAGCTATTTTCGAGGGCAGCGGGGAAGCGTCGTCAGGGGGGCGTGGTGAGAAATCGTGACACCTGCGGCTGGGGTCGGCGTGCATCCGTCATTGCCCCGGCGATTGCGGTTGGCTTGTCGGCGGGACCGTCCGGCGCATCCGCGCAGACGGTGCTGCCCGACATCAACGTGATCGCGCCGTCGCCACTGCCGCCCCGCCGCGCCGCGCCCCGCCCGGCGACGCGGCCGCAGCGCGCCGGACAAATGTCGCGACACCCACTCAGCCGGCTGCCCCCGAGGCCGCTCCCGAGCCGGCAGCGGCCGGCGGAATCGATCGCGACAAGGCGCCCGCCAATACGCAGGTCCTTACGTCCTCAGAGGCCGACCACACCCGCTCGCCTGCCTTTTTCGATACGCTTCTGCAATCGGTGCAGGGCGTATCGTCGAGAGACCAGACCGGCAATCCCTTCCAGCGCGACCTCCAATACCGTGGCTTCACGGCCTCTCCGGTGCTCGGAACGCCGCAAGGGATCGCGGTCTATCAGGACGGCGTGCGCGTGAACGAGGTGTTCGGCGATACCGTCAATTGGGACTTCATCCCGGAAGCGGCGGTGCATCGGCTGACGCTGGTGCCCAACAGTCCGATCTTCGGCCTCAACGCGATCGGCGGCGCCATCTCGGTCGAGATGAAGAACGGCTTCACCTATCAGGGCAAGGAAGCCGAGGTGATGGGCGGCTCATTCGGCCGCATCCACGGCGCCGCACAAGCCGGGTTCGAGGACGGAAATATCGCGGGCTATGCCAGCTTCGATGGCGCCAAAGACGATGGATGGCGACAGTTCAATGCGTCTTCTCAGCTCAAACCTCGGCGCGCGCAACGACCAGAGCGAGTTCCACCTCTCGTTCACGGGCGCCGATAACACGCTTGCCGGGACCGTCGGGACGCCGCTGGAGAGGCTCATATTAGACAAGACGACTGCGAGAATGTCGAGTCTCGCAGTTAAGCTCCGGCCAGCAGTTGGACGACATTCTCAATGGCTTTGTCGGCGCGGTGATAGGCCGCTTCGAGGCGGCTGTTTGGGCGGTGTTGCGGATCGGGGCGGTGGTGGAAGCGGCTGTTTGCGAGCGGCCCGCACAGCCGTTTATGGAAGAACAGGAAGAGTTCCGCGTCATGGCTTGGCTTGTCCACGTCTTAACTTGCGGAGGCGTCGCAGGATAGGCGCGGATGCTCGCAACGAGGGTCCCCGCCCGCACAGCGCGGCGGGATGT
>JAJPKK010000017.1 GCA_021323775.1 Hyphomicrobiales bacterium
GCTTAAGCGGTCGAGACCCTTGACCGGCTGCCGCCGCCCGCGACAAAGAGCATCCAAGCGATCAAGGCCGCGAGTGATCGCGGGTTGGCCGCTTTTCACGTCCTGCCACCTCCCTCTTCTCGCGATCTGACCGGGTAGCGGGAAAGCGAAACATTGAAGACAAAGTGGTCGAGCGGATCGTGGCGCAAAAATCTCCAGCATTCACAGAAGTTTACAACCGCATCCGCTCGGCTGATTGGTATGTCCTGTCGGCACGCAAGGCGGACATGCTTTTGCGCTCGCTTCTTTTCGAGCGCGTCTTCGCGATGAAGAGTGGCGGTTTCGCGCAGCAATTTCGCGGCGCCGAACTCGACATGCATTTTCTCTCAAGAAAGATTTGGCGACGTTGACGGATTTCATTCACACGCTGAAAGAACGAAGGGCAGACCAAGATGGCGTCATTGCTGGAGCGCGGCACGTTGTAACGCGCTGCGCAAAGCTTCTGAGCACTATAGATTTCGATCAGAATACGCTGTAGCATGCCCACTTTCGAAAAGTATCATTGAACCATGGCCGCAGAAGAACCATGGCAGCCCGCAGGGAGAAATCGATGCGAACACGACGTCTCTTGTCAATTTTGATGCTTAGCTCCGCGGTCATTTTGTTCCAGGCGCTGCCGGCCGCGGCGGAAAATAAGGCCCCCGCCCTCGCCGGGCAGGTCGCCTCCGAGGCGGAAGGGGCCATGGAGGGCGTCGTGGTCAGCGCCAAGAAGGAAGGCTCGACCGTGACCGTCAGCGTCATCAGCGACGCCCAGGGCCGCTACAGCTTCCCGGCCGACCGGCTGTCACCCGGCAAATACAAAATCACGATACGCGCCATCGGCTACGACATTGCCGCCCCGACGACGGCGGATATCGCCGATGCGCAGACCACCACGGTCGATCTCAAGCTGCAAAAGACGAAGCACCTCGCCGCTCAGATGAGCAACGCCGAATGGATGGCGAGCCTGCCAGGCACGGATGATCAAAAGCACTTCCTGCTCGACTGCGTGAGCTGCCACACGCTCGAGCGCATCGTGCGCTCCACGCACAATGCAGATGAATTTACCCAGGTGATCACGCGCATGCGCGGCTACGGCGCGGTAAGCCAGCCGATCAAGCCGCAGCGCATGCTTGACCCGGCGCGCTCCGGCACCCCCGAGCAATACCGCAAGCCTGCCGAATACCTCGCCAGCATCAATCTGAGCGAGGTCGAAAAATGGCAATATCCCCTCAAGGCCCTCGCCCGGCCGACCGGCCGCGCGACCCGCGCCATCATCACGGAATACGACCTGCCGCGGCGGACGACCGAGCCGCACGACGTCCTCGTCGATGCGCAAGGCAACGTCTGGTATTCGGATTTCGGCGAACCTTTCATCTCGAAGTTCGACCCGAAGACGCTCAAGCTGACCGAATACCCGGTGACCAAGTTCAAGGAGCAGGCGCCGGTCGGCAACCTCTCGCTCGAGTTCGACAAGAAGGGCACGCTCTGGTTCGACACCATGTACCAGGGCTCGCTCGGAAATCTCGACCCCAAGACCCAGGAGATCAAATGGTATCCTCTGGCGCCCGAATACAATGATTATCGCGTCCAGCTGAACTTTGTCGGTTTGCGCTACGATGTCGACGGCAAAGTGTGGACGAAGAGCGTCGGCACGCAGGACATATATCGGCTCGACCTCGCGACCCAGAAATGGGAGCGGTTCCAGCCGCTCAACGACCTCCCCGAGAGGCCGGCCTCGATCTATCAGGTGCTGTCCGATTCGCAGAACAATCTGTGGATGGCCGAGTTCCAGCGTGGCCATGTCGGCAAGATCGACGCCAAGACCGGCAAGGTCACGTGGTATCCGCTCCCGACCGCGAATGCGCGGGCGCGGCGCATGGTGATCGACGACCAGGACCGGCTGCTGATCTCCGAATATCGCGGCAACAAGGTTGCGCTGTTCGACACCAAGACCGAGCGGGTCACCGAGTACGAGCTGCCGCCCTTCACCTATCCGTACCGCGCCACCATCGACAAGAACGGCGAGATCTGGGCCGGCGGCATGCACACCGACCTCGTCGTACGGCTTGATCCGACGACCGGTAAGAGCGTCGAATACCAGCTGCCGCATGAGACCAACATGCGCACCGTGTTCGTCGACAACTCAACCACCCCGGTCACGTTCTGGACCGGCAGCAATCATGGCGCAGCTCTCGTGAAGGTCGAGCCGCTGGATTAGACGGCCGGCGGCCAAACTCGAAGTCGCGCGCGAGGGCAGCCGCGGCCTCACCGGGCTACAGCGCTCGCTATGAGCCACCCTCCCCTGAAAGGGAAGGGTGGTTCTTTGCTTTTGGGCCCGGGGCGAAAGCGGCGTCTCGAAGGCCGCTCTTGGATTGGCTGACGTCCTTCGCGCATATGCGCGTGATTCAACGCCGAGAGCTTGTGAATCGGCATGACAATGCAAAGGCATAAGCAGTCATCGAACTAACAACGAACCGCGATCAATGTGTCATGCGCGACGACTACTTTCCGCCGCCGATCTCTTCGACGGAGGAAAATCATGTCATCACGAATTGCGAAGCACGTGCGCTGGCAGAGCGGGACGGCTCTGGGCGCCATACTTGTTGCCCTGGCGGGCTGCGGACTGGCGCTGGCCGACGATCGAGACGCCGCCCACGGCGTCAAGACTGTCACTCCGATCAAGCACGTGATCGTTCTGATCGGCGAGAACCGATCGTTCGACCATCTGTTCGCAACATACCGGCCCAAGCACGACCAGTCCGTCGCCAACCTGTTGTCGAAGGGGATCATTCTCCCGAACGGCGATCCCGGGCCCAATTTCGCACGGTCGCGGCAGTTCCAGATCAATCAGCCCTATCCGTCGAAGTATTTCATCGACGCTTTCGCGACCGCGGGCAAGACCGCCTACCAGCAGTCGCCGAACGCGCCTAATTTCCCGCCTCCCAACACCGCCTACGTCCCGAGCGCGCCGGGCGGCCTTGATCAAGGTCAGGCGCCTTTCTCGACAGCCGCGGTGCCGGATTCCGAGCTGCCAACGATTGAGCCATCGCTTGAGCACGAAGATCTCGGTCTTCTGCGCACCGGCGCCTCCGGGCTGCCGATGTTCTCGACCGACACGCGCGTCGCCAATGCAGTCAACCTTCGCAACGGCGTGTTCCAGATCACCGGCCCCACCCTCCCGTATGACAGCTTCACGGGCGACATGGTGCATCGCCTGTTTCATATGTGGCAGCAGTCGGACTGCAACATGCGCAACGCCACCGCGAGCAATCCGTCCGGCTGCCTGAGCGACCTTTATCCTTTCGTCGGCGTCGCCCGCAATGACGGCTCCGGCAGCAATTCCATGGGATTTCTCAACATGCTCAACGGCGACGCCCCGGTGTTGAAGCGGCTTGCCGATGAATACACGATCAACGATAACTACCATCAGCCGGTCATGGGCGGGACAATGGTCCAGCACACCATGCTCGGTACGGCCGACGACGTCTTCTGGGAGAGCTTCAACGGCGTGTCCCAGCCGCCGCTCGCCAGCGTCGCTGATCCGGACCCGGCATCCGCCACCAATGTTGCCTTCCAGCGCGACAAAGCGTGGACGAACTGCTCCGACCTCACCCAGCCCGGAATCCCGGCGATCGTGAACTATCTGGCGACTTTGCCCTGGCATCCGAAGCCCAATTGCGATCCCGGACATTTCTACGCGATCAACAATCTCAGCCCGGGCTTTCTTCCGAACGGCAGCATTGACGCGGCGAATATCGTGACGGGCAGCAAAGTGCCGCCGTCCGGTCTGCGCACCATCGGCGACGCCCTCAACGAGAAGAACATCCCCTGGGCCTATTACGGCGGCGGCTACAACGCCGCGGTGCGGGTCGCCAATGGCTCGACCGATCCGGTCGATCAACTCATCGCCGGCAACTACTGCGACATCTGCAACCCGTTCTCCTACGCGAAATCGATCATGGGCAATGCGCAGCAGCGCCAGGCGCACATCAAGGACGCGATCGATTTCTTCAATGACCTCGATCATGGCAAGCTGCCGTCGATCGCCTATGTGAAACCCGACAGCCTGGTCGACGGACACCCGGCAAGCTCGAGGCTCGATCTGTTCGAGGCGATGGTCGACAACATTGTTGACAGGCTTAAGGCCCGCCCTGAATTGTTTGCAGAAACCGCCTTCCTGGTTACCTTTGACGAGGGCGGCGGCTACTGGGATTCGGGGTTCTTTCAGCCTCTCGATTTCTTCGGCGACGGCCCGCGCATTCCGCTGATTGTCGTCTCGCCGTTCTCGCGCGGCGGCAAGGTGGTGCACAGCTATAACGACCATGCCTCGGTCGTTAAATTCATCGAGCGCAACTGGGGCCTCAAGCCGCTGACCGCCCGCAGCCGCGACAATCTCCCTAACCCCAGGATGAACGCCGCCAATCCCTACGTGCCGGAGAACATGCCGGCGCTCGGCGATCTGTTCGACATGTTCGACTTCGATCGCGA
>JAJPKK010000138.1 GCA_021323775.1 Hyphomicrobiales bacterium
AAGTTCCTGACCAAGATGTACCGGACCAACCCCGATTTCGTCTTCACGGTGACGCGCGATTTCGTGCGCAACTGCCAGACGCCGGTGCTGATCCTGCCGGATGATATTCCGGCGCATCCATACGCCGTCGCCATGGAAGCCGCGATGCTCGCGCCGAACGCCGAAGTGAGCATGTTCCCGTGGAAGGAGCCCAAGGAGCGGATTCCGTTGGCGGTGCGCCAGATACGTTCATTCCTGCGGGCGCATCGGCCTGCGGCCGTCTAGGCGCATCGTGAGCTTTGGCGCGCGTATTCGGCTCGACTGAACCAAGAACGAACGACTCGACACTAAGAGCCTGATAAAGAACACGGAGCCGCCGCCGCCATGGAAAAGCGCCTGACCGGCCGCATCGCACCGGAACGCATACGCCTGCTGAAGACTCCACGCCCTCCGGAGGGGGCGATCGAACGCTTCCTGGCGATCGGCGACCCCTCCGGGTTGGTCTCCGACGCGATGGACGAATTGGGTATTCCGCCCGGCGTGATCGGGGCGTCGGTGCTTAAGCCGACAATTCCCGGCACCACCATCGTGGGGCCGGCTCTCACGGTGCGCAACGTGCTGCAGCGGATCGACGCGCTCGACGGCGCCCGCAACCACGTCAATCGCATGGCCGAGTTCGAGGCCCATAATCTCGCGAGTCCGGGCGACGTGTTGGTGATCCAGGGCGTCGCCAATGTGTCCAATATGGGCGGGATCTCCGCCCTGACCGGCAAGCGCCAGGGCGAGGCCGGCGCGATCGTGATGGGAGGCATCCGCGACATCGCCCATTCGCGCGTGGTCGGCTATCCGGTGTGGTCGAGCGAAGTCACCTCGGTCACCGGCAAATGGCGGCTCGAGACGGTCGAGATCAACGGCGTGGTCGAGATCGGCGAGGTGCGGGTGGAGCCCGGCGATCTCGTCGTCGCCGACGACAGCGGCGTCTGCTTCATTCCGCGCGACTGCATCCTCGAAGTGATCGAGCTGGTCGAAAAAAAGACGAAGGCGGAGGAGATCCGGTGCAAGGCGATTGTCGGCGGCGCTGCGGTGCCCGACATCTCGCGATCGACCTACGGGGAAGAAAAGGACGTGTAGGGCGGGCAAAGGCGCCCGGTACAACCGATGGCCCTTATGCACCGGCCTGGCGCGCCTTTGCCCACGCAGTCCGCGACTTGCTTCTGTTCAGCAATGGGCGCCGGCAGACCGCGTGGGCAAAGGCGGAATGCAAGTTGGTGCCAATACCGCCAACGCCCCGGCCGCCTCTGCACGCCCTACGCGAAACGGATGAGGGACTCCATGGCGAAATACGTGGTCGCGCGGGCGCGCGATATCGCGCCTGGAGGGCGCAAGCTTGTCGAGGCCAAGGGGCGCAAGCTCGTCATCTTCAATCTTAGCGGCGAGTTCTTTGCCGTGTCGGATCGCTGCCCGCACCAGGGCGGCCCGCTGTCCAAAGGCAAGCTCACGGGCTTCGTATCGTCGAGCGAGCCCGGCCAATATTGCTATTCGCGCAAGGGCGAGGTGATCCGCTGTCCCTGGCACTCGTGGGAGTACGACGTTCGGACCGGTAAATCCTGGTGCGACCCGCGCCGGACTCAGGCGCGCCGCTTCGAGGTCAACATCGAGACCGGCGCCCGGCTGGCGGAAGGCCCCTACGTGGCGGAGACGTTTGCGGTAAGCGTCGAGGATGAGTATCTCGTGGTGACGCTTTGAGCGTCTATGCTGCGCCGTCACCCATCTTCCTCGTGAAGCAGAACCAGAAATCCCGACAGCCCCCCGGCGGCGATCGGCAGCCAGGCAGCCAATAACGGATAAAGCAATTCCGCCTTGCTCAAGTCCTCGGTCACCTTGGACAGCACGTAGATCGCAAACCCCGCCGCGACGCCGGCGAGGATTCGCTGAGGCACCCCGCCGAACCTGAATGCCCGCAGGCTGACCGACGACGCCAGCAGAATCATTGCGGCGAGCAGGAATGGCCGCGCAATCAGGATTTGGTATTGCACGCGATAGCCCGCCGCTGCGAGGCCGGAGTCCTCCGCAAATCGTATGTAGGTCGGCAGGTGCCAAAATCCGACGGTCTCCGGCGCGGCAAAGCTTTCAGCCACCTGCTCGCGCGTAAGCTTCGTCGGGAGCAAATAGGACTCGAAATCCTGCGGCGGAGTGTTGAGCGCGAAAACCCGCCCATGTGTCAATTGCCACGCGCCGGGTTGCAATTCCGCATCCTGGGCTTCGATGCGTTCCTTGAACTCGCCGGCCGAGTTGAACGTGAATACCGTGATGGTGGTCAGCTTGAGCCCTTGCTCGCGGCTCTGCCGCGCATGAAGGATTGACTCGCCGTCGCCGCCGCGCTGGCGCACCCAGTAGCCGCTCTCGTAGCCCTCCAGTGCTGTTGCGCTCTGACCGAAGATTTTCGCTTCGATGCGCTTGGATGCTTCGCGTAGAGAGGCGGAGACCGGATTATAGACCAGAGTGCCGATCGCTCCGAGCACGATGGCGACCAGCATCGCCGGAGCGATGATCTGCCAAACCGACATTCCAGCGCCGCGCGCCACGACAAGTTCCATGCGACGGGACAGGCTGAAGAAGCAGGTCATCGCGCCGACCAGCACGCTAAACGGCAGCAGGCGTTCCATGATCTGCGGCACACGGTAGATCGACATCAGCAGCAACTGGGACGTCGGCGCATTTGGAACGTCGCTGGCCTTTCGCATGACGTCGATATAATCGACGAACGCCACCAGCACGAATACCCCGGCGAACACTCCGGCTACAGCCAGGAAAAAACGCCACGCGAAGTAGCGCGACAGCGTCATCGAGCTCATGTCGATCCTTTGTCGTCGGCGCCCGACCTATCCTACGGGGAAAGTGGGGCGAGGCAACTGCGCTTACGCTCACCGCGTCCCATAGGCCCGGTCGCCAGCGTCGCCAAGGCCCGGAACGATAAAGGCGTCGTCGTCGAGCCGCTCGTCGATCGCTGCCGTCCAAACATGCACGTCGGGATGAATGCCGCGCAGGCGTTCGATCGCGGTCGGGACGGTGATGAGGCAAACGTATCGGATGTCGCGCGCCCCTCGCTCCTTGAGCCGATCAACGGCGGCGACGGCTGTATTCGCGGTCGCGATCACGGGCGCGACAACGACGACCAGCCGCTCCGCCACGTCGACGGGCGCTTTGAAAAAGTATTCCACCGCCACAAGCGTGTCAGGATCGCGATAGAGCCCGATATGGGAGACGCGCGCCGATGGGACCAATTCCAGCATGCCTTCGACAAAGGCCATGCCGGCGCGCAGGATCGGCGCGAAGACGAGCTTCTTGCCGGCAATCCGTGGAGCCATCATGCGCGCCATCGGGGTGTCGATTTCGACGAGACCGAGCGGGAGGTCGCGCGTGACTTCATAGCACATCAGAATGCCGAGTTCGCGGCAGAGTTCGCGGAACGACTTGGTCGACCGGTTCTTGTCGCGCAGCAATGTGAGCTTGTGCTGAACCAGCGGATGCTGGACGATCGTCACGCCTTCCATCAGAACACCTGACCCCGTGGCTCGAAATTTTCAATTAGAACACGGTCCCGTCGCTCGTCACGCGCAGCGGCGGTGAGCCGTCGCCTCGTAGCGTTCGGGCGATGGCTCGTCCAGCCGCCCATGTCCCGCCCTGGAGAATTTTCCCCAACGGTAACTGCCGGGCGTCGCGCCCCAGACGCTGCCGGACAAGGGGGGCCAGCCGGTCGAGCAATGCTACGGTGAGCGCGCGCCATTCGACGACCAGCATGGAGCCCACTTCATGCGTGCGCTCGGCGTGCGCTTGGTCGCGCAAGGCAAGTGCGCCGGTATCCATGAGGAGGCCGCCGTTGCGGTATTCCGCCAGGCCGGTCAGCCCGTCGATTTCAGTGACCACAATTCCAGCTCGCCCCATTGGCTCGATGAGCGAATAGGTGAGCCATTGAGAGAGCTTGTGGAACGGCAGGAGTTGATCCGTCGCATCGCCAGTTTTGATGACCGGGTGCCGCCAGCAATCCCCGAGGGGGATGCCGCCGAGTTGGAGCCGCCCTGGCCAGACCGAGCCGAAATGCTTCAGCACTTCCGTCAGGATGGCGGGGGCAGCGATTTGTCCGCCGGTTGCGAGACTTGCGAGATGATCGAACAGCCCGCCGGGCCGGGGTTCATCGTTCCTCGCGAAAACGGACGGCGCATCCGATACGAGGCGGCCCAGGCGGCGCAGCAGGTCTGCGCGCCCATCGATCCCAAGCAGCGGATTGTCGGGTCCGGCCTGGAAGCCCTTGGCGAGCGCGATAGGGTTGAGTTCCTCAAGCTTTTTGGCGTCAGCGCGCAGGCTGTCGCTTGATTTCGCGGAAAACAGCCCGCCGCAGAACATCGCGAGGGTCGCGAGCGCAAGGCCTTCCGACCGGGCGATATTGCGGCCCGTTGCGATGTCGCGATAGCGCCACGCCGGACCAGCGCCGGCGTCGAGCAGCACGCTGATGATGGCAAGATCGAATTCCGCCCGCGCCCGCGCCGCCGCGGATGGCCAGTGCGCCGCTGCGGCAATCGGCAGCCAACGATCGTCGCCGTCGATCGCGAAGTGGCGCCAGCGCGAATGGAAGGGAATTTCCAGCGACGGGTAGGCTCTGCGGGTGATCGCGACTGCGACATCGGCCGCCTGTTCCAGGCGATCCAAATCCACGCGAAAATATTCGAGCCGGTCGGCGAGGCCCGCCTCCAGCACCAAGTTCGCGCGCTCGCGCACCGCGGCTGCGGTCAGCAGGGAAAGCGCCGCGGGAGTGTCGGAACGCACGCCTAAGATCAATACTTCTCGAGCGGCCGGCCGACCGGGTCGGTCAAGTCCGGCGGGGGAGCCGGCGAGTAATAGCCGGCGGCACGCTTGGCGCTGATCTCGACCTGAGCGTCCGGCGGCACCAACTCGGGGGGAATCGGAATCCGTTCCACGATCTCGATGCCTTGTGACGCCAGCGCATTGTACTTCATGTCGCTCATCGACACGAAGCGGTCGAGCCGCCGCAAGCCGAGCCAATGGATCGGATCGGGCATCAGTTGCTGGAACCGGGCGTCCTGCACCCCCGCGACGCATTCAGTGCGTTCAAAATAGGTAGAGGCCTGATCGCCGCCCTCCTGGCGCTTGCGCGCGTTGTAGACCAGGAACTTGGTGACCTCGCCAAGCGCGCGCCCCTCTTTCCGATTGTAGACGATGACGCCGAGCCCGCCAGCCTGGGCCGAACGGGCGCATTCTTCGATCCCGTGGATCAGATAGGGCCGGCAGGTGCAGATGTCTGAGCCGAATACGTCGGAACCATTGCATTCATCGTGCACGCGGCAGGTGATCTTCGTGCGCGGATCGGCGAGTTTCTCGACATCGCCGAACAGGTAGACGGTGGTCCCGCCGATCGGCGGCAGGAACACGCGCATGTCGGGACGCGTCACCAGTTCGGGGAACATGCCCGCGGTCTGCTCGAATAAGGCGCGCCGGAGTCTGGTCTCGGTGGTACCGAATCGCTCTGCGATGCCCGGCAGATACCAGACCGGATCGATGGCGATCTTCACCACCGAGAGGCTGCCCCCCTCAATGATGTACTTTCCGTCGGGCTTCAAGCGCCGGGCGCGGATTGCGTCCCGCATTTCAGCGAGATCAAGCCGCGCGCGGGTGATCGCAATCGTGGGGCGAATATCCTCGCCGCCGGAGATTTGCGCCTTGAATGTCGTGGCGACGAGATGCCCCCAGGGATCGAGCGAGACAATGCGCCCCGGCTCCGACCACTGCGGAAACGGACCGATCGTGGCGGCCGGGTAGGTGTTCGTCAGATCGGGACGGCGGATCGGATCGAGCACGCCCGCCGAGACCGCGAGCGCACGATAAAGCGCATAGGAGCCGCCATGGGTGCCGATGACGTTGCGGTGCTGCGGCTGGGACACTGTCGCAACAATGGGCCCACGCGCCTGGGGATCGGGGGCGCCCCAACGGATCGGGAAACGCGACTTGCCGCCCGGCTCCGGATGGGACGTGAGGCGAATGTGATCGGTTCGATTGGAGTTCATAGCGGATCCGCCATCGAAAAACGCCATGGCGCCCGCCCGCAGGCAGGCCGGTTGGTGTCCTTGGTTCGCGAAAGAGCGGTGCCGGATCGGCGTAAACGATGCGTTTAATACCGCGCCATTATCAAATATAGCGAACCACCTCGGGGATCGCCACCCCCTGGGGTGCGTCGGCGGCGCTGTCTAACTCAGAGACCATGTAGGAGGCCGCGGGGCGCGCCGACGGCCGGGGCGCCGAAAGCAAGCCGCCGGGCTGGCAAACCGCGCCGGATGACGCACCAGCGGGCTTCGTAGGGCGCGGCATGAATACGGTCCTTGACGGACGATCCCGGTGCGGTTACCTCTACAGGTAACTGGGGAGCTATGGGGGGTCTGGCGGAAGCTGGTAGACGCGGCGCCCTGGAAAGGCGTTGAGATGGAATCTCGTGTCGGTTCGAATCCGACGGCCCCCACCACTCAACGTTTTACCAGTTTGGGAGTTATAGGCTACATCGGTCTCACAGGCTCGAAACGATCGGTTCGGTTGAGATTCCATCGCCACGTTTCGGGTTTCCAACACCGATGCAATTGAGACGACAGACTATGGCGCGGGAAGGCTGAGAGATACCGCGCCACACTAACCCCCAGCGGTGCTGTAGAGCGCCGCAGGCCAAGCACCGCGAGAAACCCGTAACCCCCAAGCGAGCCTATCCCCGGCCTGCCGGGGATAAAAGCAGGAGTCGGCTACATCGGTCTCACAGGCTCGAAAAAGCAAAACCCCCGCCTTTCAGCGGCGGTTTTCGTTTCTCGATCGAGATCGCGCCGCCCCTATCCGCGCAGCACCCACGCTACCAGATGGTACGCGCCCTTCGAGAATGAGCCACGCCGTTAGCGGAGCGCGGGCGTCCCGCCCGCTCTTCTACGTGGTGCTAACGAGCGCGTTGGTGCCAACGAGCCGGCGAGAGGCCCGCGCTCCCGGCACTTCTTGGACTTGCGCTGCGGCCTCGATCGCATTGCGGAGAGCACGCAGAGCTTGCGGCACGCCTTGCCGGGTCACGGCGGATATTATCAGCGGCTCAGCCTTGGCGGCGCGCTTGAGCCTTCTCGTCTGCTCCGCGAGCTGCCCGGGTGTCAGGGCGTCGGCTTTGTTGAGAGCGACGATCTCGCGTTTGTCGGCCAAGCCGTGGCCATAAGCCATGAGTTCTCTACGCACGATTTCGTAGGCCTTGCCGGCATCCTCACAAGCGCCGTCGATCAGATGCAGGAGCACGCGGCAGCGCTCCACATGGCCAAGAAAGCGATCGCCGAGCCCGGCGCCTTCATGGGCGCCTTCGATCAGGCCAGGGATGTCCGCCAGGACGAATTCGCGGCCGTCGACCGAGACGACGCCGAGTTGCGGATGCAGTGTCGTGAAGGGATAATCAGCAATCTTTGGCTTGGCGGCGCTCACGCTCGCAAGGAAGGTGGACTTTCCGGCGTTGGGCAAACCCACAAGCCCGGCGTCGGCAATCAGCTTGAGGCGCAGCCAGACGGTGCGTTCCTCGCCCGGAAGACCCGGATTGGCATGGCGCGGCGCCCGGTTGGTGGACGATTTAAAATGCGCATTGCCAAAGCCGCCATTGCCGCCCTTGGCGAGAACGGCCCGATCGCCGACCTCGGTGAGGTCGGCGAGGAGCGTTTCATTGTCTTCGTCGAAGATCTGCGTGCCTTTCGGCACCTTGAGGACGACATCGGCTCCGGCCGCGCCGGACCGGTTCTTGCCCATGCCGTGGCCGCCGGTTTTCGCCTTGAAATGCTGTTGGTAGCGATAATCGATCAAGGTATTCAACCCATCGACACATTCGGCGATCACGTCGCCGCCGCGGCCGCCGTCGCCGCCGTCCGGGCCGCCGAACTCGATGAACTTCTCGCGCCGAAACGAGACGCAACCCGCCCCGCCATTGCCCGAGCGGATGTAGACCTTGGCCTGGTCAAGGAACTTCATGGGCGCTCCAACCGAAACCGGTCAACCGGCACCGACGAGCTGATGGCGCGGATGCGGCACAGGCCGACGCCAGTCCACTCGAAACCGCATTTCTCCAGCACCCGGCGCGAGGCCGGATTGCTGACCCGCGCGCTCGCCGCGAGGACCTTGTAACCGAGGTCGCGGAAGGCGTGATCGATCAGGCCACTGGCGGCTTCGGTCGCGTAGCCGCAGCCCCAGAACGGCACGCCGATCCAATAGCCAAGCTCCATCCCGTCAAGGCCGCAGGCGCCGATCACCTCTCCGCCGATCGTAATCACAAAGACGCCAGATTGCGAAATCGCGGCGCCGATCCATTGCTGAGCATCGTCGATCCCATAAGGATGCGGAATGCGAGCGGTATTTTCGGCGATGCGGCGGTCGTTAGCGAGCGCAGCCACCTGTTTCGCATCGTCGAAGCGCGGCGCACGCAACACCAGCCGCCTGGTCTTGAGGACCGCGATACCTTCCAACTGGGCCGCGACCTTGGCTCGATCAAGCAACGTCATGGTCGGTTCCTTAGGGTCTCGAGAAAGCTGCTCGAAATGCAAGAGGGGGAGCCGGCTCGCCGTCTCCCCCATCTCGGAAACCTCTGGATTCCAACCTCTAGGTTCCGCCGGTTCGACTGGCGTGCCGGCGGACTTCGGTATGATCCGCCGGTTACTCGGCCGCAGACTCCATCGGTACGACGTCCACCGGCACGACAGAGACGTAGGTTCGTCCCCTCGCTTTGGTGCGGTACGTCACGCGCCCGTCAATCAAGGCAAACAACGTATAGTCCCGGCCCAAGCCAACGTTTTCGCCCGGATGCCATTTGGTGCCGCGCTGCCGCACGATAATATTGCCGGCACGACACGGCTCGCCGCCGAACAGTTTGACGCCGAGGCGCTGGCCCGGGGAATCGCGGCCGTTGCGCGAGGATCCGCCTGCTTTCTTATGCGCCATGGTGATCTTCCTTCTTCAACCAAACCACTATAACGAAACCCCGCCCGGCGAGTTCGATGCACCGGCACCCGTCATCTGGCTCGTCCCCCTCCCTACATCTCGCCGCAAGCCGGGAGGTCGCGAGGAGGACACGTCTATCTACGCATCCACCGCCGCCGATATCAAGTCTGTGCTTCCGTCGCGCCTGCCTCGGGGCCCGGCGCCGGCTCACGCCGCGGCCGGGGCGGCGGGGTTGGCGATGGCTTGCGGCCTTCGGTCAGGATCTCGGTAATCCGAACCAGGGAGAATTGCTGGCGATGCCCGCGCTTGCGCCGCGAATTCTTGCGGCGGCGCTTCTTGAAGGCGATCACCTTCTCCCCGCGCACATGCTCAAGCACTTCGGCGCCGACTGTGGCGCCCGCAACGGTAGGCGTGCCAAGCAGGGTTTGCTCGCCGCCGACCACCAGAACTTCGCCGAACTCGACAACGGCGCGGGGTGCAGCTTCGAGCCGGTCGACCCGAAGCACGTCCTCGGCGGCAACGCGATACTGCTTGCCGCCCGTTTTGATGACCGCGAACATGTTTCTGGCCCTCGTGTTCGTGCGCGATACTCAGGCTCGAGGGCCCGGACCGGCTTCTTGCGATCGTGATTTAGGTTGTTGCGGGAACCAGCCCCTCCAGAGAGGGACATGCCACAACAAAAACGCGCGGGCTGCAAAATGGGCCCCGTGACGGCATCGCTTATGGCGGCTCACGGCTTTCGTGTCAACCATGCCCCAGCATGGGCAGCCTGGGAGCCTGGGCGGATGGTTGAGCGATAGCGAAACCATCCTCGGCGTTCACAGCGGCGAGTCCGACGGGGTTTCGCTGCGCTCGACCCTCCCTACGCTCGGTCAACTCAAGCCGACCCGGCCGTGAAACTGCCCGGCTTTGCGGAACCGCCACAGATAGGTTGGCGCCACCGCGGCAATAGATTGCGGCGTGATTCCAAGCCCTTCGAGGGTGCGGCCGTCGGCGCGGGCGGCTTCCGACACGACATTGTCGTAGCGCAGCAGCTCGACCTGGTCGCGGGTCAAAAGCGGCCGGGAGAGGAACCGCAACGGCAGCTTGGAGACAAGTTCAAAAACGGCAGCCTGCAGCTTGGCAATTCCAAACGGCAGCGGCAGGAGCAGCCGGCGTCGTTCGATGGTCGCCAGCACGAATTGCATCAGCTCCCTGAAAGTGAAGACTTCCGGCCCGCCGAGTTCGTAGATCGCGCCGGGTCTGGTCTCCCCGTCGACAGCTTTTGCGATCGCCTCCGCAACATCGCCGGCAAAAGCCGGCTGAAACCGCGTATGTCCGCCGCCAACCAGCGGCAAGACCGGCGACAGGCGGGCGATGCCGGCAAACCGGTTAAAAAAATCGTCATTGGGGCCGAACAGGATCGAGGGTCGAAAAATTGTAGCGCCCGGGGTTGCGGCCAAAACGAGTTGCTCGCCGCGCCACTTTGCCCTCGCATAGGCGGCCGTCGAATTCTCGTCGGCGCCGATGGCGGAGACGTGGACCATGCGGGCGTCGTGCGCGGCCGCCGCCAAGGCAATTCCTTCGGCGCCAAAGCTCTGCACCGCGTCGAAGCGCTGGCGGCCGGACTCGAAAAGGATGCCGACCAGGTTGATGACCACATCGCAGCCCCGCACCGCCGCTGCGACCGACGGTCGATGGCGGACATTGGCCTGGACGGCGTGAATCTGGCCGACGCGGCCAAGCGGCTGCAGATGGCCGGCAAGGTCCGGGCGGCGCACAGCGACGCGGACGCGATACTGCCGCTTGGCCAGCGCCCGCACGACGTGCCGGCCGAGAAACCCCGATCCGCCGAAGACTGCCACGAGGGTTTCCGCATTTGGTTTTGGGGTCATCGCCGGCCTGCCTCATCGGCGTCTTAACGCCACGCCTACCCCTCCCCTCCATGCGGGGCACGTGGAGAGAGGAACGCTCGGCGAAATAGCGGATCGGTCTGCCGGTGTACAGGGCCATCCGGTGCTGCCCGCGGGCGCCCACCACCCCCGCACACCGTCCTGCGCGGGCTCCTCGACAGGGGCCGCATCTGATCAAGTCGTCCGGCGCCTATTCGAACAGAGAACCCTGTTTGATTAAGGCTTGGCGGGATATCGCAAGCTCGTCCCGTCTGGCCCATCATTCCACGGTGATCCTCGCCGACGCTTTCTCAACTTGCCCGTTGTCGTCGGTCCAGCGGAACTCCAGGGTTCCGGTTTCCGTCGCCACGGTGAAGAAGGTGATGAACGGATTAGCCGCGATGGCCTGATGCAGGTCGGCGCGGAAAATCTCTGTCCCGTTGTAGCTGCACACGAACAGATTGATGATGTCGCGGGGTATCGGGGCCCCGGTCTCGTCGCGCCGATATCCGGTTTCCATCACATGCGAGATCAGCGTCTTGATCTCGATGATCTGGCCGCGCTTGGCCTTGGGCGGAACGTTGATGAGGGTGCGGGCCATGTCAGTTGTACTCCAGGCAGGCCGCGATGGTGACGATCACTTCGACGGTGTCGGACCACAGCGAGCCGTCGCTCAACTCCGCGATGGCGACGACATTTTGCGAATCCGCAAGACGGATGCGGGTCGAGAACGCCGCCTTGCCGGCGCGCGGGCCGAGATGCACCGAGATAATGTCGGGCTGCGGATTCTTCTCGTTGAAGACGTGGATCGCCTTCACGTAATCCGTCTCCGTCATCGGACTTTCGACCGAAACCGACATCGCAATGGTATTGCCGTTTTCGACCAACGGCGGAATGTCGAGCGCGACCTTGCCTTTGCGCACAGGCGACTCGCCGATCACGCGGTGAATTGCGGCTTTCATCATTTCGGGAGTCGCCTCGGCGCGCCGAACCAGCAGAGTGGCCGACGCCGCCGCGCCCGCAACTCCGATCAATACGGCCCGCCTTGTGACGGGAGACAGGCTTTCGCCGGTCATCGAATCCTCCTCGCTCACTTAAGCGTCATCAGAAACGCCACCACATCCTCGATCTGCTCCGCCGTGAGCACGGTTTTCCCGCGAAATGCCGGCGCAACCCTTATCAGCCCATCCACTCGGTAATAGGCCGGCATGATGGTGTCGGGGTTTAATCTACGTGGGTCGACGATACGCAATCTCAACTCGCCTTCCGTGTTGCGCGAGGCGACGCCCTTAAGATCGGGCCCAATGGTGCCTTGGAATTTCTCCTCCGGCAACGGCGCCGAATGGCATAGCAGGCACAACCCGGTTTGCCGGCTCGCCACAATGGCTTTTCCCCGCACTGGATCGCCCGGCTGCCCGGTAAGCGACTCCGGGATGGCGTCGCCGACAATCACATAGGGGGGCAAAACCTCGGCATTTGCGAAGGGAAGTCCAACTGTTGCAGCAACCACAACGGCTAGCGCTCCAGCCGCGATCGCACCGCGGGCACAACGAGCCTCGCGCAGGATCCCCTCCCCGTTTGCGGCGTTTGCGGGGATGGGGCAGGGAGCGGGCCCCTGCCGTAGTCCCATACCCCGCGGAGCCTGTCCCCTCCCTGACCCTCTGCAAGCGAGGGAGCGGAACCATCGCGTGAGGGAAGATGGGCGCTCAACCGAAAATCTCGGACGTGATGGCGTTGAACCAACCATTGGCAAACTTTGCTTCCTGGCTTCGGAACATACGCGGCGCATCCGCCGGGCTGACGCCGCCGGCGCCTTCGACCTCAAGCCATTGGCCGTTTACGGGGTGATAGACGCCCACGATCGAAAAGCCGTAATCGGGAGCCGCCAGGCTATAGCAGGTGTTGACGAATTTCGGCGGCGCTGGCCTCTCCCCGAAGACCAGCTTGGCTACTGCGGCAGCGCAAATCTTGGCGACAGCGTTGGCCGCAAAGGCCGATTTTGGCACCGCCCCGGCGATGGCCGCATCACCCAGGACGTGAATTCCGGGCGCCAGGTGGGACTCAAAAGTGACCGGATCGACCGGGCACCAGCCGGTGCGATCGGCAGTCCCGGCCAGCTCCGCGATGCGGCCCGCCTTTTGCGGTGGAATGATGTTTGCGACAGCCGCCTTATAGGTGTCGAAATCCGACGAAACCGTCATGGCTGCGGCGTCGACGCTGGTGGGATTGCCTCCGGACGATACCGGCACCCATTCGAGATTGGGGTAGAGTTCCTGCCATGCATTTTCGAACAGGCGCTGCATCGAGAACGTGTCTTTGGCGTCGAGCACGACCAGCTTGGAACGCGGCTTCCTGGTCTTAAGGTAATACGCAATCAGGCTTGCCCGCTCATAGGAGGCCGGCGGACAACGATAAGGCAGGGCCGGCAGCGCCATTACGACTGTCCCGCCGTCCTCCATAGCTTCGAGCTGGCGCCGCAGCAACAGCGTCTGGTCGCCTGCCTTCCAGGCATGGGGCATCCGTTCTGCGGCCCCCTCGTCGTAGCCCGGCAAGGCGTCAAAGCGCAGGTCGGAGCCGGGCGCCAGGATGAGCCGTTCGTAGCCGAGCTTCGTCCCGTTGCCGAGCGTCACGCTGCGAGCCCGGCCGTCGACGGCGGTCGCCGCCTGGTGCACGACAGCGACGCCGGCCGCAGCGATGCGATCATACCCGAACAGCTGGGCGCGCATGTCGCGCAGCCCGGCAATCACCTCGTTGCTGAAAGGACATGCGGCAAAAATCGGGTTCGGCTCAACCAGGGTAACGTCCAGCCGCGGATCGGCGCGCTTCAGAAAACGAGCGGCTGTAGCGCCTGCAAACCCGCCGCCGACGACCACGATCCTCGGCTGCGAACCCTGGGCGAGCAGCGGGCGAGGAAACAGGGATGCGCTTGCGCCTGCGGCGGCAGTCGTGACGAATTGACGGCGGGTAGGGCGCGTTGCGGTCATGACGGCATCCGCTCACCGCTGCGCGGCGAACCACGCCGCAATCGCCTTGATCTCATCATCGGAAAAACCCTTGGCGATACGGTCCATCACGGTCGCGGGGCGCTGCCCGCCCCGGTAGGCCTGCATGGCGGCCACCATGGCGTCTGTATCCTTCCCGGCCAAGCGCGGTATCGGCGTGTTAGCGTTCGGTCCTTCCGCGTGGCATCCGGTGCACGATGCAGCGCCCGGAGGAGCCTCCGCGGCAGAAGCTGATGTCATGGCTGCGCACGCCAATATGACGACGAAAGCCTGACGCACCCTCATTGCTGTAATGCCCACCCTCCTAAGGGGCAACCTTGTGGTCGCCCGGTTTGCGCACCGCGTCGCTGGCAGCGGGGCGACCACGAGGGTCGCCCCTGCAGCTCGCGTCCAAAGCATGGGGCGGCCGCCCAATCGGCCGCCGCCCAGACCCGTTCAAACGAGGGTCAGGCCCTGGTTCTTCAGCGGGAAGCTGCGATACCGCTTGCCCGTCGCGGCGGTGATGGCGTTGAGCACCGCCGGCGCCGCCACGCAGATGGTCGGCTCGCCAACGCCGCCCCATACGCCGCTGTGCGAGGGCATCACGATCGTCTCGACTTTCGGCATCTACGCGATGCGCATCATGTCGTAGCTGTCGAAGTTCGTCTGCTCGATGGCGCCGTCTTTGACGGTGCACTCGCCATAGAACAGGCCGGTCAGGCCGTAGACGAACGAGCCTGCGATCTGCCGCTCGATCTGCGCCGGATTGACCGCATAGCCCGGATCGGTCGCGCCAACGATGCGGTGGATCTTCACCTTATTGCCATCGACCGACACTTCGGCGCACGCCGCCACATAGCTCCCGAACGCCATCATCTGGGCCAATCCGCGATAGACGCCCTGGGGCGCCGGTTTGCCCCAACCGGCCTTTTCGGCCACTGCGTTGAGCACCGCGAGGTGCTTTGGATAGGGGCCCATGAGCTTGCGGCGGAACTCCAGCGGGTCGACGCCGGCTTCCTTGGCAAGCTCGTCCATGAAGCTTTCGATGTAGATGGCGTTCTGATTGATGTTGACGCCACGCCAGAATCCGGCCGGCACGTGCGGGTTGCGCATCGCATGATCGATGAGGAGGTTCGGCACATCGTAGCCGAACGCCGTCTCGGCGCCGCCTTTCACGAAACCCTGGAATGTCGCCGGGTCCATGCCGTTCTGCATGCGCCCGGGTGCGACGCTCGCCAGGATCGACTGACCCGAAATGCGGATATGCAGCGCGGTGAGGCTGTTCTTGTCGTCGAAGCCCGCCGTCATCTTGCATTGGGTGATCGGGTGATACCAGCCGTGGGTCATGTCCTCTTCGCGCGTCCACAAGAGCTTCACCGGCGTGCCCGGCATTTCCTTGGCGATAAGGACAGCCTGGCGGACATAGTCGACGGAAGTCGAGCGGCGCCCGAATCCGCCGCCCAGGAACGTCTTGTGGAACTCGCACTTTGCGACCGGCAAGCCGCAAGCCTCCGAGGTCGCCGCCAATCCCTGCTCGCCATCCTGCACCGACGACCACACCTCGCACTTCTCGGGCGTGTAGAGCACGGTGGCGTTCTGCGGCTCCATGGTGACGTGGTGCTGGTACGGATAGCCGTAGACCGCCTCGACCTTCTTGGCCGCCTTGGCGAGCGCCGCCTTGACGTCGCCGGCCTGGTTGCCGACGAACGCCTGCTCGGCGTCGAGTCCCGCCTTAAGAAAGTCGGCGATCGACGCGCTGGAGACCTTGTCGTTCGGGCTCGCTTCCCATGCGACCGGCAAGGCTTCGAGCGCGGTCTTGGCGTTCCACCAGGTGTCGGCAATGACAGCGACGGCGTTGTCCTCGACCGGCACGACCTTTTTCACGCCCCTCATGGAGGCGACCTTGGCGGCGTCGAAGCTTTTCAATTTGGCGCCGAACACCGGGGCCGCCTTGATGGCGGCGCTGAGCATGCCGGGCAGCCTCACGTCGATGCCGTAGATCGCCTTGCCGGTCACCTTGTCTGGCGTATCCAGGCGCCTGACGCCCTTGCCGATGATCTTCCAGTCCTTCGGATCCTTAAGCTTGATGTCGGCCGGCGGATCAATCTTGGAGGCAGCAGCCGCAACCTTGCCGAAGGTCGTCTTGCGCCCGGATGGCGTATGGGTAATGACGCCGTTTGCGGCCGTGCATTCCGCCGCAGGCACTTTCCATTCATTGGCGGCCGCCGCAATCAGCATCATGCGGGCCGCAGCGCCGCCCTTGCGGACAATCTGCTCGGACGTCCTTATGCCACGGCTGCCCGCCGTGAAGAAATCGCCCCAAACGCGTTTGCGCGCGACGTTCTGGCCCGGCGTCGGGAATTCATACTTGACCTTCGACCATTCGCATTCAAGTTCCTCGGCGACCATCTGGCAGAGGCCTGTCAGCGTGCCTTGGCCCATTTCGGAACGTGCGACCCGGATTGTGACAGTTTCATCGGGGTGCACCACAACCCAGGCATTGACCTCAGACGCCGTTGCCTGCGCCCTGGCTTCGTCCGGGAACGGGATATGGAATCCGAGCGAAAGCCCGGCGGCGGTCGATCCGACCACGAAGCTGCGGCGGTCGAGTTTTGGCATATAGTTCATCGCTGCCTCCCTCACGCGTTCGCGGCTTCGTGGATCGCAGCGCGGACCTGCTGATAGGTGCCGCAACGGCAGATGTTGGTAATCTCCCGATCGATGTCTGCATCGGTCGGTTTCGGCTTTTCCTTCAGCAAGGCCGTAACGGCCATGATCATGCCGCTCTGGCAGTAGCCGCACTGCGGCACGTCGTTGTTGATCCAGGCCTGCTGAACCTTAGTAAGGGCGCCGTTAGCGGCGAGCCCTTCTATGGTGACGATCTCCTTGCCCTCCGCAGCGCTCGCCGGGAACGAGCAGGAGCGGGTCGCAACGCCGTCAATGTGCACCGTGCAGGCGCCGCATTGCGCAATGCCGCAGCCGTATTTGGTGCCGGTCAGTCCGATGTTCTCGCGGATCGCCCACAACAGCGGAGTGTCGGGACCGACATCCACGTCATAGGTCTTTCCATTCACGTTGAGACGAGCCATTCGCAGTTCTCCTTTATGCGACGATCTCAAGCAGGATTTTCGTGCTCTGAGTCCAAGCGTCCCGTCCCCTGGCCCGAGGCACAAAATTGGCGGGCACCATAGCTTGTTTCGAACGACTCCAAAATAACCTCGCGATCAGTCTGTTGGCGCATTGTTCACAGTCACGTGACTGCGTTTGCAGAGATTAAGGCGCCCTGGCCCCGAACACGGCGGCGGCAAATTGCGGATAAACCTCGGCCAATTGTGGCGCGACGACGCGCCGCAGCAATCGCAGCGTCTCGTCGCTGGGCCGCGGCGTGACTTCGACAGTTTCCGGGCAGTCGTAGTCAAAGCCGGTCTGCTCTGCGACTTCTGCAATGCTGTGCCCCGAATGAACGCTTTCCAAGCGAAATCGTCGCCGCTGGCGGTCGAAGGCGAACAGGCAGCGATTGGTCACGAGCGCAATCGGCCCGCCCGGCCGGTGGATATTGGGCGCATTTCCGCCCGGCGCGCTGATGAAGGAGACGTGTGGCACCAGGGTGCGTCTTGAATGCTCCGTGCGAAACAATACGACCTTGGGCACGACATAATAGAGATGCGCCGACCCGAACGAGCCTGGGAAGCGAACGCTCGGCTTGTCATAGTCCCCGATGCCGACAAGGTTGACGTTGCCGTCGCCGTCGATCTCGCCGCCGGAAAGAAAGAACACGTCGATCCGGCCCTGGCCCGCGCAGTCGAACAGCTCGCGTCCGCCATCGGTGAAGAAGTTGTGCTTGCGGCTTTGCAGCAGCGACACATAGGGCACGCCGCCGCCTCTTGCCCGCGCCAGCAGCGCGGCCATGGCGGGAATCGGCGAAGCGTTGCCGACCGCGATGTGCCGCACGTCGCCGATCACGCGGGTGATCACGTCGGCGAGGAGCTCCTCGTCGCGGACGGGAGCCGTGTCGATATTCAGGCAGGCGTGCGATTGCATGTATCGTAGCCCGGATTGAACGCAGCGAAATCCGGGATCCCCCTTTCCCAACGGCGCGGCCGTCCCGGGTTTCACTGACGCTCGACCCGGGCTACAGGCATTCACGCTGCACGGCGCGCATGTACGTATTTCTCGAGATACCGCGTAAACCCCTCGGTTGTCGCAGCCAGGCGAGCGTATTCACCAAGATGCGCCAAATCCGCCCCGTAGTGATCGGGCAGCCCGAGCGGCCAGCAGCCGTTTTCCGCGACCGCGACCGCCTCAATGTAGAAGCCGGGCAGCGTCCCGGCCGCCGCCATCGGATCATCGAGCAAATTGCCATCGACGATTTTCTCAACCGTTACGACTGTCTTGGCGGAGGCGTGCGCCATGGTGGCCAGCTCCCGCTGGCGTCCGATCCAAACATTGCCGGCGCGATCGGCCATGTGGGCGTGGATCAAGGCGACATCGGGACGTATCGCGGGCAGCACAACGATTGGATCATTCGCCCCGAACGGATTGTCGATCACGCGCCAATCCGGCCGATGCGCCAGAAGGTCCGACCCGATAATGCCGCGCAGCGGCATGAAGGGGACGCCCTTCTCGGCGGCCTGGAAGGCAGCGTGCAGGGCCGGGCAGGTCGCGTCCTTGATGCGGATGCCGCCCGATTTCGCCGCGGCTGTGAAGCGCGGGGCCGGGCCGAACTCGCCCAGGCTCACCGCCGACGTTTCCAGCACTGCGACACACCCCGCACCGATCAGGAGATCGGCCTGCAGGCTCGATGTCGGCAGCGTGACGAGGTGCAGATTGCGCACGCCTTTACGGATGAGGGCGCGCGTCGCCTCCATTGGTACGCCGGCGACTTCGCGCGGCGCAGCCAGCATGATCCCATCGCGGATGGGGGCGAGGGCGTCTTCGATGGTCGGGGCAATCAGAGGCAAGGCTGATCTCTCCGAAGTTGGAATAATACCTTCCAGCAGGAATTCGGCACAAGCTGATCCCGCCTTTCGCCCTCACCCCCTCCGACACGCCGCCCAGATCTTCTCCGGCGTCGCCGGCATATCCATATGCGCCGCGGCTGGCACCGCGTCGGCGATCGCATTCATGATGGCAGCGAGCGCTCCGGTGGTGCCGGCCTCGCCGACGCCTTTGACGCCGAGCGGGTTGGTAGTCGCCGGCACGCTATGCTCGGCGGCCGTCAAGGCGGGAACGTCGGCGGCGCGCGGCATCGCATAGTCCATGAACGAGCCCGTCACGAGCTGACCGGCGCGGTCGTAGACGAGATGCTCCAGCAGGGCCTGGCCCAAGCCCTGAACCACAGCGCCGTGCACCTGGCCCTCGACCACCATGTGATCGAGCACGGTGCCGCAATCATCGACCGCCGTATAGGCAACCAGCGCTGTCGCGCCGGTTTCGGGATCGATTTCGACTTCTGCGATATGACAGCCGTTGGGAAAGGTCTGCGGCGTATTGGCGGTGAGCTTGGTGTCGAGCTCCTCGGCGGTTTCGCCGCTCGGCCGGCGATTCTTGGCGCGCGCCGCAAGATCGAACAGGCCGATGCGGCGGTCCGTGCCGGCGACGACGAACGAGCCCCGATCGTAGACGATGTCGGCTTCGGCGGCTTCAAGCGCGTCAGACGCAAGCTTCCTGCCCTTGCGGATCACGGCCTCGGCGGCGCGCACGATCGCGGTGCCGGCCGTGATCGTGGAACGCGACGCCACCGTCGATGCGCTTGCAACCCCAAGATCGCTGTCGCCCTGGCGCATTCTCACGCGGTCGACCGGAATGCCGAGCTCACGCGCTGCGACGCGCGGAAATACGCTCGCGTGAGCCTGACCGGTGGACTGTGAGCCGAGGTGAAGTTCGACCACGCCGTCGCCCGGGAACACCAGGGCCGCACCTTCGGTCGGTATTCCGCCCGCATGCTCAAGGAAGCAGGATATGCCGACGCCGCGCAGCCTCCCACGTTTCGCCGCCTCGCGGCGGCGCTTCGGAAAATCCGCATAGGCGGCAAGCTCAAGGGCCTTGTCATATACGGCCGGGAAATCGCCGCTGTCATAGGTGGTCCCGACCGGCGTGCGGTAGGGCATCGCGGATGAAGGAATAAGGTTGCGCCTGCGGATCTTGTCCGGCGCGATGCCGGTGATCCGCGCCGCCTCCTCCACCAGGCGTTCGAGGAGATAGTTCGCCTCCGGGCGGCCCGCCCCCCGATAGGGCGCGGTCGGCGCCGTATTGGTGAAAACGCACCGCACCCTCACGTCGATGGCGGGGATCGCATACATGGCCGGCAAGCAGCGGGCAAAATTGTTGGTCGCAAGATGAACGCCGACCAGGCCCACATAGGCGCCGAGATTGACGATGCATGAGAGCCGCAATGCGAGGAATTTCCCCCTTTCGTCGAGCGCAAGTTCGCCGTCCGCGAACATGTCGCGCGCCTGGTTGTCGGCAAGGAAAGATTCGCTCCTGCTGGCCATCCAATGAACCGGCCGGCCAAGCAGCTTCGCTGCGACCAGCAGCGCCGGGTATTCCGGATAGATCGGCGATTTCATCCCGAAGGCGCCGCCCACGTCCTCAGTGACCACACGCAGCTTGCCGGGCTCGATCTGCATGGCGGCGGCGAGCGCGTCGCGCAGCACGATCGCACTCTGGGAGCAGACCCGCATGGCGTAGCTCTCGTTCGCTGCATCATAGCTCGCGGTGCCGCCGCGCGGCTCCATGGTGGCAGCGGCGATGCGCTGGTTGAGTTGCGATATGCGGGCCACGCGGGGCGCTGCCGCGATGATCCCCGCAACCTCCTTCTCGTTGGCGCCGTCCGCGAATGGTGGGCACTGCCAATCGATCGCGAGATTTCCGGGCGCCTGCGGCCACAGGAGAGGCGCATTCGGCGCCACCGCCTCGCGCGCGTCGAGGACAGGCTTGAGCTCCTCGTAATCGACATTGACTCGCTCGGCCGCATCCTGGGCGAGCGCCGCTGAGATCGCCACCACCAATGCCACCGGTTCGCCGACATGCACGACCCGCTCATGAGCGAGCGCAGGGCGCGGCGGTTCGGCCAGCGGTGCGCCATTGCGGCCAGTCATCGGGGGGTGTCGCGAGATCGGGCCGACGCCGGCAGCTTTCATGTCCGCCGCCGTAAGCACCGCCAATACCCCATCGGCGGCGCGGGCGGCCGCGGTATCGATGTTGCGGATTTTGCCATGAGCATGGGTTGACCGGACGAAACAGCCATAGACCTGCCCCGGCAGCGGCGCGTCCTCGATAAATCGGCCTTGGCCACGCAAGAGCTGTTCGTCTTCAACCCGCCATGGCGGCTGGCCGCCGGCGGGGATGTTCGCAGAAATCATGTGGCGATATCCGTCGCGATAAGAGTCCCTCCCCCGCTTGCGGGGGAGGGTCGGGGAGGGGGCCTGGCCACGAGTCATTGCCGCGTGCCCCTCCCTAACCCTCGCCCGCAAGCGGGGGAGGGACAGCAAGTGGCCCGCTAACAACATAATTGTTGGTCGAAAGGCAACCCGCTCATGCGGAAACCATCGAGGTTCAAAACATCGGCAAACCGGTATAACGGAGCCGCAGATTCGGAGCAGAGCAGGCGGGTCGCTGCTATGGACAAAAAAAACGGGCGCGAGCCATATATCGGCCGGCCGCTGCCGCGCCTTGAGGACCTGCGGCTTGTCGCCGGGCGCGGACGCTTCACCGACGATTTCACCTTCGATAACCAGGCCTATGCGGGCTTCGTTCGATCGCCCCATCCGCACGCGCACCTCGTGTCGATCGACACCAAAGCCGCAGCTCAGCTCCCCGGAGTAATCGCCGTCTTCACGGCGAACGACTACGCCGCGGCAGGCGGACGCGGCATCGCCCACGTGGCCAATCCGGCCTCGACCTATGACGTGAAGATCAAAGCCTTTACGGGGCCTGGGCGTCAGACGCCGTTCGAGACGCCGCATCTGCCGCTCGCCGCAGATCGGGTGCGATTTGTCGGCGAGCCGGTCGCGCTCGTGATTGCCGAGACGCAAGCCGCAGCGCAGGATGGCGCGGAAAGCGTCGTCGTGCGCTACGAGGTGCTGCCTGCAGTCACAGACTCCGTTGCGGCGCTCGCGCCGGATGCGCCGCAGCTCCATGATGGCCTTCCTGGCAATCTGGCAATCGATACAGCGTTCGGGGACCAGGCGGCTTGCGATGCGGCCTTTGCGGCAGCGCATCTCATCCTCGCAAAGACCTTCCGCAATCAGCGCATCGCCTCCGCCCATATGGAGCCGCGGGCAGCCATCGGCGCCTACAACGAACAGGACGGCGTCTACACGATCCTGACCGGCAGCCAGGGAGCCGTACGGATCAAGAGCACGATCGCAGCCTGCCTTGGCGTTCCGCCGGAGCGCGTTCGCGCCATCACGCACGACGTCGGCGGCGCCTTCGGGCTTCTCAGCAATGTCTATCCCGAACAGGTGATGGTGACCTGGGCGGCGCGCCAGCTCGGGCGCCCGGTGAAGTGGACAGGAGACCGCAGCCAGGCTTTCCTCGCCGACTATCAGGGCCGCGATCTCGTGACCGACGCACGCCTTGCCCTCGCGGCAGATGGCAAAATTCTCGCTCTTGCGATCGAGATGACGGGAAATATCGGCGCGCATCCGGTAACCTATGTTCCGTTGTCCAATGCCTATCGAGTGACCCCGACGGTCTACGACATTCCGGTCGCGACCGTCGCTATCCGCGGCGCGCTCACCAACACGGCGCCGACCGCGCCGTTTCGCGGCGCCGGCCGCCCGGAGGCCACTTTCGTGATCGAGCGGCTCCTTGATATCGCGGCGCGGCGGCTCGGCATCGACCGCATTACGCTGCGGCGGCGCAATCTGATCCGCCGGGCCCAGCTGCCCTACAAGTCGGCGACGGGGCTCGTCTACGACAGCGGAGATTTCCGCGCCAATATGGATGCGGCGGCGAAGCTCGCCGATTGGGAGGGCTTTGCGGGGCGCCGCCGCGAGGCGAGAAGGCGCGGCAGGCTCGCCGGCATTGGCCTTGCGAACTATGTCGAGTGTCCGGTGGGAATGCCGAGCGAGTATGTGCGAGTCACAGTGCGCGAGACCAGCAAAGTCGAGGCGATCGCCGGCACGCAGTCGAGCGGACAGGGGCATGAGACGACCTTCGCGCAAGTACTCGCAGATCAGCTTGGCATCACTCCCGAGCAGGTGAAGCTTGTGACCGGCGACACCGCAGTCGTGCCGGCGGGCGGCGGCAGCCATTCGGATCGCTCCATGCGGCTCGCCGGCACGCTGCTGGTCGAGGCGTCGGGCCGGATTATCGAGCAGGCACGCCGGGTTTTCGCGGCAGTCGCGCGCTGCGCGGAGAGCGATGTGAGCTTCGACGGCGCCTTCTTCGAGTCGCCCCGCTCGAATCGCCGCCTCGACATCTTTGACATTGCGCACGCTGTCGCGACGGATGAGACGCTGCCGCCGGAGCTGCGCGCGCCCCTGACCGGCGAGGCAGGTTTCAGCGGCCGCATTCCGGCCTACCCAACCGGCGCGGCTGTCTGCGAAGTGGAGATCGATCCTGAGACCGGAGCCATGGAGCTCAGGCGCTATTCGTCGATCGACGATTGCGGCCAGCCGATCAACCCGCTGATCCTGCACGGGCAGGTGCATGGCGGCATCGTGCAGGGCGCCGGGCAAGCGCTGTTGGAATGCTTCACGCATAATCCAGCATCCGGACAGGTGCTGACCGGCAGCTTCATGGACTACGCCATGCCGCGCGCGGACATGGCGCCGAGCTTCCGGGTCGAGCTTGCGGAAGACGCGACCAAAAGCAATCCGCTGCGGGTTAAAGGCGGCGGCGAAGCCGGCATTACGCCCGCGCTCGCGGCCATCATGAACGCGGTCGTCGACGCGCTGTCGGTATACGGGATTGAGCACATCGACATGCCGGCCACGCCCGCGCGGGTGTGGGCAGCGATCAGGGCGGCGACCCGCAAGGCAGGATCTGGTTGATGGCCGATAGCAAGCCGATCGGCCTTGGCATCGTCGGCCTCGGCATGGCGGGCGCCGTGATGGTGCGCGCGGCCGCGCGCCACCCGGCCTTCCGAGTAGCCGCCGCAGCGGAGCTTCAGGCCGAGCCGCGCCAAGCGTTTGCGCGGGACTTTGAGGCCAATGTCCATTCGGATATCAGCGGGCTGTGCGATGACCCGACCGTGGACGCCGTCTACATCGCTACGCCGCACCAGTTTCATGCCGAACACGCGACGCTCGCGGCGGCTGCCGGCAAGCACATCATCCTGGAAAAGCCGATGGCCCTGACGCTCGCCGATTGCGACGCCATCATTGCGGCCGTCGAGAAGGCGGGCGTTCACCTCGTGGTCGGCCATACCCACGCCTTCGATCCAACGATCCGCGCCATGCGCGCGATCATCGCGTCAGGCGAGCTGGGCCGCCTCGGCATGATCGCCTCGTGGAACTACACCAATTATCTCTATCGGCCGCGGCGCCCCGAGGAGCTCGACACCACGCGGGGCGGCGGCATCCTGTTCAACCAGGTGCCGCATCAGATCGAAATCGTGCGGCTCCTCGGCGGAGGCCTGGTCAAAAGCGTGCGCGCCCAGGCCGGTGCGCTTGATCCGGCGCGGCCCACCGAAGGCCATGCGGTCGCATTCCTCGCCTTTGAGGACGGCGCCGCGGCGTCGCTGGTTTATGGCGGCTATGATTTCTTCGACAGCGATGAATTGCACGCGTGGATTTCGGAGCGCGGCAGCGCCAAGCAGCCGGCCCACGGCGCCGCACGGCGCGCGCTTCTCACGCGCAGGCACAGCGAGGCGGAGCTGCGCACCTTGAACTACGCCTACGGGGCGGCTGACGACGGCGAGCCTCCCCATCAGCCCCATTTCGGCCTCACCATCGCAACCTGCGCGCGGGGCGAGCTGCGCGGCTCAGTCGATGGTGTCCTGCTCTATGGAATGGACGGCCGGCGGGAGATCGCGCTCCCCGAGGGGCCGCGCTTTGCCGGACGCGGCAATGTCCTTGACGATCTCGCCGCCGCCATTCGCGCCGGTCAGAGGCCGCTGCATGACGGTCGCTGGGGCAAGGCAACGCTCGAAGCTGCGCTCGCCATCCAGACGTCAGCACGGGAGGGACGCGAGGTGATGCTGAAACATCAGGTGGCGGCGTAGGGCATGCCGTTGCCGCCCCTTGTTGTATAATCTGCCGGACAGAAGGATGCCCAGCCATGAACGATCATTTCGCGCCTCAATATGCCGGTCCGGGAGGCCGCAGCGGCGGTGGGCGAGTGCAGCCGCTGGTGCGCGAGAGCCGGGAGAATTTATCCTTCGCGGTCAACCGCGAGGTGTTCGTGTCGCGCGAGATTTTCGAGCGCGAGCAGCGGGCGATATTCGATCGCTGCTGGATCTACCTGGGGCACGCCTCGGAGGTGCGCAATCCGGGGGACTACAAGACGCGTTCCGTCGCGGGCCGGCCGGTGATCTTTTGCCGCGATCGCAGCGGGCAGGTGCACGGCCTGATCAACTCATGCCGCCACCGCGGCGCCATCGTGTGCCGCGAGCGCGAAGGCAATGCGCGCGGCTTCTACTGCATGTATCACGGCTGGACCTACAACACTGACGGCACGCTGCGCGGCGTGCCGGACGAGGCTTCCTATCCGCCGAGCTTCGATAAGGCTGCGATGGGGCTTGCCCACGTGCCGCGGCTGGAGTCGTACAAGGATTTCTATTTCGTGAGTTTCGATCGCAATGCGGTCGATCTCGAAACATATCTCGCGGGCGCCAAGGCCTATATCGACCTCGTGGTCGACCAGTCGCCGTCCGGCCGCATGGAGATCATTTCCGGCATCCAGGAATACGACATCAAGGCGAACTGGAAGCTTCTCGTCGAAAACAGCGTGGACGATTATCACCTCGTTGCCACGCATTCGACCTGGCTCAACTACATGCGCAATTCCGGCGTCAACATGAGCCCGCCGAAAGGGTCGGGCCTGCTGTTGCCCACCAAGGGCCTCGGCAAAGACCTCGGCAACGGCCACCTCACCACCGACAATCCAAATTATCGCGGCCGCCCGGTGGCGCGGTGGATTTCGGTCTACGGCGAGGACGCCAAGGCCGACATCGAGGCAATCAGGGCTGAGCTGGCCGCCCGGCTGGGCGAGGCGCGCGCCGCGCGCGTTGCCGACACCAACCGCAATCTCGCGATCTTCCCGAACCTCGTGATCAATGACGGCTCGTCCGTGACGGTGCGTCACTTCACCCCGGTGGCACCCGACCTCATGCACGTCACCGCGTGGGCGCTCGGCCCGGTGGAGGAGACTGAAGCGCAGCGCGCGCGGCGGCTCCACGCGTTTCTGACCTTCTACGGTCCCGGCGGCTTTGCCACTCCTGACGACGTCGCGGCGCTGGAGAACGCTCAGCAGGGCTATGCGAGCTGGCGCGAAGTGCCGTGGAACGATCTTTCGCGCGGGATGGCCAAGAACGAACACACCAATACCGATGAGGAGCACCTGCGCGTGTTCTGGCGTCGCTGGAGCGAGCTGATGGAGGCGCATGCGTGAACAAGCCCTTGGATGCAACCGTTTCGCGGGCCGAGATCGAGGACTTCCTGTTTCACGAGGCCGATCTGCTCGACAACTGGAAGCTCGACGACTGGCTCGCGCTGCTCACCGACGACGCGGCCTACTATGTCCCGCCGAACGACAAGCCTGACGCCGATCATCGCACGACCCTGTTCACCATCGCGGACGACATCGTGCGCCTGCGCGAACGCGTGATCCGCCTCAAGGACCCGAACTGCCACGCCGAATATCCGCCGTCGCGCACGCGGCGCCTCATCGCCAATGTGCGGATCGTCGGCGTTGACGGCGACACCATCGGGGTCGCCGCCAATTTTGCAGTGTATCGCTATCGCCGCGGCGAACCGGTTCGCGAGTTCGTCGGCCATTATCGCCACAAGCTGCGGCGGGTCGGCGGGGTGCTGAAGATCGCGGAACGGCGCGCCATCCTCGATGCGCACGAACTCGGGCCAATGGGGTCGGTGAGCTTTATTTTGTGAGGGTGGCGGCGTGTAGGGTGGGCAAAATCGCCCAGCAGCGAAGCCGATCAACGTCGACAAATTCTGGAGGGCGATTTTGCCCACGCGGTCAGCTCATGCGTTCTCACCTCCTGACAGCGTGGGCAAGACGCATCGATGGCAATGCAGCACACGTAGGCTCGAACATCGTTGCGATGCGTCTTGCCCACCCTACACCGGCGCCCGGAACTTCTTGTACAAGTCCTGCACCGCTGCCAGCGCCTGGTTATTCATCGGCACCTCGATCGGCTCGCCGCTCTCCGCCGACAGGTCGGCCGCCAGATAGCACTCCATCACGGCCCGCGCGCTTTCGGGCGACACCATGGGCGGACGGTCAAGCATGACGGATTCCAGGAAGTGCAGCGTCTCCGGCCCCATCTGGCCGGCGAAGACGTGGTCGACCTGCTCGCCCGGCATCGTGGACATCGGGAATTGCGTGCCCTGTGAAGCCGTATTGAGCCAGTTGTCGCGCTGCGTATCATCGAGGAACAGCGAACCCTCGGTGCCGGTGATTTCCATCCAGGTCGCGCAATAGTTCGGATAGCTCGGCGGCAGGTTCCAGCCGCCGCCGATCGCGACCAGCGTGCCGTCGTCCATGGTCACCGTCGTCCACATGACGTCGAACGAGCCGTTGATGCCCTGCATGATTCCGTAAGCGCCCTGCGAATAGACACGCGCGGGTTTTGCGGGCTCCAGCAGCCAGAACGCGAAGTCAAGGTCGTGGGTCGATTCCATTGCAGCGGGCGACAGCCGCGTGCGGCCGGCAATCTTTTTTCCCAGGTTGCGGGTGAGGTGCCGGCTCACCATCACGGATACGGGCCTGCCGAGCGTGCCGTCGGCGATCTTCTTCTTGGCATAGGCGATCTTGGGGTTGAAGCGCTGCGAGTAGCCGATGGTGAACTTCACGTTGCTGCGCTTCGCGATTGCGATCAGTTCGTCGGCCTCGAACAGCTCCATGGCGATCGGCTTCTCGAGCAGCACGTGCTTGCCGGCCTTGAGGCAGTCGCGCGCGATCGGAAAATGCGTGTCCTCCGGCGTGGTGCAGATATAGACCGCGCTGATATCTGCATTGCGCACGATATCCTGGTAGTCGAGCGTCGCGCTTGCCGGATTGGTGAGCGCCTTGACCTCTGCAAGGCGATCCGGGCGGATTTCGCAGATATGCAGCTTCCGGCACAGCGCCGAGCGCGCGAGCGTTTCGGCGCGGATGCCGCCGCACCAGCCAGTGCCGATCACCGCGGCTTCGGGTCGTTCCACGGACTTTCCTCATACCTGGAGCGCAGGCGTCCCGTCACCGTCAGATCGACCATATACCGAAGATGCAGGACCGCATTGATCGCTTGCACAGCAAGCAGCCTGGGCTGCAACGGCTGTCAAGGGGTAAACCCGCTAGCGGGGCAAAGCGCCCTTGACAGCCGTTGCTGCCCAGGCATTTCGGCATCCAAGCGATCAATGCGGTCCAGCATCTTCGGGAGCTTCAATATGCTCTGAAAATGTCCTAATCGGCCAAGGCAGCGGCCATTTCTGAAATGATATCCTTGGCGGCCTGCTTCGGATCGGCGGCTTGAGTAATCGGGCGACCTATCACGAGATAGTCTGCGCCAGCGTGAATTGCCTCGCTCGGCGTAGCAACCCGCTTCTGATCATCCGGAGCACTATTTTGAGGACGAATTCCTGGTGAGACGATCATCAGTTTATTATTGGTTTGCTTCCTTATCTCAGCCGCTTCACGGGCTGACGCGATTACACCATCAACACCCGCATCCAGAGCCTTCTTTGCACGCGCAAGCACCAGCTCTTCAACGTTGCATTGAAACCCCATTTCCTTGATATCTTCAGCATCCATGCTTGTGAGCACTGTGACACAGAGTATTTTCAGGCTGGAGCTACCTCTGCCCTCCACAGCGGCCTTCAAAATTCCTGCAACGCCGTGGACAGTTAAGAAATCAATCTTCAGCTCCGCAGCCCGTTTTACAGCACTCTTGATGGTTTCTTCGATATCGAGGTACTTATAATCGAGGAAGACACGCTTACCCTGCTGAATCAATTCTTTTGCAAAACTGTCTCCTCCCGCAAGTTGAAGGCCAAGTCCAACTTTGTAAAAGGAAACTTCGTCACCTAAATCCTTAACGAGCTTAATCGCATCCTTGATGTCCCAGTAATCAAGGGCGACGATAAGCTTTTCCCTCGCCTCCTCGATGACATCAGAATCGAATCTTCTTCGCAAAGCAGCCGCTCCTGCCATGTCCCGTAGCCTCTCTCAAAGTTATGCTATGAAACGCGGTGCGCAACCCGGAGCAGAACGCGTGACAAAGCCCCTCAAAAGCTTGCTGATTCGCAACTTGTGCTACATGAAACCGCCGTTAGCAAGCGGGTCTGTGTTTAATTAGGTTAGCATTGTTGACCTGTCAAGTTCGCTCCTTTGCGAGGAAGCCGGCGTCGGCCGCGTGACGCAAACTCAGGAGCGGTTGCCACTGCTCCAGAACTGCTGTTCGCTTTCAATAAAAAAGGCCGGCCCATAGGGCCGACCCTAAATTTAGCTTGCCGCCGCCCTCACGCCATCGCCTGCCTGACGCGATCCGGCGAGAAAGGCACGCGCCGCATGCGCACGCCGGTGGCGTCGAAGATCGCGTTGGCGATTGCGGCGGCGACCGGGCGGATCGAGGGTTCGCCGGCGCCCGACGGCGCGATTTCCGGATGGTCGATCAGCACGGTCTCGATGCTCGCGGGCGTCTCGGTGATGTCGAGGATCGGGTAGCTGATCCAGTCCACCGTGGTGACGGCCTTGTCGTTGAACTTGACCTCCTCCCACAAGGTGCGGCTGATGCCCTGCACGACGTTGCCCTCGATACACTTGGCAAGGCCGTCCGGGTTGATGATCTGGCCGCAGTCATGGGCGACCACGAAGCGCCGGGCGTAGATCTTGCCGGATGAGCGATCCACGTCGACCTCGGCGATCACGGCGACGCGGGTGCCGTTGCGCTGCGCATAGGCGATGCCGCGGCCGCTGACCTTCACCCCCGTCTGGCGCTGCGGCGCCGGCCGCGGTTGCCAGCCGAACTTCTCGGCCGCCGCCTTGATGACGGCGATATCGCGCGCCTCCGTGAGGTGCCTGAGCCGGAACTCGATCGGGTCGAGCTTCAGCTCCGCCGCCACCTCATCCATGAAGGATTCGCTCGCAAAGTGGATCTGCGGACCGACCGGGTCGCGCAGATGCGACGAGCGCAGCGGCGAGGCGCGGTCGAGCAGCGGCGGAATGGTCTCCCAGGCGAGCCGCTTGTTGGCGAACTCATAAGACTCCGCCGGCACGCCAAAGCCGTCACCGGAGTGCAGCGCAACGCCACGGGTGTGGCCCGCCAGCGTGTCCTGGGGCTTGCCGCCGTTGGTGTCGACGTCGACCCGCGAGAACCCCTTGCTGGTGAACTCGTAGGCGGTGATGTTGCCGGCCGCATCGAAGGCCATGCGCGCCTTGTGGATCGACGCCGGACCCTTGGGATCCCAGCCGGTGCCCTGCTCGCGCATATATTGGAGCCGCACCGGCTTGCCGACCGCCTGGGACAGCACGGCGGCGTCCATGGCGCAGTCGTCGGCGTCGTTGCGGCCGTAGCTGCCCGGGCCCGTCACCCATTTGACATGGACCTTCTCAAGCGGCAATCCGAGCGTTGCCGCAATACCGGCCTGGACGAAGTGGGACTTCTGGCTGCCCGTGTAACAAGTCGCGAAGCCGTTCTTGACCTCGACCAGCGCACATGCCGGCCCCATGCCGGCGTGGGACTGGAAGGGCCACTCATACTCCGCCTCGATCACCTTGGCGGCAGACTTGAAGGCCTCGTCCACATTGCCGTTTTCTTTCTCGACCACGCGCTTGCGCACGGAGGACTTGCGGATGTGGTCGTACAGCGACGCCTGGGGCGGGAATGGCGGCGTCGCCTGCGACCACTCCACCTTGAGTTTCTGCATAGCCTGGATGGCGTCCCATTCGCGGTCCGCCACCACGCCGAGGAATCCCTTTTCCCACACCACGCGTGCGCCCGGGATTTCTCTGATCGAGCTTTCGTCGACCTTCACCGGCACGCTGCCGGCAACCGGGGGACGCAGCATGCGCGCATGCACCATGCCGGGCAGCTTGACGTCGGTGCAGAAGTCCTCCTGCGCAAACACCTTCGGAGCCACGTCCTCGCGCTTGATCGGCTTGCCGACGATCTTGTACTCGCTCGGCTTCTTCGGCTGCGCCTTGCCGGGTGCGTAAAGCGTGTTGCCGTATTGCTTGTTCCACGCGAGCGGAACGTTGAAATAGCGTCCGCCGATCAGCTCTCCGTAGGTCACCTTCTTGGCGGAGTCGGCTTTTGCCTGCACGACGCCATCCACAACAGTGAGCTGGTCTGCCGGCACGGAGAGCCTCTCGGCCGCCATCTCTACGAGCACGCGGCGCGCCTCGGCCGCCGCCATGCGCATCTGCTTGCCGCCGAGCTGGATGCCGGTCGAGCCCGACGCGCCGCCCTGGTGTACGCTGGTGGCGGTATCGCCCATGTAGACTTTTACGGCGCTGAAGGGTACGTCGAGTTCTTCAGCGACCATCTGACCGATGGCCACATGCAGGCCATGGCCCATGTCCATTCTGCCGAAATAGGCTGCGACAGAGCCATCGGCGTTGACTGCGATGTAGGACGAAAGCTGATCCGGAGTGAGGGGCGGCTTCACTGCCGCAGCGAATTGGCTGGCGCCCTGAGCATGAGCTTCGCTCACGGCGAGCACGGCATCGAGGCTGATCGGCATGCCGATCGAGACGACGAGCGCGCCGCCCGACTTGAGCAGGGCGCGGCGGGAGAAGGCAGCGGGTCGTTCGAATTTCGTCATGGCGTCCTCCCTCAACCCATCATCTCGGCGGCGCGCTTGACGGCGCGCAGGATGCCCATGTGAGTTCCGCAACGGCATTTCAGCCCTTCGAGCGCGGTCTTGATCTCTGCCTCGGTCGGCTTCTTTTTTTCGTTCAGGAAGGCCGCGGCCGTCATGATCCAGCCGTTAATGCAGTAGCCGCACTGCGGGACCTGCTCCTCTACGTAGGCGGTCTGCAGCGGATGGGGCTTCTCCGGCGTGCCGAGGCTAGCGAGCGTTACTACCTTGCCGTTGCCGACCGCCGAAACCGGCGTCACACAGGAGCGAATCGCCTGGCCGTCGAGGTGAACGGTGCAGGCGCCGCATTGCGCAAGGCCGCAGCCGAAATGGGGATTGTTGAGGCCGATGTCGTTACGCAGCGCGTAAAGCAACGGCATGTCCGGGTCGGCATCGATCGTATGATCTCTGCCATTGACGTTGAGGGTGACTTTCTGGGCCATGATGTTTCCTTCCCACGATGGCGCGGTACGGCAGAGTAATCCAATCGCCGCCGGATGAAAACCGGCACAGGCCGCAGCGCCGGAGACCGCGCGCGTCTCGCCCGCGATCGGGCGAGGCCCCCGGGGTCCGACCTTGTGCCGGCGCGCGTGGGGCCGTTAAATGGGCTTCAGCGATAACGAAGCCAACGACCGGGGTTGCGCAAATGGCACAGCACAGGCGCTCACAGGTGATGCGATTAGCCGCAACGTTGGCGGTATCGGCCGGCCTCGCCGCGGGGGCATCGGCGCAAGACCTTAAAACCTGGCGCCACGGCATCATCGAGGCCAAGAGCGACGCCGGCATTCTTTACATGGCAAGCAAACGCGACTTCGCCCAAAAGCTCGGCCTCAAGCTCGACTTCGTTCAACTCAAGAACGACGTCATCGCCCTTAAGGCGCTGCTCGCCGGCGAACTCGACAGCTACGAAGGCGGCGCCGGCGGCGCGATGGCGGCGGCGGCACGCGGCGCCGACGCGAAGATCGTCGGCTGCAACTGGCTGGCGGCGCCCCACGGTCTCTATGTGCGCCCTGGCATCTCCTCCCTGGCCGATCTCAAAGGCAGGTCGGTCGCCGTGTCGACGCCCGGCAGCTTTCCGGAAATTTTTGCCAAGGCGGCGTTCGAGAAAGCCGGCATTCCGGCCGGACAAGTCCGGTTCGCCGCCATGGGATCGGATACGGACCGCTACAAGGCGCTGATGGCCGGCGTCGTAGAAGGCGCCGTCATCTCGAACGAGTACGTTCCGATTTCCGGCAAAGACGGCATCCGCGATCTCATGCCGGCCGTCGACGTGATGCCGGATTTCATGCGCGTCTGTGTGCAGATGAGCGGCAAAACGCTTGTCGAGCGGCGCCGTGATGCGGTCGCCTTCCTGGCGGCAGAGATCGAAGCCCTTCGCTTTGCCATGAGCCACCGCGACGATACGATACGCGTTGCCCGTGAAATTACCGGAGCGAAGCCGGACGATCCCCGCCCAGCATTTGTGTTCGACGAGGCGGCGCGCACCGGGGTCATCGGAACCGAACTTCCGCTGCCGCTCGACAAGCTCGAATTCATGCAGAAGCAGCTCGTCAGCGCTGGCGCGTTGCCGCGGCCGGCTCCTGTTGAGAAGATGATCGACAGAAGCGCTCGGGAAGAGGCGCTTGCGTTGTTGGCGAGGAGGCAGTGAGCTGATGGGTGAGGTCAGCCTCATCGACGTTTCCAAGCGGTTCGTCTTGCAGGTGGGCAACGAAACGCAAACCGTGCAGGCGCTGTCTCGCGTCAGCTTCACGGTGCGGGATAGCGAAATCGTCTCCCTGATCGGACCGTCCGGCTGCGGCAAGACCACCGCCTTGCGCATCGCCATGGGTCTTGAACTTGCCAGTTCCGGCCGCGTGACCGTGGACGGGCGCGAGGTCAAGGGCTGCGGTCATGATCGCGGCATGGTGTTCCAACACGCGGAACTGCTGCCGTGGCTCACCGCGATTGAGAACGTGATGTTCGGGCTTGAAATGAAAGGCATGCGCGGCGCTGAGCTGCGCTCCACCGCAGAAAGATACCTCGATCTCGTCGGCCTCGGCGCGTCGAAGAATCGCCGTCCGCATCAATTATCCGGCGGCATGCAACAGCGCGTCGGCATTGCCCGCGCGCTTGCAATCGATCCGAAAGTGCTCCTGATGGATGAGCCGTTCGGGGCGCTCGACGCCCAGACCCGCGAGACCATGCAGGAGGAGCTGCTGCAGATTCATGGACGCACGGGTAAGACCATCCTGTTCGTCACGCACGATCTCGATGAGGCCGTGCTGATCGCCGACCGCATCGTGATCATGCGCGAGGGCCGCATTCAGGAAATCCTGCATGTGCCGCTGCCGCGACCGCGCGGCGACCTTGGGGTTGCGCGCGGCACGCGCGAATTCGCCGAGACCCGATATCACGTGTGGAAAGCGCTGCATGCTGCGCCAGGCACGTCCAGCGTTCATTGATTCGAGCAGATTCGAAATCAAATCCTGATGACAGAACTCGTCGATAGCAAGGCCGAGACGCAAGAGCGGGACGCCAGCGGCGTCCGCCGCGGCGTGCCGCGATGGGCCATCACGCTGGCTTCGGTTGGGGTCCTGACGCTGCTGTGGGAATGGTTCGGCCGCGACATCAATCCGGTGTTCGGCTCCTACCCGAGCGCAATCGCCGCGGCCTTCTGGGACCTCATCCAGTCCGGCAAGCTGCAGGCTGCCACGCTCGAGAGTCTGCAGCCTTTCGCGGTCGGCTACGCCCTCGCGATCCTGCTCGGCGTTCCGCTCGGCCTCGTCATCGGCCGCTACCGCGTCGTACAGGCGGCGCTCGGCATCTATGTGACCGCCGGCTACGCGATGCCGCTGGTGGCGCTGGTGCCGCTCCTGGTGCTCTGGCTCGGGCTCGGCTTCGCGGTGAAAGCCGCGGTCGTGTTCCTGATGTCGGTGTTCCCGATCTGCATCAACACGTGGCTCGGCGTCGCCGCCGTGCCGAAAAGCCTTATCGAAGTCGGCAAGTCCTTCGTCGCGCCGAACACCGTCATCCTGCGCCGGATCATCCTGCCGGCAACGTTGCCTTACATCATGGCGGGCATTCGCCTTGCGGTCGGCCGTGCGGTGGTCGCCATGGTGATCGCCGAGTTCTTCACCACCATTTCGGGCCTCGGCGCCATCATCATCAACTCGGCCAATAATTTCGACACCGCCACCATGTTCGTGCCGATCGTGGTGCTGATGATCATGGCGATCGGCCTCAACGGCCTGATCGGCGTCATCGAGCGCAAGGTCGCGCCGTGGCAGGCCGAGATCGCAGGGCGAGACCGGGAGTAGAGCGGCAGCGCCCGCAGATGAGCTGAGCGAAGCTAAGGAACGCGGCGACATTAACTGAATCATTTCCGGTGCCGCAAATCGTCGTTGTCGCCACGGCACGGTCATGTCTCGTGCATATGGCATCGCGGCATAACGGCACCCTGACCGCCAAGCAATTCAAAGATCGGCACTCCCTACTAAAATACCATTTTCCCTGAAAACAGGGGAAATAACAGGGAATTGTTGCGGCTGTCCTAACCCGACCATAGGACCTTGGGTGTGGCGGCACGGGCAGGTGTCCAGTTTATCACCGCATCTTATCATCGCGTCTTATCATCGCGCCCGTCCGGCCAGAGGCCGGACCTGGTGGCTCCGCCCAGCGACCCGTCCCTCGCCTAGAAATCCATCTCCAGAATGTAGAGGCCGCCGCTGAAGCGATCGACCGTGTAGACGATCTCGCGCTCGTCCACATAGCAATCGTTGAGCTGAATTGCGCCGGCCGGTGACCGCGCGGGCGCCGGCGGCACAAAGGCTGCGACCTCCCGCGGCTGGTACGGATTGGTAATGTCGTAGGCGCGCAGGCCGCCATTGAAGAACGTGCCGATGACAACGTCCTCGGAGTGCCACGCATAGGGCGACGGCGTATTTTCGTGGATATTGTGGGCGCCGAACCGGCCGCCGCGGCTCTTGTAGGCGTCAACCGGCGGCATCGGGCAGGTCGAGATCGGCACCGGGCGCGTCTCGTCGCGGGCGTCGAGAATCCACACGAGCTTCGGCCAGTCGGAGGCGTTGTCGGCCGTCGACTCGTCCGTCACGACGAGCAGATCGCGGTTGAACATCGGCACCACCGTGTGGGTGAAGCCCGTAAAGGGAGGCGAGTTGTCCCACTGGCAGATCGGCTTCGGGTGCGCCTTGTCGGAAATGTCCAGTATGAACATCCCGGCGTCGATATATCCGAGATAGCAGCGGTCGGGCCGCTGCGGATAAACATTGGTGTTGTGGGCGCGAAAGCCGCGGTCGAGCAGCGGCGGCTGGTGACGCGCCGGCGGCGGCGCGCCGTCGCCCTCGCGGGTGCCGGGCAGCCACCAGCGCCCGACCTCCATCGGCTTCGAAGGATTGCGCACATCGAAGATGCGGTAGAACTGGTCGTCCTGCGGATGGGTCGGCTTGAAGTCCGGCGCGCCGGCCGCGAGATGCACATACTCGCCGTCGCAGAACCACAACTGGTGGACGCCCCGCGATGCTGGGCCGGAGGCATCCACATAGGCGATCGACTTCGGTTTTTCCGGCGCCGAAATATCGAACAGCTCAAAGCCGGCGGGCTTCTGGCCGGCTTTCTGGGTCTGGTAGGCGACCGCCATGATGTCGTCCACGAGTTCCAGCGAGTTCGACCGCATGAAGCTTTCCGGCAAGTCCGTCTGCACCACGAGCTTCGGATTGCGCGGATCGGAGACGTCGACGCCGGTGAAGTTCTTCGGCGCGCTTTCGTGTGCGAGCCACATGATGCGGCGGCCGTCCTGCGCAACCTGGATAGCCATGCCTTCGCCCATGCCGCCGAAGCCTCCCAGCTCATGATGGGCGAGCAGCCTGAAATTCCGGCATTCGCTTTCGGGCGCGCTTTTGTCCGGCGCATTGCTAACCAATTCGGTCATCCGCGTCCCTCGCAGTCTCGGCTTTTTTTTCGAACGGGCAGGCGACCCGCCCATCGAGCGGGCGCGACTTTCGCCTAATCGACGCGGCGGAGCAAGCCGACTTGCCGTTGCCGGTCTGCCGGGGCTGTGATACCGCAACCGCAGTTGGCGCGCGTTCCGATGTGATAGATTGGCTCGCAGCGCATAATCAAATCGCAGCGCGACACGTGAAGTGCATCCTTAAGGGGAGAACCGGCATGCCGGATGAGACACAAAAAATCGGCTGGATCGGCATGGGCCGCATGGGCTTTCCGATGGCCGAGCGGCTGCTCAAGGCCGGCTACGACGTATCGATCTGGAACCGCACGCGGGCGAAGGCCGAGCCGCTGGCCAAATCCGGCGGCAGGATCGCCGACAAGCCGAGCGATCTCGCTGGCGTCGATGTGCTGTTCACGATCGTATCGACCGGCAAAGACCTGGAAGAGGTTTATTTCGGCCCGAACGGCGTCGGCGCCGCGAACAGGCTTCCGCAGATCCTCGTCGACTGCTCGACCATCGCGGTTGCGGAGTCGGCCGCCATTCGCAAGCGGCTTGGCGAGCGCGGCGCTCAATTCATCTGCTGCCCGGTGAGCGGCAACGCCAAGGTCATCAACGCAGGCAAGCTTTCAGCCGTGGCGTCGGGTCCCGAAGCCGCGTTTCGCACAGTCGAGCCGATGGTCAAGGTGTTTGCTCCGCGCGGCGTGTCCTACGTGGGAGACGGCGAACTCGCGCGCATCTGCAAGATCGCCCATAACGTCATGCTCGGCGTGGTGATCGAAAATCTGATCGAGATCACGCTTCTCACCAACAAGATGGGCGTGCCGCGCCATGCCTTCCTGGCGTTTCTCAACAACAGCGTGATGGGCTCGATGTTCACCGCCTACAAGTCGCCCGCCTTGGTCAATCTCGACTGGACGACGACGTTCACGCCGGAGCTTTTACGCAAGGACCTCGACCTCGGCCTTGAGCTTGGCCGCGAGATGGACGTCCCAATGCCCGTCACGGCGGCGGCGCGGGAAATGCTTCAGGCGCATTTCGGCGCCGCCACCTTGCAGGCTGATCCCCGCGCCTATCTCGCCAAGGATTTCGCCGCCCTGATGGAGACCATGGCGCTCGCGGCCGGCATGAAGCTGACAAGCGAAGAGAAGAAAGTGCCGACGGGGTTGGAGAGTGCGTAGGGCGCAATAGCACTCAGGGTGGGCAAAGCGCGAAGCGCCTTGCCCACCGCCCTGCGAAGGGGGCCATGGTCGGCACGGCGCGACAAGCCGGGCGAATCAACAGCCGCCCTCGCAGGCGCCTTTGCCCGCCCTACGTTAGAGACTGGCCAAAACCGAGAGACTCACAGGCACGCAGGAGACGACCATGGAACAGAAAATGCGCGAAATCCGCGCCGAGGACATCAATCCGCGCTTCAACTGGGGCCGCGCCTTGCCGGCGCTGGGCACAATGGGGGTCGATTTCGAGGAGCGGGTCGATTACCGCCGCCTGCACCGCTACCGGCTCTCACGTGTGAAGCAAGCGCTTGAGAACTCCGACCTCGGCGCGCTCCTGGTGTTCGACGTCAACAATATCCGCTACGTCACCTCGACCAAGATCGGCGAATGGGAGCGCGACAAGCTCACGCGCTGGGCGCTGCTCACCCGCACCGGCGAGCCGATCCTGTGGGATTTCGGCTCCGCGGCTGTTCACCATAAGCTCTACGCGCCATGGCTTGCGCCAGAGAACTGCAAGGCCGGGCTGGTCGGGCTTCGCGGCACCGTCAACCCGGCTTTCGGCCTGATGAAGCGACACGCGGAGGAGATCGCTTCGCTGATCCGGGAGGCGGGCGTCGCCGACATGCCGGTCGGGGTCGACATTATCGAGCCGCCGATGATGTTCGAGCTGGAACGGGCGGGCCTCAAGGTGCACGACGGCCAGCAGGTGATGCTGGAGGCCCGCGAGATCAAATCCGCGGACGAAATCGCGCTCCTCAACCGCGCCGCCGCCATGGTCGACGGCGCCTATCACCTGATCTACGAGCAGTTGAAGCCCGGCGTTCGCGAGAACGACATCGTCGCCAACGTGAACCAGTTTCTCTACCAGCATGGCTCCGACGATGTGGAAGCCATCAACGCCATCTCGGGCGAGCGCTGCAATCCCCATCCGCACAATTTCACCGACCGCATGCTGCGGCCGGGCGATCAGGCCTTCTTCGACATCCTGCAATCATTCATGGGCTATCGGACCTGCTATTACCGCACGTTCAATGTGGGCCGCGCGACGCCGGTCCAGCACGACGCCTACAAAAAGGCGCGCGAATGGCTCGACATGTCGATCGAGCTGATCAAGCCCGGAGTGACGACCGACCGCGTTTGCAGCGTATGGCCGAAGGCCGAGGAGTTCGGCTTTCCGGACGAAATGAGCGCGTTCGGCCTGCAGTTCGGCCACGGCCTCGGGCTCGCTTTGCACGAGCGGCCGATCATCAGCCGGGTCATCTCGCTGACGCATCCGACCGAGATCAAGGAGGGCATGGTGTTCGCGCTGGAAACCTATTGCCCGGCGGCTGACGGCTACTCGGCCGCGCGCATCGAGGAGGAAGTCGTGGTCACCGACAAGGGATGCCGGGTGATTACCCTGTTTCCGGCCGAAGAATTGCCGATCAGCCACCGGTATTAGAGAGGACTGAACATGCTTCGCACCATCGCGGCCTTCGATCGCATCGGCGAGGAAAACGCTTTCGCGGTGCTGGCGCGGGCCACCGCCCTTGCCGCCCAGGGCCGCGACATCATCAATCTCGGGATCGGTCAGCCGGATTTTCGCACGCCGGACCATATCGTCGAAGCCGCCGTCAAGGCGCTGCGCGACGGCCATCACGGCTACACCCCGGCAATCGGCATCCTGGCCGTGCGCGAGGCCGTGGCGGCGGATCTGCACAAGCGGTTCGGCGTTTCGGTGTCGCCCGATTCAATCATGATCATGCCGGGCGGCAAGCCGACCATGTTCATGTCGATTCTCATGTTCGGCGAGCCTGGCGCCGACATCCTCTATCCGGATCCGGGCTTCCCGATCTATCGCTCGATGATCGAATACACCGGCGCGCGGCCGGTCCCGGTGCCGATCCGCGAGAAGAACGGCTTTGCGTTTTCGGCCGAGGAGACATTGGCGCTGATCACGCCGCAGACCCGGCTTCTGATCCTCAATTCGCCCGCCAACCCGACCGGCGGGGTAACCCCGAAGGCCGAAGTCGACAAGCTCGTGGCGGGCCTCGAAGGGCATCCCGACGTCGCAGTGCTGTCGGACGAAATCTACGACCAGATGGTCTATGACGGCGAGACGCATGTCTGCCTGCTCGCCTACCCGTCGATCCGCGACCGGCTGATCCTGCTCAACGGCTGGTCCAAGACCTACGCGATGACGGGCTGGCGGCTCGGCTATGCGGTGTGGCCCGGCAAGCTCTATGACTATGCCCGCAAGCTCGCCGTCAACCTCTATTCCTGCGTCAACGCCTCCGCCCAATATGCAGGGCTTGCGGCGCTCACCGGTCCCCAGGACGAAGTCCGCCGCATGGTGGCGGAATTCGACCGGCGGCGGAAAGTTGTGGTGGAAGGGCTCAACCGCCTGCCCGGCATTTCCTGCACCACCCCGAAGGGCGCGTTCTACGCCTTCCCGAACGTCAAGCGCACCGGATGGAAGGCGAAGCCGCTCGCCTCATCGCTCCTGGAGGAAGCGGGAGTCGCCGTCATCGGGGGGCCGGACTTCGGCATCCTTGGCGAGGGCTATGTGCGGCTCTCCTATGCCAACTCGACCGAGAACATCCTCAAGGCGCTCGATCGCATGGGCGAGTTCCTGACGAGCCGCAAGGCGGCGTGACTCACCGCATCGGCGCAAGGCCGAGCTTGTCCATCAGCTCCAGATCGCGCCGGCGCTCGGGATTCGGCGTGGTGAGCAGCTTCGGGCCGTAGAAAATCGAGTTCGCGCCGGCGAGGAAGCAAAGCGCTTGCGTCTCCTCGCTCATGTCCTCCCGGCCCGCGGAAAGCCGCACCACCGACGCCGGCATGGCGATGCGGGCCACCGCGATGGTGCGCACGAACTCGATCGGATCGAGCGTCTCCTGGGTTGAAAGCGGCGTGCCTTCGACTCGAACCAGGAGATTGATCGGCACCGATTCAGGATGCGTCGGCAGGCTCGCGAGCGTCGCTACCATGCCGATGCGGTCATGGCGTCCCTCGCCCATGCCGACGATGCCGCCGCAGCAGACGCGAATGCTCGCAGCGCGCACGTGCTCGAGGGTAGCGAGCCGATCCTGATAGGTGCGGGTCGAAATGACCTTGCCGTAGAACTCCGGCGAGGTGTCGAGATTGTGATTGTAGTAGTCGAGACCGGCGCGCTTGAGGCGCGCGGCCTGCCGCGCGTTGAGCATGCCGAGCGTCGCGCAGGTCTCGAGCCCGAGCGCACGGACGGCCTCCACCATGGCGCAGACCCGATCGAGATCGCGGTCCCTGGGCGAGCGCCAGGCCGCCCCCATGCAGAACCGGCTGGCGCCCGCAGCCTTGGCGGCGCGGGCCTCGTCCACCACCGCCGCGACATCCATCAATTTGTCGGCCTTGACGCCTGTGTGGTAATGCGCGCTCTGCGGGCAATAGGCGCAGTCCTCCGGGCAGCCGCCGGTCTTGATCGACAGCAAGGTCGAAATCTGCACCTCCCGCGGATCGAAGCGCTCCCGGTGGATGCGCTGGGCGTGGAAGATGAGGTCCGGAAACGGCAGGCCGAACAGCGCTTCTATCTCGGGCCGAGTCCAATCCTGGCGCACGGCGCCGGAGAGACAGCGGGCGAGGTCGGG
>JAJPKK010000311.1 GCA_021323775.1 Hyphomicrobiales bacterium
CACTCTCACCGCCAATCCTCCGAAGACCGGCGGTCCAAAATTCCCTGAGAACAGGGAAAATAACAGGGAATTTCGAAAATCTGAGGCTATTCCGGCGCTCTTACTTATCTCCTGATAACCATGATAACTGACCCATTATTATATGCCGCATCTAAGTTTTGTCAACTTTAGGTTGTTTTTCTGCGCAAGATGAACCAGTGAAGTAAAGCAGTTATTGCTGGGGCTATCCTAAATGGCCACGCGGCTGTTAGGTTTCGCGTGTTTTCGCGAGCCGGATCAGCTCGGCTTCCGGCGCGACGATATCAGGGTCGCCTGACTCCAGAGCCCGCTTATACCAGAGGATCAGTTCGCGCGTGAGATAGACACCGTCGAAGGCTTCGCGATCCTTGCGTTCGACGATCGGAAACGTCGAAAGAATATAGCGGATGTCGTCTTCGTCGGTCACGCCGTAGAGGATGAAATAGAGCGCATCGAGCTGCGCGCGCAGGTGCCGCCGCTCGGTTTCGTTCCATATGATCGGCGGCTTCGCCGTGCCGTCTTCGTTGACGTAGCCCATGTCGCGTGCAAGAGCCGCCATGTCGTGGGCCGTGTAGGAGAGGCGCAGAACGTGATCCTTGACGATATCGGCGGCCGTGCGCCGGCCGAAGCGGCGTCCATAATGATCAGTCATGAGAACCGGCAGTTGCTCCACGATGAACCAATTCAAATGCTGGCCCTGAATCTTTGAACGGGCGCAAAAATCGAAAACGAAAGAATTGAGGCACCCAAGCCAAAGTGCTGTTTCCTTTGGATCGGTGTCCCCACCCCCGTAGAGGATCGGAATCGTATTGCCAAAGCCGGCGCATGGCAAATAAGCGGCGATCATGCCTCGCTCATTGGTGGGAGACGTGACGTCCTTAAAACCGATAAGGACGCTGGGAATTTGAAATTCTTGAACTTTCTCGCTTTGTATCCAGTATTGCGGCGCGGCTAGCCGACCCGGATCTGCGTGATCCTCCTCATTAAGTGGAGCAGGCTGCGCAGGTCGATGGAGATTCTCGACATTCACGACAACATCGGCGGCACGGTGGTCAAATGCCTGAACCATTTTTCCTTCATACAAGGGCAGCCATTCATGGTTAGCCTTGCGCCATCGGCCCAACCCCGATGGGTAAGCGCCCTCCTCTTCCAGCCGGTGCTGCGTCCAGAAAAGGTGGCTGTCGTTGGTCATGTGGAACATTGTTGTGTAACGGATCGGCCATGCCTTCCTTTCCGTGCCATTCGAACGATCCACCAGAACAGGAAGTCTACGGTAAATAGCCGTCGTGAGAGCCGCATCGCGCCGAGTGCGAAAGATCGGCGCTGTTCCGGTATTTGGATTGACCAACGCGAAGTCGGCAGCAGTCAGCGTGAAACGACAATCATTTGGAGCTCCGTTAGGAGGATCGCGGAGGAAGAACGCGCAATCGGTTGCTTCGGCTGTGCGCTTCAAGCCACTGCAAACGAACACGCTGAACTTGAAACGACTATCGATATCGGGAAAGAACAGCGGCCTGTCTTCACCGCGCCTGTTCTCGAAATCGAACAGGCATTGCACGCGGCCTGACGTGGCAACCTTGCGAAAAAACGCGGAGGCACCGAGGTCAGACGCAATGCCTGACGGCACCAACAATCCGGCGATGCCTTCCGACTTGATAAGTGCCTGGGCACGTTCAACGAATAACGAATAAATATTGATATCGCCTCGCGACAATAAAGGATATTCGCCGCTGTGCCGGGCCAATTCCATTGCCTTTTCCGCCAGCGCCAAGGCGGGCTCGTACTGGGGAATTAGCGGATGGCCGGCGGCTTTCATCCTGGCGATCAGCGCCTTGCGGTCGGCAGCGCGCGCCTGGTGCGCGACTTCCGGCGCGCGCGCCGCGAACCACTCGACCTCCTGCATCTTCATCCGGTCCCACGGGGGGTTGCCGATCACCGCATCGAAGCCGCCCTCGGCCTCGGCGCTCGTCCAGTTCCTCCACACGCCCGGAAAGGCGATTTGCCAATGCAGGAAGTGCTGCTCGGCTGCGAGCGCGTGGGCGCGCTTGATAACATCGCCGATAAGCCGGAAGTCTCGCGCGGTCCCCGCGCCGCCGAGCCCGTTCATGGCCAATTGCACTTGCCCGCCTTCATCGAACAGGCGCAGAGCCTCTTCGGTCAGCCCGGCAGGGCGCGCCGGCGCCTGCAAGCCGGCGAGGACGGCGAGCGGGTGACCGAACGCGCCGTCCATTGCGGCCCCCAGCGCCTTGCCCTCCTCTTCCGACAGGTCCAGCCATTTCACGGCGTGCCAGAAGTCGAGAAAGCGCTTGAGCGGCAGCGTGCGCGCCTCGACATCGTGAAATGCGGCGGCGCTCGCTTTCACTTCGGCGATTTCCGCGTCGCTGAGCGACTCCACCGCGTCCATGCCGGCGATCGCCCCTTCGGCCTTGCGCACCTCATTGCTGATCAAAAGCGTCCCGCGAGCGGAAATCTCGTCGAGCGCCCTGCGCACCCACTCGCCGTAGAGCGAGTCGCCGCATTTGAGGTGATGGTCGAGGAACGACAGCGGCGCGCCGGCCGTGAACGTGTGCAGCCAGAGCGAGACCTTGGCGAGTTCCACCGCCATCGGGTTCTTGTCAACGCCATAGATGCAACGCTTGAGGACGAAGCGCTTGAGCAAATTCTTGTCCGCAAGCTGCTCATCGCGAATGCTCCAGCGGTGCGCGTCGGCCTCGCTGCGAATTTTCGCCCAGATGGCGGCGAGCCGCCCCATGAGCGGAGAGACGTAGTCCGCCCAAGTCACCGCCTCGCGCGCCTCTCCCATAGCGGTGGTGATCTGTTCGGCGAGATAGTCGACGAGCGCCACCAGGAAATGTCCCGAGCCCATGGCCGGGTCGACAATCTTGAGTTTCAGAATCTGCTCCGCCGGATCGACCTCGCGGAGTTCCGCCAGGCGCACGTCCCTGCTGCGGCGGTCATGGGCGAGAGCCGCGGCGCTTTCCCGGAAGGCGTCGATTTTTTCACGCACCAGGGGACCAACCGTGCGCTCGATGATCAGCGTCACCAATTCATCGGGCGTGTAAAAGCTGCCCGACCCCTTGCGGGCAAAAGGATTAAGGCGAATGGCAATGCCGTCGGGCGCGTCCTTGTCATGGACAGGCTCGTATTCCAGCAGCCGTTCGTAGATGGAGCC
>JAJPKK010000093.1 GCA_021323775.1 Hyphomicrobiales bacterium
AGCACGCGTTCATGGACGTGCTTGTCAACAATGCCGGCATGGGCCTGCTCGGCGCCGCGGAAGAGTCCTCGACGGCACAGGCTCAGGTGCTGTTCGATGTGAACGTCGTCGGCGTCCTGCGCATGACCAATGCGGTGTTGCCGACAATGCGACGTCAAGGGAAGGGCAGAATCGTTAACCTGAGCTCGGTGCAGGGGTTCATCCCGGCTCCCTATTTCGCGCTTTATGCGTCGACCAAAAATGCCGTTGAAGGCTATTCCGAATCGCTTGACCACGAACGGCGGCCGTTCGGAATCGCGTTGTATCGGTCGAGCCCGCCTATACCCGTAGGTCATTCGAAAACAATCTCGCCAGGCCGGATCGGTTGCTTGATATCTATGAGTCTGCGCGCGCTGGCATGAAGGCAGTTGCGCGGAAAGCGATGGAAAAAGGCGATGCGCCCGAAGCGGTAGCCGAGACCATTCTGGCGGCTGCGACCGATCCCGCTCCGAAGAGGCGCTATGCGGCGGGGAAAATGGCGCGCCAGGTCAGTTTCCTGCGCCGTTTCGTCTCCGCATCCGCATTCGACAAGAGCCTGCGAAAGCAGCTCGGGCTGCCGGTCTGACGTCGACATCACGACACGACGCGAACGGTTTGATTCAAGCTGCGCATGTACGTCGCTGCTGCGCCAAAACCGAAGCTCGCGCCGCTATCCAACGCAGTTTATCGACGTACTGCAGCTGCCCGGCGGAACCCGTTCCCGTTCTCCGGCAGTGCTGCCGGACAAGGATATGCAGCGCGCTTTCGTGCGCGATTTTTCTGATGAGGCGCGCTACTATCAATTCAGCGACGCTCTCGCTCGGCAAGCCCACCGGCTTCGCCGTGGCGCGCAAGCGCCGCCTCGTGCGCCTCCTCAAGGACCTGCCGGCCGACAATCAGCATGCAATGTCTGCCGACGACCGTTCGGGGATTGCATCGCTGCCGCCTGAGCAAAGAGGGAGCGTTCGTCAGCAACGAGAGGAGTACGCGTCATGGTCAGTTGGACACCGGACCCCAGTTTCTATCCCTCACCCCGCATGGCGATGAAGGCGGCGCCCGAGACGCTGGCCTACGTCGCGGCCTTCGATCCGGACCGCAAGGCGCCCGATGCGATCGCCGTGGTCGACGTCGATCCCAAGTCCGAGACCTACTCCAAGATCGTCGGCACCACGGCGATGCCGAATGCCGGCGACGAACTGCATCACTTCGGCTGGAACGCGTGCTCGTCCTGCCTTTGCCCCAATGCTCCCCACCCGCATATGGAGCGGCGCTATCTGGTGGTGCCGGGTCTGCGCTCCTCGCGCATTCATGTCCTCGACACCAAGCCCGACCCCAAGAAGCCCAAGATCGTCAAGGTTATCGAGCCGGCAGAGGTCGCGGACAAGGCTGGCTACACTCGCCCGCACACGGTGCACTGCGGCCCTGAGGGTATCTATGTCGCCGCGCTCGGCAACCGCGAGGGCAAGGGGCCGGGCGGCGTGTTCCTGATGGACGCCGAGACTTTCGACGTGCGGGGCCGGTGGGAGATTGACCGCGGGCCGCAGCACTTCGCGTACGACGCATGGTGGCACCTGGGCTATGACACGCTGGTCACGAGCGAATGGGGCACGCCCGACACGTTCGAGAACGGGCTGATCCCCGAGGTGCTGCTTGGCGCCAACTACGGCCGGCGGCTGCACTTCTGGGACCTGCACAACAGGAAGCACCTGCAGACCATCGACTTCGGCGACAAGTATCAGCTCGTGTTCGAGTTGCGTCCTGCTCACGACCCGACGAAGGCCTACGGCTTCGTCAACTGCGTGGTCAGCCTGGAGAACCTCTCATCCTCGATCTGGACCTGGTACAAGGACGGCGACAGGTGGGCGGTCAAGAAAGTGATCGAGATTCCCGCCGAACCGGCGAACGAGGATCAGCTCCCGCCGCTGCTCAAGGGCTTCAAAGCGGTGCCGCCCCTTGTCACGGACATCGACCTGTCGATGGACGACAAGTTCTTGTATGTCGCCTGCTGGGGTACCGGCGATCTGCAGCAGTACGACGTGTCCGACCCGTTCAATCCCAAGCTCGCCGGCAAGGTGCGCATTGGCGGTATCGTGTCGAAGGCGACGCATCCCGGCGCCAGGAAGGGCGCGCTGAGCGGCGGGCCGCAGATGGTCGAGATCAGCCGCGACGGCAAGCGCGTATACTTCACCAACTCGCTCTACGGCGCCATTGATCCGCAGTTCTATCCGGATGGCATCGAGGGCTGGATGGTGAAGCTCGATGCCGACCCAAACGGCGGCATCGCTTTCGATCCAAAATTCTTTGTGCAGTGGCCCGCCTCTCACCGCCCGCACCAGGTGCGGCTCGAAGGCGGCGATTGCTCGTCCGACTCGTACTGCTATCCCTGAGCCACACACCTTTTCGGTGGCCGACTCGCGTTTCGTCCCATCGTGCGGCATGAATGACGTTTGGCAATGGCTGACGTTTGCCGGGCTCGGCGCCTTTCACGGGCTCAACCCCGCGATGGGTTGGCTGTTTGCCGTGGCGCTGGGCCTGCATCGGCAAAGCCGAGCGATTGTGGCGGCCTCCCTCCTTCCCATCGCGATCGGCCATGCTGCCTCGGTCGCATCCGTTGCCAGCCTCTTGGTCATTGCCGGCTATCTCGTTCCCTCCGACGTCGTGCGCGTCGGCTCGGCCCTGCTGCTGTTGGGCTGGGCGGGCTATCACTGGCGCTTTGGCCATCGCCACCGCGTGCGTTTTGGCATGCAGGTGGGGCTTTGGGGACTTGCCGCCTGGTCGTTCCTGATGGCGACCGTGCACGGCGCCGGGCTCATGCTGTGGCCGGCGCTGATGCACACGTGCCTAGCCGGCGAGGCGGGTCAGGCTGGGCCGGTCGCGGCAACCCTGGCCGGAGTCGGAATTCACACGCTGGCGATGGCGGCAACAGCGGCGATTATTGCCGTGCTCATCTACGAATGGGTCGCACTGGGCCTCTTGCGACGTGCTTGGCTGAACCTCGACTTGCTCTGGACATTTGCCCTGGTCGCCACTGGCACGATGCTTCTGCTTGCCTGATGTCGAGGGGCACACCAATGCGACGGCATTCCGGCCGCGTTCTCAGTGGTCAGAAACCCGCCGACTTCCTGGTATAGCAGGTCAGAACATTCAGCTTGTGATCACATGAAGACTGCCAAAGCATTCGGGCTTATCTTCCCGCTCACGCTGGCGCAGACGGAGTGATTGAGTCGACGTGTCCGCGCATGGAGTTGGGTCTCGGATGCTTACAAGTCGATCGCCAGACCGACAGCCGCTATCGGGTCAGGCGCCGGCATGTTGGACGCGCCGCCGCTGGTCGCGGCGGCGGCCGGTGTTCCTCAGAGAGCGGACCTGCTTCCGCTGGCACCCGCCATGGCCGTGGCAGGCCATAGCCCGCCGCCAGCGCCGCGATAAAGATCACAGGAAGTTGGCCCCCAAGCCAGACGCAACCAGTCGCCATCTCGAACCGCAGGCTGGACGCAGCCGATGATCGGGGCGTGTCGTTCCGCTGGAAGGACTGTCGCATCGAAGTTCCTGGCCGCTGGAAACCGTGGCGACCGCGCCACACGAGTTTATCCGCCGGTTCTTGATGCGCGCTCTCCCCAAGGGCTTTGGCGACTGCCGACCGTCGCTTTTCGCTCACATCTCTGCGACGGACCCTTAATTCCGATATGAAAGTGTCGGGACAGTCTCTTCCTCAAGGCAACTTTCGATGACATAATCCTTCGACGCCCGTCCGATATGCCTTTGGCCCCGGAACCCGCCTATCGAGCAACGCTGGGTTCAAGCTCCGGCTCACTCAGAGGAGGAAACATGAGAATCCTGATGATTGGCTTGGTCGCGTTGGGAGCGGTGGCGGCTTCCGTCCCGCAGGCACAGAGTCAGAGCAGTGCCCGCCCGACCATGGCAAATGAAGCGGACTTCCGCCGCGCGATGAAGGAACTCTCGAACTGGGGACGATGGGGAAATGACGACGAACTCGGCGCGGCCAACCTGATCACTCCCGCGAAGCGGAAACAGGCCTTGGCTTTAGCCACAGAAGGCCTGCCGGTTTCGCTCGCGCATGATGTCGTGCAGGAACATGCCGCGGACGCACCCAATATCCTGGAGCGCACCCTGGGTCCGGTGAATCCGACCGGCACCGCCGACAGATACCAGTACACGGGCACTTATCACGGCATCGTCCACAGCCATCTCGACTCCTTGGACTGCCACATGATGGTCGACGGCAAAGGCTACAACGGAGTGGCGATGGAAGACATCACGGCCGCAGGCGGTTGCCCGAAAGGAAGCATCAATGCATTGAAAGATGGTATTGTCACACGAGCCATCCTGTTTGATGCGACACTCCTGCCGGGGAAGGCGACTGCTCAAGGGTGGCTGGAGCCGGGAACCGCGATCCATCGGGAAGACCTCGAGGCCCTGGAAAAGCTGGAGCACGTGACGGCGTCGGCAGGTGACGTCATCCTTCTCTATACAGGGCGTTGGAAGCGGCGTGCCGCGCTCGGCGCTTGGCCAAGGGAAACCGGGTTCGCCGGCTATCACGCGGACGTTGCGTATTTCCTGAAAGAACGGGGCGTGTCCTTCATCGGAGGCGACGGGCCAAACGACGTCGTGCCCACAGGTTTGCCGGCATCAGTCCCAAATCCGTTGCATCGGCTGGCGCTGGTCGCGATGGGCATAAACATTTTCGATAATCTCGATTTCGAGCGAGCGGTCGAGCAGGCGAGGCGGCTTAATCGTTTCGAGTTTCTGTTCACGGCTGCGCCGCTGCGCATCGAAAAAGGAACAGGATCGCCGCTCAATCCATTGGCGATTTTCTGAACTGGCAGAAGAGTCACAGCCGCCACGAAAGGGATCGCGATGAGAGTACTGCGATGCACATTCGGAGCGTCCAAACGACTGCGCTGACGGCTATTACCGTAGTGGCGACCGTTGGCACCGAGCGCGAGAACTTGCGCATGATGATCTCCTTTGCCCCGCGTTACAGTTGGCCATGAGTCCAGCGCGTGGATAGCAACGTTTCCGCATCGGCCTTAGGCCTCGATGCAAGTTGGGGGCCAAGAAACGAACCGCCGCGGAGGAATGAAGCCATCGGCGTGATCATCGCCTATATCGCCGACCGTGGGGCGGCGCATCGAGATCATGCAACGGGCGCCGGAACAGGCGACTCGATAAACATACGCCCGAAGGCGCAAAACGGAAAGCCGATCTACAATATGGCGGCACCCGATCGCGCGTCGGGCAAGGAGGTCACCCTATAAAGCAGCGCTGCCCTGACGGCATGGATGTCAACAACAGTGAGGCTGACAGCACGTAGCGCATGGCTTAGATTGTGAACCGTCGAGAAGGCAAAGCCAGCAAGTTATCATTCCCGCTGGGTAGCCGCCGCGGCCAGCGCCGTTCTCAAAAAGAAACGGGCTTGTTCGGGAGGATTCCATGTCGATTCGTACCATGCCCTATATCCTGGCGGTGGTTGCGTTCATGGCCTTTGGCTTTCCGCCAACCAATGCCCAACAGAAGCCGCAGCCCCTGCAATCGCTGCGTCTCTATGTTCTTGACTGCGGCATCATTACACCTCCCAACGTCGACAACTACGGCTTGAAGCCGAACGAAGTGGCCGACACAAGAATGGTCACGCCCTGTTTCCTGATCGCTCACCCGCGCGGAACCCTGATGTGGGATACCGGCGAAATTCCCGACAGCGCCTTCAAGGATGGCGCCTCACCCCAGAAGCTGAATAACTACACGGTCGATCGCCCGCTGCTCCCTCAACTCGCCGCGATCGGCTACACCCCGGCCAACATCACTTATATGGCGCTCTCCCACTACCATGGCGATCACGTCGCCAACGCCAGCCTGTTCGCCAAATCCACCTGGATCGTGCAGAAGGGCGATCGCGATCCAATCCTCGCCCCGCGGTCGGCAGGAAGCCGCGTACCCGACCCGAAATTTTTCGAGGGACTCGCCGACAGCAAAACGGTTGTGCTGAATGGCGAGGATCATGATGTGTTCGGCGATGGCGCCGTGGTCATCAAGTTCACACCGGGTCATACGCCCGGGCACCAATCGCTGTTCCTCAAGCTCGCCAACACCGGGAACGTTCTGCTATCGGGCGATCTCTACCACTATCCCGAAGAGATCACGTACAAGAAAGTTCCGGTCACCGACCCGAACAGGGAGCAGACCGCAAAGAGCCGTGAGATGATCGAAGAATTCGTGAAACAGAACCACGCGCAGCTGTGGATTCAGCACGACTACAATGCCGGGATTAAGCGGAAGATCGCTCCCGAGTTTTACGACTGAAGCCTGCATCTCGGCGCGGCGGGACTCGCCGTTCCTGCCCAGTCACATCATCCCGCGCGACATGCTCCACGCTGTACCTTGCAGCCCTTTTTCCGCTTTGTTCCGCACAGAGTTGCAAGGTTTCTTGCAAGGTTTTCTGCGGCCGAGAGGGCCGCCCCAGGGCCGCCTGCGCCGTCGCTCATAGAGCGCTCGCGCGACATCGTGCGCACGAGCTTCACGCTCGGGCGGTGCGTAACCCATGTCTCCCGTATAAACTGTTACCCATCTCCCAGGAAGGGCACTGGCTGTTGCGATCGGGGGTTCAAAACGGAGGTCCGCTACCATCGTTCCCCCCGACCGGATTGGCCGTTGTTCACCCTACAGCTCGAAGCTGCATAAGCTCCGTCGCGAGTTCCGGCGAACGCCGCGCGTTATCTGCGCAGTCGCACGTTCTCCAATTACATGTTCATATCAGACAGTGGAAGCAGTGATTACTCTCGCAGCGCTCAAACCAATGCTCTTTATTGCTCTCGGCGCAGCTCCTCGACTGTGATGATCCCCAGTCCGGCCGTTGCGTAGCCGGTTGGGTATGGCTTTCGCTCATTCAACGAATCTGAGCGCGCCCCCTCGGCCGCCGGACAGAAGATCGGCAGAACGCGGAGCGCTACCCGTAAGCCTTTTCGGGAGCAACGTTTGTTCGGCCGCCTCACGCGCGGCCGAGGACGAGCGGAGGAATTCGACTAGCTCCTCGGCCGTTATCACGTCGGCGAACAGGCGCACCATATTGTTGAGAGTCGCGTTATGCTCGGCGTCGGTATTCGTCGCGTTGCCGTCGGCGACGAAGACGACCTTGTAGTTCATCTGCATCGCGTCGCGTGCAGTTGATTCGCAGCATACATTGGTCGCGGTTCCGGTGATGATGAGCGTGTCGATCCCGCGCGCTTGCAAAATGTCGTGCAGATCGGAGGAGCCGGGCACGAATGCACCGAAACGAGTCTTGTCGACGATGAGGTCATTCGCCTGCACCTCAAGCTCCGGCCAAAGCTCGAAGCCGTGGCAGCCGCGGCAGAAGGTTTCATTCAGCGCCTTGCGGCGCTCGGGCGTCGCAAAGCAGGTGAACCACGTCGACCATCGGACGATTGCTGTGTCGTCAATCAAGTACCGGATGAAAATGTTGAGGCCGCCCGCCGCGCGGACCGCGGCGCTGATCCGATTGACGTTCGGCACGATCTCCCGCGCCTGGGGAATCTCGACCGTGGCGCCGGCCCCCATGAATCCATTCGGGAGATCGACGATGATGTGCGCGGTCCGCGCGGGATCGAGATGATCAAACATGTGAGTGCGGCCCCGCGATGCCCTCACGCGATCCATCACAGCAGGAGAAATTTCGATTTTATGCATGCTCACCTCCCTCTATGCGTGAGCATCCGCTCGCCAGGTACCGCTATCGTAGCGGAAAACGATCTTCCGCTGCTCTTCTGGGTGGCTCCAAACAGGAGCTCCTCGTAAACCGCTTATTCTGCTGCGACGAAACCCCTCAAAATCCTGGTCGAGACGGCCCCCGTGGGCCCAAATCGCGGAAGCTGTACCTCAGGCCAGATCGTCAAGCACGGCGGCCAGTTCGCCTGGCATGTCGACCATGACGCTGTGACCGCAGCGCATTTTCATGATTTGCTATCCGGCGACACCTTCATATTTCTTGGCGAAGAACCGAAAGGGACTCGGATCCCAAGCATCGGCAAGGATGAAGATTCGCCGCTTGATTGCCTCCGCTCGACCTGAAAGCAGGATCGGCATTTCAAAGGTAGCAAGCGCCTGCGGCATACAGCGCCGGTTCACCCGATCCAGCCTTTCGGGCCTTACGTTGAACATTTCGGCGGACAGCGGCGCTACCATACCGGAATGCTGTTCCCGCGCTACTCCGCGAATGCCTTCTAAAAATTGTCTGGCCACCTCGGGCGCCAAAGCCTTCCGCAAGAGGCCATGACACGAATCTCCGTGCTCAGGGACCAACGCATCCAAATAAACGAGAGTCTTGATGCGTTCCGCCATCCGATCGGCCACGCGCGTGATGACCATGCTGCCGTAGGAATGGCAGCACAGGACAACTTGGTCGAGTTCTTCAGCTTCAATGCAGCGGCGACGTCTCGAACGTGAGTTTCGAGCGTAATCGCCTCGCTTGAGGCATGGAAGCGCTCGCCGACGCCAGTGAGTGTCGGTGTAACCACGGCGTGACCCCTCTCACGCAGCTCGTACGCGGTGTAGCGATAATACCAGCCTCCATGCCATGCGCCATGTACAAGGACAAAGTTGGCCATCATATCCCCCGCATTGCCTGAAGACCTTCTGGACCAGCGTCTTGCGATTCACGCTGTAACGTCGACGTCCGTGAAGCCCTACATCGCCGCGCGCGTGGGCGGCGCCCGGTCGCGCGCGCTTGGTAAGCGCGAGACGTCGCTTGTCCGTCCATGACTCAGCCCGCCTCAGCGCGTTGCCTCATCCCGAGGGATGATGGCGTCACCATCTGCTGACGGTCGGCCGGCGACAGGAGATTATTCTCACCCCAGCTTCGCCACTTCGGCATGGATGCGTAGCAGCTCAGGGATTGTGCGGGGATCCCGTCTTCCGAAGCCGCATTCGGTAGCAATGGAAAACCGTGGAACGTATTTCCGGGCGACGGCGAGGCGTTTGCTGCGATTGCGGTCACGGCGGTGTATCGGTCAGGGCATACGATCGCAATCTGCCCTGAGTGTGTGGTACGGCATGCCAGCAGGAGGTGGGTCGATGGCCCGGCGCGGCGAATGCTGCGTTCGTCCTCAACATGCAGCGCAAGCTGTACAGGTGGAGTGACGCGGATCCCGACAAAGGATTCGCGGACTTGTTCAATCGGGTATGTGATCGCCGCACGCTCGGCCATGCTTGGCAAAGGCTCGCTCGCAACGCGGGGAGCCGGACACCCGGCACGGATGGGATGACGCGGCGCAAGGTCGAAGAGCGGCAAGGCGGTGTGGAGCGGTTTCTTGAGGATATCCGAGAGGAACTGCGCTGCGGAAACCACCGCCCCGAGCTGGTGCGCCAACGGTTGATCCCGAAGGCCGGCAAGCCGGGACAATTCCGGCCGCCTGGCATCCCGACGCTCAAAGACCGACTGGTGCAAATGGCCCTGAAAATCGACGACGCCGATCGGCATGACGGCGAGCATCTGGTCGTTGCGCCGGAACGGTGCAGCCTTGGCGTGGCGGGTCCAGTCGGGCTTGAAGGCGATCTGGGTGACCTTGCGGGCGTTGGCCCAGGCGGCGGCGATGCGCTCGGCGCCCTTCGGGCTGCCGCCATGCAGCAGCACCATGCCGGGGTGCTTGGCGTGGGCCTGGTCGAGGCGGTCCCAGATGGCGCGGTGGTCGTTGAAGTCGAGACCGCCCGTGAAGGCAACCTTGGGGCCGGCCGGCAGCAGCACCTCGGTCTCGCGGCAACGAAGTCGCGGCTGTCGATCATCGCTGCCGTGAGGGTGCGGTGGTTGACCATCGACCCGGCGCGCGGGCGCCAGGCTGAGCCGGTGTGGCGCTCGTAGAGATCAGCGGCGTGGTCGCGGAAGAGCTCCATGGCGTCGCGGCGTTCGACCAGCGTGAGGCCCTGTGGGACCAGGCGTTCGAGTTCGACCGAGCGGATTTCCGAGCCGTCCTGCTCCTTCTGGCTGCGCTTCTGGGCGCTCTCGTTGTCGTCGAGTTCGCGCCGGACGCGGTCGGCAGCGCGATGAAACAGGTTGACGGTCGAAGCCGCACGATAAGCGAATCATCGACATCAAACCTGAGCCGTGGTGGAACGGGCCGACGGTCGTCATGCTGACGTTGTTTCCAAATCTGATCGTGCAGCAGCAATCGAACAGCATGTCGACGCGCCAGATCATGCCGCGCGGCACCGGCGCCTTCGACTTTACCTGGACTCATTTCGGCTTCGAAGACGACGACCCCGACATGGCGCTGCGTCGCCTGCGACAGGCGAACATGTTCGGACCGGCGGGCTATGTGTCGGCCGATGACGGCGAGGTGCTCGAATTCTCTCAGGAGTGCTACGAGCGGGATTCAAGCCGGAGCACGCTCGCAGAGCAAGGCGGCCGCGACTGGAGCGGATCGAACCATGTCATCACGGAGAACGTGCTGCGCGGCATGTACGCCTACTGGCGCAAGGTCATGGAGATTTGAGCGATGCCGGACATGAGGGCGGAGTCTGCATGCTCGGCTCGCGCATTCGCCCGCACTTGGGCAGGCGCCATAGCATTTCACGATTGAACGATTTGTCTAAGTAGCTCGACTATTCCTTCTTGCTGGCGTTATAGTTGAATAGATATAGCGAAACCCTTTCACAGGCGAGGACGAGAAAAGGAACAGGCGTTGCCGCAGACGCGCGGCGGCAGGCTTCGATTGTGCTGGGCGATGGGGTCGCAGGTATCGATGAGCGATCCCCGCGCAGCGACATGCTTAGCTTCCTTCCGGAGCTAGGCGGACTCAACGAAAAGGAGACATCCATGGCAAAGATTGTATGCGTTCTCTATGACGATCCCGTCGACGGCTATCCGAAGACCTACCCCCGCGACGATATTCCGAAAATCAACGCCTATCCTGACGGCCAGACGACGCCCCGCCCAAAGGGGATCGACTTCAAGCCGGGAGAACTCCTCGGCAGCGTCTCGGGAGAGCTCGGCCTTCGAAGGTTCCTCGAAAATGCCGGCCACACGTTCGTGGTGACGTCCGACAAGGATGGGAAGGATTCGCGCCTGGACAAGGAATTACCCGACGCGGAAATCGTCATCTCGCAGCCGTTCTGGCCGGCGTATATGACAGCGGAGCGGTTCGCCAAGGCACCCAAGCTCAAGCTTGTGGTGACGGCGGGCATTGGTTCCGATCATACGGATCTTCAGGCGGCGATGGACCGCGGCGTCACGGTCGCGGAGGTCACCTATTGCAATAGCATCAGCGTGTCCGAACATATCGTCATGATGATCCTCAGCCTGGTCCGGAACTATATCCCGTCCTATCAATGGGTTGTAAGGGGCGGATGGAACATCGCCGATTGCGTTACTCGCTCCTACGATATCGAGGGGATGCACATTGGCACGGTTGCCGCGGGTCGGATCGGGCTCGCAGCCTTGCGGCGCCTCAAACCGTTCGATGTCAAGCTGCATTATACCGACCGCCACCGACTTCCGGCAGGAGTCGAGAAGGAGCTCGATCTTACTTTTCATCCGAATGTGGAATCGATGGTGCGGGTCTGCGACGTGGTGACGATCAATTGCCCGTTGCATCCGGAAACCGAGAATATGTTCAACGCGCAGCTGATCTCGAAGATGAAGCGCGGCGCCTATATCGTCAACACTGCGCGCGGAAAGATCTGCGATCCGAACGCGATTGCTCAGGCCCTGGAATCCGGCCAGCTCGCCGGTTATGCGGGAGACGTATGGTTTCCGCAGCCTGCACCGAAAGACCACCCCTGGCGTTCGATGCCGCATCACGGAATGACGCCGCACATTTCAGGCACGAGCCTCAGCGCACAGGCGCGCTATGCCGCGGGCGTGCGTGAGATCCTTGAATGCTGGTTCGACAAACGTCCAATCCGCAATGAATACCTGATCGTGGACGGCGGCAAGCTCGCCGGAGCAGGGGCGCATTCCTACAGCGCAGGCAACGCCACCCGCGGATCGGAAGAAGCTGCCCGTTTCAAGACCAGCTGAAGTGGCATCGATGGAGTCCGTCCCATGACCTTGACAGGCGGCTGTATTCGCTGGGCTGGTGCAAGCACCAGCCCGCGATGCCGCGGCCTCCCGCACTACATCCCGCACCTGGCTCCCCGAGCCTGCGTCGCCTGCTGGCTCGGCGAGTGCTTGCAATTTCGCTGTATGCAGTGAAATATAGCGAGGACTCCACGGGAGGTCATCATGCGGCTCACGACAACCGGAATCCTCTTCACTGCTATGGTCCTTGCGGTTTCTGCTACCGCACAGACTCCCCCGCCTCCGACCGCCACTGTTCGTAAGGTGGTGGCCGCTACCAAGCTCCCAACCGTGACGAACGTACCGCTGTATTTCAAAGTCCAGAGCATCACGCTCTCGCCCGGCCAGAAGAGCGCCCTTTCGGGGATCAATAGCGTCCTATACCAGCTGTCAGGATCAACCGATGTTTCTGGTGTCGGCGAGACCAAAACGTTGAGTGCCGGAGACGGATTGTTGATGGCGGCCGGCACGACCGTCGAGCTGAAGGCGATCGGCGGCGCACAATCGGTCGTGCTCCAGTTCGTTCTCTCCCCGGCTTCAGATCTGGACCGGCCCGCCACAACGGGTCTGGCCGAAGTGAAGGAATTGTACCGAACCGCGGCGCCGATCCCCGATCTGAAGTCAGGCCCTCATGATCTCAACCTGACGCAGGTCACCTTCCCGGCCGGGATGCCTTCCAACGCGCCACACTATCGGTCCGGAGCCGCTCTGTACTACATCGTTTCGGGAACCGGTGCGAATACCGTCGGCGGGAAGACGGAAGCAAAGGGACCGGGTTCCCTCATCTACGAACCGTATGGTCTCGTCCATCAGTGGGGCAACCCGGGCAGCGAGCCGCTGACATTTGTGAGCTTCAACATCAACCAAGAAGGTGTCGCAGCCGTGCTTCCGGGCGCACCGCCGCGGACTCAATAGCCACTAGGAGGAAACTGACCCGGCAGGACCGCGCCACCGGGTAGCAGAAGTTTCATGCGCTGCAGGTCGACTTCGCGGCTGCGGTGCGGTAGCTTCCCAGATTAGGATAGCCACAACAATAACTGCTTCACTTCATTGGTTCGTCTTGAGCACCAAAACAACCTAAAGTTGACAAAACCTAGATGGGCCATATAATAATGCGTTCAGTTATCATGGTTATCAGGAGATAAGTAAGAGCACCCGGAATAGCCTCAGATTTTCGAAATTCCCTGTTATTTTCCCTGTTCTCAGGGAATTTTGGACCGCCGGGTGTTTCCTCCGACGACTATTGCGCCTTTAGGATATCAGCAATCTGATCTACTCGCCGTAGTCTGGCATCAGCGCGGCTGTGGTCAGGCCGGTCCTGCGTAGTTCCGTCCAATCCGCTCGGGCCCGTTCGACCGCGGCGAGATGCCCGGCGCAGCGATCGCGAGCGGCCTCCAATCGCCGGTTCTTTTGCGACGAACAAAGTCGGTGGTAGCGCGTCAATAGAGGGCCCAGCCGATGCCTCGGGTCGCCGGCAAAATAGACATCCAACACCGCAACGACATTGATCAGCCTGCCAAGACGGCCCAGCCTGGTTGGCGCCTCGAACACAGCGCGCGCAACGTATTCGAAATCGAAATCCTCGTTGAGATCAATGAATTCATCGCCCGAGAGCGCGGCGATCACAAGAGACGCCTCGCCGCGGACGACTTCAGGCAGGCGATTGAAGAATTCTGTCAGCTGATCGATCAAGCGATTGCCCGATACTGCCGCGCTTCCATGCATCGAAGTCGTGTCGGGGATTGCATCGCTACGCATGGATACGTTATATTCATACAAATATAGCGCTGTCCAGCGCCAGTGTTCCGGCCGGGATCGGCTTGCAGGGCGGGTCTCCTCACAATCGTTGCTAACTAAGGTACCTGCTCAACTCTGAGATAACTCGCGGATTCTGCATGGCAACCAAGTCAACGCCGGCACAACGCTGAAGGGCGCTTTCGAAGTCATGATCATCCACTGTAGCAAGCTCACGACGTGCGGGGCTCTGGACGATGGCGAGACGATAAAGCTGGGATTTCTCGACCAAGGCCGCAATCCCATATCCCTGTTGCTTTCCTTTGAAGACGCTGAATCGATCGCGATGACATTGCCCCGACTGCTGACGCAAGCCGTCAAGGCCCAGACCGGGCAGGATAATTCCCGCTATGTGTTTGCTTGGCCAATGGCTCCTGGAGGGCGTTGAGGACCATCAGTCATTGATCCTGACGTTGACAACGGTCGACGGCTTTGAGGTGTCATTCCGGATTCCTCACGCGACCTGTCGGACGCTGGGGTGGTCGCTGCAGCACGACGCGGATGACGACACATCCGACCTTGGAGACTCGCTAGGAGTGGCAGGGAAGCCAGAGATCAACTGAATACCGCGGCGTGCGAAAATGGGATGGCGCAGGCTGGCATAACGCTATATGCAGTGATATATAACGTGTGCCATTGCACGTTCTGCGCTGGCGCGTCGCGCTCGTGAGAGCGCGGCCACTGCGGCTTGGCATAACAGAGCTGCTTTAGAGGCGTAAGATTGACCCTCATGAGCGCGAACAGCACGAAATTCTACATCGATGGCCAGTGGGTCAAGCCGGCTGTCTCAAATCCTTGCGATGTCATCAACCCGGCCACCGAGGAGACGGCGGGACAGATCAGCCTGGGCTCCAGCGCCGACGTGGACCAGGCGGTTGCTGCCGCGCGACGGGCATTCCCCGCCTATTCGACGACCACCGGACGACAGCGGCTCCGCTTGCTGAGAAGGATCATCAGGGGTTTCGAGGCGAGGAGCGGCGAACTGGCGAACGCCATGACGGCGGAGATGGGCTCGCCTATCACCTTCTCCAACAAGGTGCAGACCGTCAACGCGCTGGCTGATTTCAAGGAGATGATTTCGGTTTTGAAATCCTACAAGTTCGAGCGGTTCATGGGCGGCACCCTCATTCGCCGGGAGCCGATTGGTGTGTGCGGTCTCATCACGCCGTGGAACTGGCCGCTCAACCAGATCACATCGAAGCTTGCGCCAGCGCTCGCCGCCGGTTGTACCGCGGTTCTGACGCCGAGCGAAATTGCACCACTGAGCGCGATCATCTTCACTGAAATTCTTCCCAAGGCTGGCGTGTCCAAAGGTGTCCTCAACCTTGTGAACGGCGATGGGCCGACGGTCGGCGAGGCGATATCCGGCCATCCCGATATCGACATGGTTTCGTTCACCGGCTTGACCCGCGCCGGCATCCTGGTCGCCAAAGCCGCCGCGAATTCGGTCAAACGTGTGACACAGGAGCTTGGCGGCAAGTCGGCCAACATCATCCTACCGGATGCGGATCTCGGCAAGGCCATTCCCGCAGGCGTGCTGCGCTGCTTCACCAACACGGGTCAATCATGCCAGGCGCCAACCCGTATGCTGGTGCACGGCTCTCAGCGCGATGCCGCGGTCGCGCTCGCGAAGCAGACGGCAGAAGGCGTCAAGATCGGCGATCCGCTTGACCCTGGGCTACCGGAGCGCTTGAGCGTCACCGGGAACTCCACATCAAATGTGTGTGAGATGCGTTACTCACGTCGCAATACAGCGCACCTGCTAATGTCGTCGTTGCAATTACGGTGCATCAGTCCGGAACGAAATTTGGGAGGACGAGATCATGATCACGAGACGTCGTCTTCTGATCGGCACGGCCGTCGGCTTTGCGGGAGCATCGATAACGCGTGGGTGGATCGCGCCGGCGCGTGGCGAGACCTTCGCGGTCACTCACACCGATGCCGAGTGGCGGAAGCTACTGACTCCAGATCAGTTTGCCGTGCTGCGCATGAGCGCAACCGAGCGGCCATTCACGAGCCCGTTGCTCCATGAAAAACGGCGTGGCAACTTCGCTTGCGTGGGCTGCGACCTGGACCTGTTCTCCTCGGCCACGAAGTACGACAGCGGTACGGGCTGGCCGAGCTTCTGGGCGCCGCTCGAAGGGGCTGTCGGAACCACCAAAGACACGACCTTCGGCATGGTGCGAACCGCTGTTCACTGCAGCCGGTGCGGCGGTCATCTCGGTCACGTCTTCAATGACGGCCCCAAGCCGACGGGCCTGCGCTATTGCATGAACGGTGTGGCTCTAACATTCAAGCCCATCACTGCCTGAGCTGGAACTGAACATGGCTTTGTTTGTGCTGGCCTATCTTGGCGGCCTGCTGACGATCGCGAGCCCTTGCATCCTGCCGGTGCTGCCATTCGTGTTTGCGAGAGCGGACCGCCCGTTCATGCGAAGCGGGCTGCCGATGCTTATCGGGATGGCGCTGACATTTGCGGCCGTTGCGACATTAGCGGCCGTCGCGGGCGGGTGGGCCGTCGAAACAAACCAGTACGGTCGGGGTGCGGCGATCCTGCTTCTGTCGCTCTTTGGACTCGCACTCCTGTTTCCGGCGCTCGCCGATCAGCTTGCCAAACCTTTTGTAGCTTTTGGGGTGCGTCTCTCTGCAACGGCTGAACACGACGCGACCTCACAAGGCGCCACCGTGCTGCCCTCGCTGGTGCTCGGTGTGGCGACCGGCTTCCTATGGGCGCCCTGCGCAGGCCCAGTGCTGGGGCTGATTCTGACTGGCGCGGCCCTCCAGGGTGCAAGCGTCGAGACGTCGCTGCTGTTACTCACGTTCGCGGCGGGCGCGGCGACGTCGCTGGCACTGGCGCTCCTTGTCGGCGGGCGGGTCTTTGCCGCCATGAAGCGCTCGCTTGGGGTCGGCGAGTGGATTCGCCGAGGCCTGGGCGTTGCGGTCCTTGTGGCCGTTGTAGCGATCGCCCTCGGTTTCGACACCGGGTTTCTGACGCGGGTTTCCACCGCCAGCACCGCCGCTCTTGAGCAGGGATTGCTCGACCGGCTCAAGCCGGAGTCGCCCACCCCGCAAACGACGTTATCGGTGGTCATGAACGGTGGTTCGGGGATGATGATGGGCGGTCCCGCGATGACGGGCGGCCCGGCGATGACGATGAAAGGCAAGTCGGCAGATCAATCTGGCGATCTGCCGATCGAGGGCGCCCTGCCTCCTCTAGGCGGCGCGACCGAATGGCTCAATTCCCCGCCGCTGACTCAGGAGGGTCTCAAAGGCAAGGTTGTCCTGATCGATTTCTGGACCTACTCCTGCATCAATTGCCTGCGGGCGCTTCCCTACGTGCGCGCATGGGCCGATAAGTACAAGGATCAAGGGCTGGTGGTGATCGGTGTGCACGCGCCGGAATTCGCGTTCGAGAAAAGCATCAAAAACGTGCGCGCCGCCGTTGCCGATCTCAAGATCAATTATCCGGTCGCGATCGACAACGACTACGCCATCTGGCGCGCGTTCAACAACCAATATTGGCCGGCCCATTACTTCATCGACGCCGAGGGCCGCATACGCCACCACCATTTCGGCGAAGGAGACTATGAGGAGTCGGAGCGCGCCATACAGCAGCTTCTCGCCGAAGCCGGTAAGACCGATGTGTCGGCCGACCTCGTCGCGGTGAACGCGTCAGGCGCCGAGGCCGCCCCCGATATGGACAACGTCGGATCGCCCGAGACATACGTGGGTTACGACAGGGCGGAGAACTTCATATCGCCCGGCGGCCTCGTAGAAGACGCCCGTCACGTCTATGCCGCCGCGACGCCCCGCCTCAACGAGTGGGCGCTGGCGGGGGATTGGACGGTCGGGAAAGAAGACGCGACGCTGAACGAACCTGGCGGCAGCATCGTGTATCGGTTTCATGCGCGCGATTTGCACCTGGTGCTTGGGCCCGGCCCGGGCGGCAAGCCGGTGCGGTTTCGCGTCACCGTCGACGGCGCCGCGCCAGGAGACAGTCACGGCACGGACGTCGATGCGGACGGGCAAGGCATAGTGACCGGACAGCGCCTGTATCAGCTGATACGCCAGAGCGGCAAGATCGCGGATCACACCTTTGAGATTCGCTTTCTCGATCCGGGTGTTCAGGCATACGCATTCACTTTCGGCTGAACTATTTGGGAGCTGGCCATGACCGAATCTCCGACGCGCCTTGCGAAGCAATTCACGTATCTCCCGACCTCTGCGATGATGGCCGCGGCGGCGATCTTTGCCGGATTCGGCCCCGTGACTCCGGGATCGGCGGCCGAGGTCGCGCATGTGATCCCCGCGCCGGCTGTCGACGAGCAGGCCGCATCGGACGGGCAGGCGACGTCGGAGACAGCCGTCCTGGCCGGGGGATGTTTCTGGGGCGTTCAGGGCGTGTTTCAGCACGTGAGCGGTGTGACCAGCGCAGTCTCCGGCTATGCTGGCGGCGAAAAGAAAACCGCCCATTACGAAATGGTCGGATCGGGCAGGACCGGCCACGCGGAATCGGTTCGCATCACATTCGATCCTCGCAAGATCAGCTACGGGCGGATCTTGCAGATCTACTTTTCGGTCGCCCATGATCCGACGCAGCTGAACCGTCAGGGCCCGGACATCGGTACTCAGTATCGTTCGGCGATCTTCCCGGCGAACGCCGAGCAGGCGCGGATCGCCAAGACCTACATCGCGCAACTCAATCAGGCGCATGTCTATGACGCCGCAATCGTCACCAAGATCGAGCCGGGCCGAGAGTTCTACGCCGCCGAGGACTACCACCAGGACTATATGACGCTGCATCCGACCCAGCCGTACATCGTCTACAATGACCTGCCCAAGATCGATGACCTGAAAAAGGTGTTTCCGGATCTCTACCGCGCCGATCCGGTGCTGGTTGCTGCAAGGGCAGCCGACTGATTGGCGCGGCGCGAACTTTCACGAGAGCGCGGCAGGGCATGCCGTTGAGGGGAGATATGAGCACATGAAGGCCAGCACTGACAGGCGCGGCGCGCTCATTGGCTTAGGCGCCGGGCTAGTAGCATCGGGCTTGGCGCAAGCTGAGGCCGCAAACGCAGCGACCGACGCTGCGCTGGAGCCGCGTGGAGCGAGCAACCTGCACGACCTATTGCAGGCGCTCGGCGAGATTCCCCGGCGGCGCGATTTCAAGACGCGCCCGATGATTGCCGATAATCCGGATCTATGGGACGCGGCGGCGCTCAACGCCGTGCTGGCCTATCAAGGGGGGCCGAAACAGGCCTGGGACAACACGGATCTGACCGGTCCTTGGCTCAACGCAATGCGCAATTCCCTGAATTCGCAAATCTGGGGATTTAAGCAGCCCAACTTTCTGTGCGTTTCGGCCACGCATGGTCCAGCGCAGCTTGCGCTTTATGATCAGGAGGCCTGGGACAAATACCAGTTGGCGAAGCTTGCCGGAGGCGATGTCACCCGCAACACCTTCAGCGCCGCCCCGCTTGGCCCGGCGCACGATCTTCTCGATTTTCAGTCGCCCGATGGCGTGTTCTCGTCCAAGAACAACAGCATCGTGGTCCTCCAACGGCGCGGCGTCGTGTTCATGGCCTGTCATAATGCGATTTGGGAACATGCCGAGCGGCTTTCCGCTGTTGGGCAGAATCCTGATCATCTTCCGATCGACAGGATCGCAGCCGAGCTGGCGAACCACCTCATTCCAGACGTCGTCCTCACGCCGGGGGCTGTCGCAACGCTCGTAAACCTCCAGCAAGCGGGGTTCGCGTATTCCAGGTAAGTCGCATGCCCCGACTCCCGCTCGTCCTTTGCCTGGTGACGATTTCATTCGCCGGGCAGCCGGCCGCGGTTGCGCAGACCGCGCCGGCCGATCGATTGAAAGCCCTTGAGGCGATCTACCCGCCTTGGCAGGGTGGGCGAAACACCGACGCGATCCAGCGCGGCCTCGAGTTCACAGTTCCGCCAGCAGACGTGCTTGCGGACTTCCACGGGAGCCTCGATCGCCCGGAGCTCGTCCTCTACGCGTCCGGCAACTACTTCTTCGCCATGGGCCCCTTGGTGACGGCGTTCGGCGATGCATATCCGCAATATCGTGGCCGCGTGTTCTACGAGACGCTTCCGCCCGGATTGTTGCTAAAGCAGATGGACGCCGGCGGCACGATCACCTCCGGGAACATGACATGGACGGTAAAGCCGGATATCTATCTTGCCGAACTCGCCGCGAGCAACGACCTCGTGCAGAGCGGTCGACTTGCGGCGCCGGTGGTCACCTTCGCAACCAATGATCTGACCATCATGGTCCCGGCCACAAATCCTGCGCGCATCGGCGGATTGGCGGACCTTGGCCGCTCCGGCCTGGCCCTTGCGATGCCAAACCCCGAATTCGAGGGAGTCGCAAGACAGATTCGCGCGTCCTTGGTGAAGGCTGGCGGCGAAGCGCTCGCCGAAATGGTCTATGGCAAGAAGGTGCGGGACGGCGAGACCGTGCTCACGCGTATCCATCACCGCCAGACGCCGCTCTTCCTCATGCAGCGCCTGGTCGAGGCAGGGGTTACCTGGAAGTCAGAGGCGATCTTCCAGGAGGAGATCAGCAACCCGATCGGTCATGTTGATATCCCGGCCGAGTTCAACACGACCGCCAACTACAGCGCTGCCATGGTTGCCGACGCGCCCCATCCCGCGGCGGCGCGAGCATGGCTCAATTTCATTGGCTCGGACCGGGCTTTCAAGATCCTTGAGCACTACGGCTTCAGGCGCTTCGCGCCAACGCCGTGACAGGGCTTCCCTACATCACGAGGTGCGACACATTCTTGGCGACCGTGTAGCACTCAAGTCCCTCGGTTCCACCCTCGCGGCCGTAGCCGCTCTCCTTGACGCCGCCGAACGGGGTCTCGGCGATCGAGGCCACGAAGTGGTTGATCGAGAGATTGCCGGCCTCGATACCTTCGGCCAGACGATCGACATTGCGGGCCGAGCGGGTGAAAGCGTAGGCCGCGAGCCCATAGGGCAGCGCGTTCGCCTTCTCGATGGCCTCGTCAAGCGACCCGACGGCGTTAATCAAAGCCAACGGACCGAAGGGCTCCTCGCGCATTGCGCGGGCGTCGTCCGGAACGTCCGCCAGCACCGTCAGCGGATAGAAATAACCGCGGTTCCCGATGCGGCTTCCGCCCGCCAGAAGACGCGCGCCTTTTGCGGTTGCGTCCGCGACCATCGCTTCCATGGTCTCGATCCGCCTGTAGTTGGCAAGCGGCCCCATTTGGTTCGCGGGATCAAGGCCGTCACCCACTTTCACCTCTCGCGCCTTTGCGGCGAAGGCGTCGGTGAATTTTTCGTAGATCGCCTCCTGCACGTAGAAGCGCGTCGGCGACACGCACACCTGGCCTGCGTTGCGGGTTTTGCCGATCACCGAAGTGGCCGCGCTTGCTGCCGGATCGACGTCGTCGCACACGATCACCGGGGCGTGGCCGCCAAGCTCCATGATGGCAGGCTTCATGTGCTGTCCCGCGAGCGCCGCCAGGCGCTTGCCGACCGGGATCGAACCCGTGAACGTGACCAAGCGCACCGCCGGCTGCGGTATCAGATATTCGGAGATTTCCGAGGGCGTTCCGAACACCAAGTTGAGCACACCGGGAGGGACGCCGGCATCCTGGAAGGCGCGGACCAGCTGCACGGCCCCAGCGGGCGTTTCCTCGGAAGCTTTCAAAATGATGGCACACCCGGCGGACAGTGCGCCCGCCACCTTGCGGGCCGGCGAACTCATCGGAAAATTCCAAGGCGAAAACGCTGCAACCACGCCGATAGGCTGGCGCAGCACGGTGTGCCGCATGCCAGGCTCGCTCGGAATAACGCGGCCATAGACGCGGCGGCCTTCGGCGGCGTCCCATTCGATGATGTCGCAGCCGCGTAGAATTTCGAGCCGCGATTGGGCGATCGGCTTGCCCTGCTCCAGCGTCATCGCGATCGCCATTTCCTCGATGCGTTCGCGCGCAAGCCGCGCTGCCTTGAGGATAATGTCGGCGCGCTTGGCGGGCGAAGTCTGCCGCCAGACCCGCAGCCCGTCTTGCGCCGCCGTCAGAGCGGCATCGAGGTCGGCGCGGGTCGCGTGCGGTACCGTGGCGAGAACGCTCTCGTCGGCGGGATTGAGCACGGGCTGCCCATCCGCCCTTCTCCATTCGCCCGCGATGAAAAGCTGTAATTCCGGATATGTCGGCATTGGCATTGTGGCGTTCTCACTCCCGCGCGGCCGCTTCGACGCTTCAAGCCGAAGGGCGCATTTTTGACGAGGCACAAACTGGCTATCCCACGAATTGGGCCCGCTGCTTCCCTCAAATTTCTTCTTCGACCAGCGATGAAAGGAGAATAAAGCGTCTTTGGGATCAAGGCCATCCGAAGGAGCATCAAAGCGCCGGTCCTTGTCCCGCTCGTTAAGCGTCCCGGCTCCGCCAAAGGCCGTTCTCCGTTGCGCCGAGCTGGACATGGACGCGCTATATGTCGTGATATATAACGACATATGTGGCTCTGAGCCATAAGGTTCGAGGCATAGCAGTTCATACACCCGCGATCGAAATGACAAACGGACCGCGCCATTGGAGACGCACCGGCTAAGTCTGCCGGGCAATCGCGGTGGGCGCGGCCTTCAAGGAGGTCCGATTGAGCACCTATCAAGAGCAGTCCGGCCGGAGTCCGCCGTTTGTCCTTCACGTCGTAGGCGACATTGCGCCGAGCGGCGAAGCGATCGGGCTGCAGATCGAGCGCAGCGAGCAAGGTCCAGTCGACCTGTGCATTCGCACTGAAGACGTGAAATACCTCGTCAGCCTTCTGCTTAACCTGGGTTGCGAGGCGAGACGCCGACAGTCGCCCCCGCCGCCCGACGCGCCGCCGACCGAAGCCATTCCGTTGCCGCTGGACGCCATCAATGTCGGCCAGAGCGATGGCGATCAGCCGTTCCTCTTGCTTGAAATAGGAATTACGTCGCTGATGTTCATGGTGTCGCCGGCGTGTTTGGAGCAGGTTGGGCAAACGATGCTGACGTTGAGCGCCAACTCATCCGCAGCACCATCCTGACTTCGGGGAGGGGCCAATCGCGGCATTGGGCTGGAGGCCAAGACCAGTGCTTCACGTTTCGTCGACCTGGAAATCTCCAGCCTGCGGCGGCGCAATCGGTGTGAAAAGCGTTCGGTCAGGCTTGAGGTCGAGCAACGGCGTCTCGTCGATGCAGTCGAGGCCGCGCACGTATACCATACCGCTGTCGATTCGTTGAAGCAGCGCGATCGCGGTACCGATCGGATTGGGGCGGGCGGGAGATCGCAGCGAGAACGTGCCGCGCGAATTGCCATCGTTGGCCGGGCTCTGGAGAACAAGATCCCGGCGCGAGAGATGGAGCCAGTAGAGCACTTCGATCCGCGAATATGCTTCAAGACCCGCTAGTGCCGGTATCCAAGGCTCGAAAACCTCGATCCGGCAAACAGGACCGTCAATGCGACCCTGGCGCGGGGCGACGAGTCGGGAGGTCCAAGGAGTACGGATGCGCCCGATAAATACGAGCCCGGCATCGGTAGCGGCCGGGGGCTCGATGGTAACCTCGGCCTCGCGAACCTCGTTCTCGCGAACCATCTCAATCTATTCCACTTCGGTACTCACAAAGTCGCGAACCGGACGGCCGCCAAGACCATCATCATGCTGGCCG
>JAJPKK010000316.1 GCA_021323775.1 Hyphomicrobiales bacterium
AAGCAAGGCTGGAACGTCATCCAGGCCCTCACGCAGGACGCGCAAATCCAAATGAGCGCGTTGCGGATCAGTTGACGGCAAAGGCACAACCTGGGCAGTTACAAAATAAATATAACAGGAGCAAAACCCGCGGCGTCATCGCCGGGCTTGTCCCGGCGATCTCGACCAGGATGACCCACCGCCAGAACATCGGGATAGCCAGGACGGGCCCGGCCATGGCCGAGTGGGCTGCCGTAAGTTTCGCTCCTCTCACACTGAACGTCTCACACTGAACGTCGCTGAAAGGAACCGACCAGCATCCAGACCAGCATCCAGTGAGAATTCAAAAAATTCGCTGTTATTTTCCCTGTTCTCAGGGAATTCGATCCTGGTTTGTTCTCGCAGTTCTGCGAGAAGCGCGGAAACTGCGCGCCCGGTTGCGTCAGGTCTCCTGATCGGCTTGGATTGGATTCTCCCCTTCGCGCCGCGAAGAGGAGAATCATCCACGTTTCCACGCCTTCGAAAGCCTCTGCAGAAAGCCTCCCCTCCATGTCCACACGCGAAGCGCTTCCACCTGAGACCCGGATGGTCGATGTCAGCAAGCTCGACACCGCCGCCGTTGAGCGCCCGATCCCGTCAGGCGTCAACGCGGCAGGCTTCGGCAGCGACGTGATCGCGGAGGCGCTGCGCGATCTCGACATTCCCTATATCGCGCTCAATCCGGGCGCGAGCTATCGCGGCCTGCACGACAGCCTGGTAAACCACATCGGCAATGCGAACCCGCAGATGCTGCTGTGCCTGCATGAGGAGGCGGCGGTCGCCATTGCGCACGGCTATGCGAAGGTCACCGGCAAGGCGATGGCGGCGGCGGTGCATTCCAATGTCGGCCTGTTTCACGCCACCATGGCGATCTTCAACGCCTGGTGCGATCGCATGCCCGTCATCATTCTTGGCGCCACCGGGCCGGTGGATGCGGCCAAGCGGCGGCCGTGGATCGACTGGATTCACACCGCCGCCGACCAGGGCGCCATCGTCCGCAATTATACCAAGTGGGACGACCAGCCGGCATCGCCGGCGGCGGCGCGGGAGGCGCTGCTGCGGGCGGCCTGGCTCGCCAACGCATCGCCCCAGGCTCCGGTCTACATCAATCTCGACGCCGACATGCAGGAAGCGCCGCTCGACAAGCCGCTGCCGCCGATCGAGGCCAAGCGCTATATGCCGCCGGTCGTCAGCGCGGCGCCCGCGGACCATATCAAACAGGCGGCCGAATGGCTAAAGGCCGCGAAGCATCCGGTTATCCTCGCCGGCCGCGTGTCGCGCGACGTGACGGCGTGGAAGCAGCGCATTGCGCTCGCTGAGGCGATCGGCGCTTACGTCTGCACGACGCCGAAAGTCGGAGCGGCGTTCCCGACCGACCATCCGATGCATCTCGATGCGCCGCAGCCTTTCACCAAGGACGAGCTGACGCCGCACCTTCGAGAGGCTGACGTCATCCTGAGCCTCGACTGGGTCGATCTCAACGGCACCCTGCGCTCGCTCGGCGGCCCGCCGGCCGGCAAGGTGATCCAGGTTTCTCTCGACCACCAATTGCACAATGGCTGGAGCATGGATTACCAGGGCTTGCCGCCGGTGGACCTGTTCATTGCGGCCCATCCGGATGCGGCGGCGGGGGCGCTCGTTGAGGCAATCGGCCCGGTCGCGCCCAGGCCCAAAGGGCCGCCGCGCGCACTCCATCAGCCGGCCGGCGGCAAGAGCGCGCTTGGCATCGAGGATTTGGCGCACGAGCTGCGCAGCGTCGTCGGTGGGCGGGACGTCACGCTGACCCATCTGCCGCTGTCGTGGCAGGGCTCGTTCTGGCACTTCCGCCATCCGCTGGATTTCCTTGGCTCCGACGGCGGCGGCGGCGTCGGCGGCGGCCCCGGAATATCAGTCGGAGCAGCGCTCGCCCTCAAGGGATCGGGCAGGCTGCCCATCGGCGTCTGCGGCGACGGCGACTTCCTGATGTCCGTCACGTCGCTGTGGACTGCGGTGCACTACCGCATTCCCCTCCTTATCGTGGTGGCCAACAATCGCTCATTCTACAATGACGAGGTTCACCAGGAGCGCATGGCGCTGCTGCGCAACCGGCCTGTCGAGAACAAATGGATCGGTCAGAAAATGCTTGACCCGGAGATCGACATGGCGGGGCTTGCCCGCGCCCAGGGCGCACGTGGCTTCGGACCGATCATGACGCACGAGGAGTTGCCGACGGCGCTGGCGGCAGCCGTCGCGGCGGTCGAGAACGGCGAAGTGGCGGTGGTCGACGTGCGCATCGAGCCGGGTTATGGCGCTCGCGATTCCGGCGCGGTGTCGCAGAGGAAGTCCGGCTAGACTTCAGCTCCCTCCCCCGCAAGCGGGCGAGGGAATAGAATGCGGCTGGAGAATAGAGCGGCGGAAGTCTTTCCATGCCAAGCGTAGCGACATTGCCAAAATCAGGCGCCGCTGGCGCGCAGACGGCCGCCGACGCCGGCATTCTCGTGGTCGACGGCATCGTCAAACAATTCGATACGCCTGAAGGACCGCTCGTTGCGGTGGATCGCGTTTCGCTGAGCGTGCGTCCCGGCGAGTTCCTTGCTGTGATCGGCCCGTCCGGCTGCGGCAAATCCACGCTGTTCAACGTCATCGGCGGCCTCATCGACCGCTATCAGGGCGCCGTCACGGTCGGAGGAGAAACGGTGCGCGGCCCGCATCCGGCGATCGGCATGGTGTTCCAGGAGGAGTCGACCTTCCCGTGGCGCACCGTGATCGAGAACGTCGCCTTCCCGCTCGAAATCGCCGGGATCGCCAGAAAGGAACGCCTCGAAAAGGCGAAGCGGTTTATCGCACTGGTCGGCCTCAATGGTTTTGAGAATCGCTATCCGGCCGAGCTTTCCGGCGGCATGCGCCAGCGGGTGGCGATCGCCCGCACGCTTGCCTCCGAGCCGAAAATCCTCTTGATGGATGAGCCTTTTGCTTCGCTCGACGAGCAGACCCGTTTGCTGCTCGGCGACAAGGTGCTGCAGATTCAGCAGGACCTTCAGCAGACCACGCTGCTGATCACCCACAACATCACGGAGGCGGTCCAGCTCGCAGACCGCATTCTGGTGATGACGTACCGGCCCGGCCGGGTGAAGCGCATGGTCGAGATCGACCTCCCGCGCCCGCGCTCTTCCGACGTGGTGTCGAGCGAAGCGTTCGGCCGCTACGTTGCGGAAATCTGGAGCGATCTTCGCGAAGAAGCGACGCGCGGGATGCAGGATGAGGAGTCCCGCACCCTCCACGCCGGAGCAGCCTCATGAACGCGGCAGCCCTCACGCGCTCGCGGATATTCCCGCTCGCACTGGGACTGGGCGCGCTCGCTGCCGCGATCCTTGCGGTCGAGGCGCTGATCCGGATCGGCGTGATCAATCGCTTCATCGTTCCCCTGCCCTCACAGATTGCGTTGGCTTTCGAGCGCGTCATTGTTGAGGAGGATATAGCCGGGCGGTTCCGGCTGACGCTTTTCGAGGCGTTCACGGCGGGCGCGATGATCACGGTCGTCGGCGTTTCGGTGGGTCTTCTGCTGTTCCGCATCAATATTTTGCGCCAGGCGACCGAGACCTGGGTCGCGGCTCTCGCCTCCGCGCCGACGGTGCTGATGTATCCGCTGTTTCTGGTGATTTTCGGCCGCAGCGCGTGGACCATTATCATGATGGGGTTCGTGGCCGGCGTGCCGCCGGTGATCCTCAAGACCATCGAGGGCCTGACCGGCACGCGCCGCGTCCTCATCAATGTGGGCAAGAGCTTCAATCTCACCGGGCCGCAATTGTTCGCGAAGATCCTGTTCCCGGCGGCGTTGCCGACCATCTTCGTCGGCATTCGCCTCGGGCTGATCTTCACCCTGATCAACGTGGTGGGTGTCGAGTTCCTGATCAATTTCGGCGGCCTTGGCCAGCTCATCAATGATCTGGCGGAGCGCTACGACCTGCCCGGCACTTATGCGGCGATCTCATTCGTCATCCTGGTCAGCGTGTGCTTTTTCGTTCTCACCGAATGGATCGAGCGATGGCTGAGGCCAGTCGACTGAATTTGCCTGCGGCGCCCAACACCGGCGCGAAGCCCCGCACAGTGGGCCGGGCCGAACCGGTGCTGGTGGTCCGCGCGGTCATCATCGTGTTCATTCTGCTGTTCTGGGAGGCCATCGCGCAGTCCGGTCTGCTGTATCGCGACGTCGTGCCGTCGCTGCTCGCGATCGGCGCCGCGATCGTCAAACTGCTATCGGCGCCGGACTATTACTGGCACCTGTGGGTGACGGCGAGCGAGGTCGGCGCCGGCCTCATCGTCGGCGGCCTCTCGGGGCTCCTGATCGGGCTCGCGCTCGGCGGCAATCGCGTATTGTCGAAAGCCTTCGAGCCCTATCTCTATTATTTGGGTCCGACGCCGAAGATCATCTTTTTCCCTGTCATGATCATGTGGTTCGGGGTGGGCCCTGGCTCGAAGATCGCCATGGGGGCGATCTCGTGCTTCTTTCCAATCGCGCTCTCGACCGCCGCCGGCATGCGTCAGATCGACAAGGTGCTGATCCGGGTCGGCCAGAGCTTCCGCGCCAGCGCCTGGCAGATGGCGACAAAAATCTACCTGCCCGCGATGCGCCATCCGATCATCAACGGCGTGCGGCTCGGGCTCGGCGTCGCCATCATCGGCACGCTGCTGGCTGAAACCAAGCTCTCGAACCAGGGCGTCGGATTTCTGATCATCCAGGCCTACAGCCTGTTCGACATGCCGCGCATGTATGCCATGTTGATCGTGCTGTTCGTGCTCGCAATCGGCGCGAATGCACTGGTCGGCCGGCTGGGCGGGCTGAGCGCAATCAGGCAACTTTGATATGGCGGCGCGCAGTGCGGGCAAAGGCGCCTGTGAGAGCGCTCATCGGGATTGTCGGCGGATTTGCGCCTTCGCCCGTCGGAGCACGCGAGGGCCGCGCGGCGGCGGGCGAAGGCGGAAAGAAGGCCGTGCCGCACCGCCTCGGCTGTTTTTGTCCACCCTACGAGCTACGCTGAATTCCGCCAGACAATATTGGATATCGGGAGAACGCCCATGAAGACTCGGTTCGGCCTCGCCCTCGCGCTCGCCGCTGCAATTACCGCCCTCGCCTCCCCTCCCGGCGCAAACGCCGACGATCTCCTCAAGCTCACCATCGGCCAGCGCGGAAACTGGGACACGGCCATCACTCAGCTCGGCGCCAAGGCCGGCATCTTCAAGAGAAACGGCATCGAGCTCGACATGGTCTACACTTCGGGCAGCGGCGAGACGCTGCAGCCGATCATCGGAGGCGCGGTCGACCTCGGCCTCGCCGTCGGCACGCTGGGCGCGATCGCGGCTTACGCCAAGGGCGCGCCGGTGCGCATTATCGGCGCGCAGGCCACCGGCGCCGCCGATTACTGGTACGCCAAGACGTCTTCGCCGATAAAGAAGCTCACCGACCTCACCGACAAAAACACCATCGCGTTTTCCACCAACGGCTCGTCCACCAACAGCGTCGTGCGCGCCTTCATCGACGAATTCAAGCTGAAGGTAAGGCCGATGGCGACGGGCAATCCATCGTCGACGCTCACGGCCGTCATGACCGGCCAGGTCGACGTCGGCTGGGCCTCGCCGCCGTTCGGCCTCAAGGAGATTGAGGAGGGCAAGACCCGCATTGTGGCGCGAGCGACCGACTCAGCCCTGGTGCGCGGCCAGACGATCCGGGTCATCGTCGCCAACGCCGACGCGCTTGCCAGGCGCAAGGACGCGATCGCCCGCTTCATGAAGGCCTATCGTGAGTCGATTGCGTACATGTACGGCGATAATCCGCAGGTGCTGAAGGACTATGGCGAGTTTGCCGGCGTCTCCGAAGCGGTCGCCAGGCGCGTGCGCGACGATTTCTTCCCAAAGTCGCTGGTCGATCCGGATGAAATTCACGGACTCGACGCGCTGATGGCGGAGGCGGTGACGCTGAAATTCATCGCCGCGCCGCTGACGAAGGAACAGGTCGCGGAGCTGGTGCAGATCGTGAAGTGATGAGACGGGTCCTATGGGACGGCGTTCATTTCGACCTTGACAATCGTCGGGAAGGAGCCGCCGCCTGGAGGCGTAAATTGCACGTAGACCTCGAATCGATCGCGCCCGACAAATCCAGGGGACGGCGCGGAGGCGACGTAGCGCCTGTTTCCTTTCTTGCCGGAGCTGCCAAGAATGCCCCGTGCGATGGCCTCATATCAAAGTACCCCGCACGCGCATTCTTGCGCCGATAATCCACTCAACACAGGCTTTGATCGACGCAATCCTCGTAGGCATGAATTCGGGAGACGAAGCCGCCGGACAAGAGGCTCGCTGCCAGCCGGGCGAACCCTTCGCGTGATACTTCGGGAGACCGCGCCCAAACCCCGGCTTCGTGGTAGCGTCGGAGCGAGTTTCGCAAAACATCGCTCGCCACGTCTGGGTAGAACGGCGCAACGATTGCGGCGAGTTCCTCCCCGCCGTGCTCGCCGAGCCAGGCATGCATCCGACGAACGGCCCGCACCATCCCGGCAAACGCCGCGCGGTTGTGTTCGATCCCCTCGCGGGTCGCCAGGAAGGTCGTATAGACCGTGGGCCCGCGCGCGCTCGCTGCGTAAAGAATATTGTCGCTGCCGGATTTGAGCGCCATCGAAACATAGGGCTCGAACATCTGCGCCACGTCGATATCCCCATGACCGAGGGCGACGAGATTCTCCGCCATGGTGCGGTTCGCCACTCGCTCGATCCAATCAGGATCGATGCCTTCCTGGCGCAGATCCTGCTGGAGGCACAGCCACGGCGTGGGCACCTCCGAAACGGTGGCGAGTTTCAGCCGCGCCAGATCGGCGAGCCGGAACTTCCCTGGATCCCCTCTGCCCACCAGAAAGAACGGATCGCGCGCCACGACTTCGCAAAAGCAGACGAGCGGCGCGCTCTTCTCGATGTCGCGTGCCTTCATCACTCGCATCGGCCCGCCCCAGGTGAGATCGATCGCGCCGTCGAGGAGAGCCGATTGGGCCGCCGCAGGCGCGGGCGACTCAATGAGATCGACGGCCACGCCTTCGCTGGCATAGAGGCCAAGCGCGTGCATCGCGTAAAACGGCGCGTAGAAGACCGCGCGAAAATTCTCGGCGAGCTTGATGGCCATAACGCAGGAGCCTCCAGACTTTGCTGACCGCTTAAGCAAAACGCCATGTGCGCGCAGCGCACGACTCTCAAGGGCGCGCTGTGGCACGATGATCCGCGATGATCTCTGGATCAAGCCGGGGGATGGGCAGGACAGCAGAGAGGTGATAGGTTCTTGATCGGCGCGCGTTCAGCCGCACCATCCGCAACCGCGCAATTGAAATCTCGACGGCTCCTTTGCACCCGCCATAATTCAGGCTGGCATGACCGGGGGCCTCCTTCGTGCGGTTGCCGGACCGGCCAATGACGGTCAGCGTCGCGTTATTCCGAGGAACGCCATGCATCTATCGAATGAGAGCCTTCTGGTCGTCATTGTGGTCGGGATCGTCGCCGGCTGGCTGGCGGGCCGCATGATGCGAGGCTCGGGCTTCGGGCTGATCGGGGATCTGATCGTCGGTCTGTTGGGCGCCCTGATCGGCGATTGGCTGTTGCCCCGGCTGAACATTCATCTTGGTGTCGGGATTGTTGCGCTGGCTGTTAACGCGGTTATCGGCGCAATCATATTGCTGTTCATCCTGCGCCTCATCGGAGGGCGCGGCTGGGGCTATAGGCGCTGGCGCGGACGCTGGTGAGCGGCAGCAACATGGCGGAGTCGCCCATTGCGTCGGTCGAGTTGCATCGCATCTCGCTTCCGACCCGCCGCGAGCATAAGTGGTCGGGCCTGACTGAACCGCTCGGCGGCTATGTCCTCGTCAAGGTCGCGGATGAAAATGGCGTGGCCGGCTGGGGAGAAGCGCCTGTCCTCAAGGACTGGGGCGGGGAGTTCGGCCGTTATTTCGGGGAGACCCCCGGCACAACCATCAGCGTGATATCGCAGTATCTTGCAGGAGCTGTTTGCGGCTGCCCGCCGGGCGAAATAGCCGAGATTCACGAACGGATGGACCGTATGATCAAGGGCTTTCCATACGCCAAGGCGGCGCTTGAAATTGCGGCCTATGATCTGGCCGGGAAGCAGTGCGGTCTTCCCGTACATCGGCTTCTTGGCGGGGCGCTGCGCCGAAAGATTCCGGTCACACACTCCATCGGCCTCATCGGCTTTGAGCAGGCCGAGCGCGAAGCCGCGCAGGCGGTGCAGGAAGGCGTTCTCACCATCAAGATCAAAGTCGGCGTCGACCCGGATCGCGATGTCAAAATGGTCCGCCGGTTGCGGGACACGCTTGGTCCTCACATTGCGCTCTGCGTCGACGCAAATTGCGGCTACCGCACAGTCGCTGAGGCGGTGCGCACGTTCAGACGCATGGAGCAAAGCAATCTCATCTATTTCGAGCAGCCCGTGGAAGGCATCGAGCGATTGGCAGAAGTCGCGCGCGCGATCGATGCGCCGGTAATGGCCGATGAAAGCGCCTGGAACGCTCACGACGTCATTCAGATCGCCGAAAAGCGCGCGGCGCAGATCGTTTCGATTTATACGACCAAGCCCGGCGGGCTCTATCGCGCCATGGAGGTCGCGGCCGTTGCGCGGGCGGCCGGCATCATCTGCAACGTCAACGGATCGGTCGAAACCGGCATCGGCAATCTCGCCAATCTGCAGTTTGCCGCGGCGGCGGCGCCGGTCGTGCTATCCTGCGTGGTCCCGGTGTCGACTCCGGCGCAAGCGCAGTCCCCGGGCAAAGTCGCAGGCATCTATTACAAGGACGATCTGATTGCCGAACCGATGCGCTTTGTTGACGGCGCAATTGAGCTTCCGTCCGGCGTCGGCATGGGCATTGCGGCCGATGAGGAAAAAATTCGTCATTACACGATTGAGACCGTGAAGATCGGATAACCGATGCGCCAGGAGGTTATCGCCCGGATCGTTCACGCCATGCTTGACGTCGGACTCGACGCAATCGTCGCCGTCTCCCCGGAAAATTTCGCCTACGTCACCGGCTTCCTGTCGCCGACCCAACCGCTCATGCGTTGGCGCCATGCCATGGCGCTCGTCACCGCGGACGCGCAGGCCTCGCTCGTCAGCGTGGATATGGAGCAAAGCACAATTCGCGCCAAGGCGCCGCCTGGCGCCGAAATCGCGGTGTGGCGCGAATTTCAATTCGACGCAATGACAGTGCTCGCCGATCTCATGAACAAGCATAAGCTTACCGCTTCCCGCGTCGGCATTGAGATGGATTATCTTCCGGCCGCAGATTTCGCGGCACTTCAGGAGTTGCTGCCTCTGGTGCGTTTCGTTCCGGCGCAGCGGCTCCTGTCGCGGCTGCGCGAGATCAAAACGCCAGCAGAGATCGAGGTCCTGCGCCGTCTGTCGCGGATCGCAGACCGGTCCATTACCGAAGCCTGCCGTGCGGCCGGCGCCGGATCGAGCGAGATGGATATCGCTGCCGCGCTGACACGCGGCGTTTACGAGCAGGGCGCCGAATATTTCAAGCTCATGATCGTGGCGACCGGCGAACGCAGCGTGTTTCCCAATGTCGGTCCGTCGGAGCGCGTGCTAAAAAAAGGCGACATCTGCCGCGTCGAGATCTTCCCAATGATCGCCGGCTATCACGCGGGCGTCTGCCGCACCGCCGCAATCGGCGCCGCGCCGCCGCAGGCGGAACGCATCTGGGCCAAGCTGACCGAGTGCAAGCATCTCCTCCTGGACGCGATCAAGCCAGGGGCCTCCACCAGGAAGATCTATGAGATCTATCGCGACAAACTCGCCGAGCTTGACTTGCCTCCGATCTCATTCGTGGGCCACGGCATCGGCTTGCACCTCCACGAAGATCCCTACCTCGGCCCGACTGAAGACCAGCCGCTCGAGGCCGGAATGGTGCTCGGCATCGAACCGCTCGTTTATGAGACCGGATTCGGTTTCGGGATGCAGAACAAGGACATGCTGCTGGTGACGCAGGGCGGCTGCGAAATCCTGTCCGATTATCTTGACACCGACGCGTTGCTGATCGTGGCGTGAGGGATGCATCGATGCGCAGACGTGACATGCTGACCGGTGCGATAGCAGCTTTTGGCGCCGTCTCGATCCCCTCTTCGACGGTGGGCGGCGAAGCGGATTACCCCAGACAGCCAATTCGTCTTGTCGTGCCGCGGTCAGCGGGCGGCGTTGTCGACATTGTGGCGCGGTTGTGGGCCGAGCAGGTCAAGCAGCGCCTCAGCAATATCATCGTTGAAAACCAGGGCGGCGGCGGTGGACTGATCGCTGCGTCGACTGTTGCGCATGCAAAGCCTGATGGCTACACGCTGCTTGCCGGAACGACGAGCGAACTTGTTATCACTCCGGCGATCACCCCAAATCCGCCCTACGATCCTTTGCAGGATCTCATTCCGATTACCTTGATGGCCGAATCGGTTTCGGCACTGATGGTTCACTCGTCTCTGCCCGTGCACAGCCTGCAAGAGCTCGTCGCCTATGACAGGGCCCATCCCGGCACGCTTGTCTATGGCTCGGCCGGCGTCGGCACGGCCGCGCATCTGTGCGCTGAACTATTCAAGCAGCTTGCCGGGCTTCGCGACATCGTTCATGTCCCCTACCGCGGCGCCAACGCGGGACTGATCGACTTCTTTGCCGGCCGATTGCCGATGTTCGCGGCGAGCATTTCGCCGCAGGTACTGGCCATGCACAGCAACGGCACGATTCGCGTCCTCGTTGCCGGTACTGATCACCGACTGAGGGCCGCGCCGGACATCCCGATCGGCTCTGACGTTGGCTTCCCCGAGTTGATTACCGTCCAGTTTATGGGGCTGTTTGCTCCGCGCGGAACCCCAGAGCCCATCGTTCAAGCAGTTGCTGCGGTGAGTCATGATATCCTGCTGAAACCGGATGTTCAGCAAAGGTTGATCGAGGACGGCTTTGAGCCCCTGACCGATTCGGGGCCTGAGAAAGCAGCCAATTTCATCCGCGAAGAATTGGTCCGCTGGACGCCGGTGCTGAAAGCCTCGGGCCTCAGCGGGGGTTAGAGCGGATTCAGAGTGTGTTGCGCTCATAGAGGTCGCGCAGGGGGCAAAGGAACCAGATCGGCTGCGCGCTCTGCCATACGCCGCAGATGCAGACCGCGCCGGTCACGAACAGCGCCGTTCTCCAGAATCGGCCGGTCAACCTCTACTCGGACCTGATGTTGCATAAGATGGGCCCCGGACTCGCGGACAACATCCCGCAGGGGTTCGCCGGTCCCGACGAGTTCCGCACGACGCCGCTGTGGGGCGTCGGACAGCGCATGTTCTTCCTGCATGATGGACGCACCAGCGACCTCCTGCAGGCGATCGAGGCGCATTTCTCGACGTCGGACTTGACCGAGGTGACGCTTTCGGCCCAGCTCCTTGTTGGACTGTCTTGCCTCGCGACCAACGGCGGATTTGCGGCGTCGGAAGCCAATGCGGTGATCCAGAATTTCAACGCCCTGTCCGTAAGCGACAAACAGGCCGTGCTCGACTTCCTGCGGTCGCTGTGATGCGGGACGGGGAGGGATGGGGTCGCTCGCCCAACCCACTACGCCACCTCGTTCCCCTCCTCCTCGCTCAGCCGGTCCACCGCCACCACGCGTTCGCCTTCGGCGGTGTTGAATACAATCACGCCCCTGGTCTTGCGGCCCTTGATGCTGATCTCGGCGACGTTGCAGCGAATGAGCTGGCCGCCGTCGGTGACCAGCATGAGCTGGTCGGATTCCTCGACCGGGAATGATGCCACCAGGCGGCCGATCTTGGGCCGCAGCGCGCCGTCGCGCTCGCGGTTGTCCATGGCGACGATGCCTTTGCCGCCGCGGCCCGTGGTGCGGTACTCGTATGACGAGGTGCGCTTGCCGTAGCCGCGCTCCGACACCGTGAGCACGAACTGCTCGGCCGTGGAAAGATCCACGTAGCGCTGCTCGCCAAGTTCGATGGCGCCGGCTTCCTCCAGCTCAGGCTCGACGCCGGGCGCCTCCTCAAGACCAGGCTCGGCCTCGGCCGCTTCCTCCGCCGTTTCTTCGAGGCCGCGGCGCACAGCATTGGCGCGCTTCAGATAGGCCGCGCGCTCCTCGCTGGTAGCCTCCACATGGCGCAGGATCGACAGCGAGATCACCTTGTCGCCATTGTCGAGCGCGATGCCGCGCACCCCCATGGAGGTGCGGCCGGTGAACACCCGCACGTCGTCGACCGGGAAACGGATGCACTGGCCGATGGCGGTGGTGAGCAGCACGTCGTCCTTGTCGGTGCAGATTTGGACGTCGACGATCGCCTCGCCTTCGTCGAGCCTCATGGCAAGCATGCCGGAGCGGCGCACCTCGACGAAATCCGACAGCTTGTTGCGCCGGACCGTGCCGCGCGTGGTGGCGAACATGACGTCGAGATTAGCCCAGGTCGATTCATCCTCGGGCAGCGGCATGATAGTGGTGATGCGCTCGTCCTGCGCGAGCGGCAGGATGTTAATCAGCGCCTTGCCGCGCGCCTGCGGAGCAGCCAGCGGCAATCGCCATACCTTCTCCTTGTAGACCTGGCCGCGCGAGGAGAAAAACAGCACCGGCGCATGGGTGTTGGCGACGAACAGCCGCGCGACGAAATCCTCTTCGCGGGTCTGCATGCCGGCGCGGCCCTTGCCGCCGCGGCGCTGCGCCCGATAGGTCGACAGCGGCACGCGCTTGACGTAGCCCGCATGGGAGACGGTAACGACCATGTCCTCGCGCTGGATCAGGTCCTCATCTTCCATCTCGCCTTCCTGATCAAGGATCTCGGTGCGGCGAGGCGTGGCGAACTCCTCCTTGACGGCGATCATCTCTGCCTTGACGATCGCCTGGATGCGGGCGCGCGAGCGCAGGATGTCGAGATAGTCGGCGATCTCAGCGGCGAGCTTATCCAGCTCGTCCTTGATCTCGTCGCGGCCAAGCGCGGTGAGCCGCTGGAGGCGCAGATCGAGGATCGCGCGCGCCTGCTGGTCGGAAAGGCGCGCCGTGCCCGCCTCGGAAACCCGGTGGCGCGGATCGTCGATCAGGGCCATCAGCGTGGCGACCGCGGCGGCCGGCCATTCGCGCGACATCAGGGCTTCGCGTGCCGCATTCGCATCCGGCGAGGTCCGGATCATTTGGATGACCTCGTCGATATTGGCCACCGCGATGGCAAGTCCGACGAGAATGTGGGCGCGGTCGCGCGCCTTGTTGAGCAGGAACTTGGTGCGCCTTGACACCACCTCTTCGCGGAAGGCCACGAAAGAGGCCAACAGGTCCTTGAGCGACATCACCTGCGGGCGGCCGCCGTCGAGCGCCACCACATTGGCCGGAAACGAAGACTGCAACGTAGTGAAGCGGTAGAGCTGGTTGAGCACGACATCCGGCTCAGCGTCGCGGCGCAGCTCGATCACCACCCGATACCCGTCGCGGTCGGACTCGTCGCGCATCTCGGCAATGCCGTCGATCTTCTTTTCGCGGACCAGCTCCCCGATCCGCTCCACCATGTTGGCCTTGTTCACCTGGTAGGGAATTTCGGTGATGATGATGGCTTCGCGCTCGCGGCGGAGCGTTTCCATATGATATTTGCCGCGCACGGTGATGGAGCCGCGCCCGAGATGATAGGCCGCGCGGATGCCGGCGCGGCCCAGAATGACGCCGCCGGTCGGGAAGTCCGGGCCCGGAATGATCTTGATGAGATCGTCGACCGAGAGAGCGGGATCGTCGATCAGCGCGACGGCGCCGTCGATCACCTCGCCCAGATTGTGGGGCGGAATATTGGTCGCCATGCCGACCGCGATGCCGCCGGCGCCGTTGACGAGGAGGTTCGGGAATCGCGCCGGAAGCACCAGCGGCTCGCGTTCGGAATTATCGTAGTTGGCGACGAAATCGACGGTGTCCTTGTCGAGGTCTTCGACCAGCGCTTCGGCGACCTTTTCCAGCCGCACTTCGGTGTAGCGCTTGGCCGCCGGCGGGTCGCCGTCCACCGAGCCGAAATTACCTTGCCCGTCGATGAGCGGCAGGCGCATAGAGAACTCCTGCGCCATGCGCACGAGCGCGTCATAGACCGCTTGGTCGCCGTGGGGATGGTATTTACCGATGACGTCGCCGACCACGCGCGCCGACTTGCGATACGGCTTGTTCCAGTCGTAGCCGTTCTCGTGCATCGAATAGAGGATGCGGCGATGCACGGGCTTGAGGCCGTCGCGGGCATCCGGCAACGCCCGCGCCACGATCACGCTCATCGCGTAATCGAGGTAGGAGCGCTTCATTTCGTCTGTAATAGAAACCGGCCGGATATCAGACGGCCCTGAGCCGGGCGCGCCGGATTGATGATCTGAATCTGACAAGGGTGGAGAACCGCAGGTGAATCTTTTGACTGTCTGTGATTTTTAGATAGCGTATCCGGGCTGCAAATGCCACCCTGCCCGGCTCTTCTTGGTGCAAATTTATGTTAACAATTTCAGTAGCTTGAACTCTCGACGCCATCTGAACGAAGCCGAAGCCTACCGGGGGGCCATGCCGCTCGAATATCTCATCTCCGCGGCGGTCACCCTCTTCGTGGTGGTCGACCCGATCGGCTTGGCGCCGACCTTCCTGTCAGTGACGACCGGAATTCCCGATGGCGCACGCCGCGACGTGGCGTTGCGCGCTGCCGTTATCGCAGGCGCGATCCTCGCCGGCGCCGCCTTGATCGGCGACTGGCTGCTGCGCCAGCTTGGCATCACGCTGCCGGCGTTCCGCATCGCGGGCGGGCTTCTCCTGTTCTCGATCGCGTCCGAAATGGTCCTGGGGGTGCGCATCGAGCGGCAATCCCGTGACGCCGAGCAGGCGATCGAAGAGCATGTGCGCAACATCGCGGCGTTCCCGCTCGCGACTCCGCTGCTGGCGGGTCCCGGCGCTCTCACCGCCACGGTCCTGCTGGCCGGCCAAGCCGCGCTTCGGCCGATCTATCTTGCGACCCTGGTCGGCGTGATTGTCGCCATAGTGGCCCTCTGCCTCGTCGTGTTTCGGCTCGCCACCAAGATCGGAGCGGCGCTCGGCACGACCGGCAGCACCCTGCTGTCGCGGCTTCAGGGGGTGCTGTTGGCGTCGCTGGCGGTGCAATACGTCATTGACGGACTGCGGGCGGTGTTAGGGGGGTGAGGATGGGTTGAGCCGCCGGGTCTCCGCGAAACCCCTTGAGGCTGTTCCACATGGCTCTGCTGATGATGGGGTTCGCTGTGGCTCAACCTACGAGTCAATCCTCAGAACGGAACTTCATCGTTCATGTCATCGCGCATTCCGGCGCCCGCCAAGGCGGGCTGGCGCGCCGGGCTGCGGCCGCCGAACGATCCGAAATTCGAGCCGTTGTCGTCCGGGCCAAAATCTCCCCCGGCGCTGCCGCCGCCAGCGCCTGCGCGATCCAGCATGGTCAGCTGGCCGGCGAACCCCTGCAGCACCACCTCGGTGGTGTAACGGTCCTGACCCTGCTGATCCTGCCACTTTCTCGTCTGCAACTGGCCCTCGACGTAGACCTTTGCGCCCTTCTTCAAATATTGCTCGGCTATCTTGGCTAAATTCTCATTGAAGATCACCACGCGGTGCCACTCGGTCCGTTCGCGGCGCTCACCGGTCATCTTGTCGCGCCAGGTGTCAGTGGTCGCCAGCCGAAGATTGGCGATGGGCCGGCCGTCCTGGGTCCGACGGATTTCGGGATCGGCGCCGAGATTGCCGATGAGGATGACCTTATTGACGCAGCCTCCCATGTCTTATCTCCAGTTCTCCGTTCTCCATTGCGCGTGATGACGCCGTTCCCAGTCGATGTCTGCTCGTGCCAATATCTCGTCCCCAGATCAGCGCTCAATCGCACTCCTGCGACACCCTGCGACGAACGACACCCTGCGACAAAGCCTGCTCCGACGCGAGCGCCGCAATCGCCGCGGACGGCGTTACCCACAACTGCTTTGCCTGCGGACAGGCAGAGCCTGTCCCTCAACGGCCAGTTGCAGGAACAATGTTCTTTATTTGTTCTTATCATCAATGATTGCTTGACGCAAGTGCCTGCGTGGGCCGGAACGGATGCCGCAGTCGTGCCAAAGTCATTCGCTGAATTTTGGCACACGTGGTCGCGCCGCGGCCGAAATCTGGCAATTAAGAGGAGAGCCGCAAACTTAATCCTATCTTCTGTTGCACGTCGGTGACAGCATTTTTTGAGTCGCCAAACTAACATGCCGCCCCGACAAACAACGCGGAGGGGAAATCATGGTGAGTGGAAAGCTGGCGCTCGCAAATTCTGTTGCCGCAGGCGCACTGGCGCTTTCGTTTTGCACCTGCGCAGGTGCTGCGGATCTGACGCGACGCCCGCCACCTCCTCCCTTGATGCCTGTCCCCATGTGGAAGGGATTATATGTGGGCGGCCACATCGGCGGCGTAACCACCAGCGAGACTGCGACGGACATTTTCGGCTTTTCGGCTTCGCCCGATCCGAGCGGCTTCCTCGGCGGCGCGCAAGTGGGATACAATTATCAGGTCGCGCCTAATTGGCTCATCGGCATCGAGGGTGAATTTTCCGGGACCTCGGCAAGCGGCACAAGCGTGGGCTTCCAAAGCGATCACCGTTGGTACTCCACGCTGGACGCCCGGTGGGGCTATGTGATGGGGAGCTGGCTGCTCTACGCAAAGGGCGGCGGCGCCTGGATGAACGCCGACTATTCCGTGCCGGGCGAGTCGGTCAACGTCACGCGCGGCGGCTGGAACATTGGGGCGGGCGCCGAGTTTATGCTTGCGCCGCAGTGGTCCGCCAAGGCCGAGTATACCTTCCTCGACTTCGGCAACGATACTGTCGGATTCCCGTTTACGGGACCGGTGGCCGTGGATACTCGGGTGCATGAGTTCAAGTTCGGCGTGAACTATCATTTTGCGCCGGGAGCCGTGTTCGGTCGTTGGTGAGCTGGGGGCTCACGCTGAGGGGAAAGGGCCGGCAATCCAGCCGGCCCTTTCGGTTTTATAAGGATCGCGGCAAACACTTAGAGTGATCTCTCAAAAATTACTGACACGTCGAAAAGTCGGATAAGCGGCTCGCGCCACGAGTTGTCCACATCCCCGGCGCACAGGTTAGGTCCGCGGCGCTCCGCACTGGCGAAAGCGGCCGGCAGCCACTAGGTTGGGCGCACGGGGGTCGCCGGCCGGGTCCCCGACCGCCAAACTTAAAGCTTCGAGCGGACGCCGGAAACATGACCGATCTGTTCGACAACCGTCCGCGCCGCAATCTCGACGGGGGCCGCGTAATCGCGATCCGCGGTGCGCGCGAGCACAACCTGAAGAATATCGACGTCGAAATCCCGCGCGACCGGCTGGTGGTCATCACCGGGCTGTCAGGCTCCGGCAAGTCCTCGCTCGCCTTTGACACCATCTATGCAGAGGGCCAGCGGCGTTACGTGGAAAGCCTGTCGGCCTATGCGCGCCAGTTCCTCGAGATGATGCAGAAGCCGGACGTCGACCAGATCGACGGGCTGTCGCCGGCAATCTCCATCGAACAGAAGACCACCTCGAAGAACCCGCGCTCCACAGTGGGCACCGTCACGGAAATCTACGACTACATGCGCCTGTTATGGGCGCGCATCGGCATCGCCTATTCGCCCGCCACGGGGCTGCCGATTGAGAGCCAGACCGTCTCGCAGATGGTGGACCGCGTGATGGCGCTGCCGGAAGGAACGCGGCTCTACCTGCTCGCACCGGTCGTGCGCGGCCGCAAGGGCGAATATCGCAAGGAACTCGCCGAATATCTCAAGAAGGGCTTTCAGCGGGTCAAGATCGACGGCGCCTTCTACGAGATCGCGTCCGCGCCGGCGCTCGACAAGAAGTTCACCCACGACATCGACGTGGTGGTGGATCGCGTGGTGGTGCGGGCCGACATCGCCCAGCGGCTCGCCGAAAGTTTCGAGCAGGCGCTCAAGCTCGCCGACGGCATCGCGGTGGTGGAGTTCGCGGATGCTGCGCCTTCTTCTCCCTCTCCCCGCTTGCGGGGAGAGGGTCGGGGTGAGGGGGCTTCCCCGCAGGCTCAGACTCGCGGAGACGCCCCCTCGCCCGCCTCTCACGATCCTCCTTCGCAGGCGGGGGAGGATCGTGAGAGGGCGACCTCTCCCCGCAAGCGGGGAGAGGTGAAGGAGACCAAGCTCGCCACGGCCGCAGCCGCCGACGCCCAGCGCATCACCTTCTCGGAGAAATTCGCCTGCCCGGTTTCCGGCTTCACGATTTCGGAGATCGAACCGCGGCTGTTCTCGTTCAACAATCCGTTCGGCGCCTGCCCGGCCTGCGGCGGGCTCGGCGTGGAGCAGCATATCGACGCCGAGCTCGTCATTCCGGACAAGAGCGCCACGTTGCGCCGCGGCGCCATTGCGCCGTGGTCGCGCTCGACCTCGCCATATTACACCCAGACCCTGGAGGCGCTGGGGAAGTTCTACAAATTCACCCTAGAGACCAAATGGAAGGACCTGCCCAAGAAGGTGCAGGACGTGATCCTCTACGGCTCGGGCGACGATGTGATCCGCTTCGTCTATGACGACGGCCTGCGCTCCTACGAGACCAGGAAGCCGTTTGAAGGCGTGATCACCAACCTGGAACGCCGCTTCCGCGAAACTGAGAGCGAATGGGCGCGGGAGGAGCTGACCAAATATTTCACCGATGTTCCGTGCAGCGCCTGCCTTGGCTTTCGCCTCAAGCCGGAAGCGCTCGCTGTAAAGGTTGCGGGTCTCCACATCGGCGAAGCGGCCGCGATGAGCGTGAAGCGGGCCGGAGAATGGTTCGCGGCGTTGCCGCAACAGCTCAGCGCCAAGCACAACGAGATCGCTGGCCGCGTGCTCAAGGAGATCCGCGAAAGACTGAGGTTTCTGGTCGATGTCGGGCTCGAATATCTCACGCTTTCCCGCGCCTCCGGCACATTGTCCGGCGGCGAGAGCCAGCGCATCCGGCTCGCCTCGCAGATCGGGTCCGGCCTCACCGGGGTGCTCTACGTGCTCGACGAGCCGTCGATCGGCCTGCACCAGCGCGACAACGCGCGGCTGCTCGAAACCCTGAAGCGCCTGCGCGACCTTGGCAACACCGTGATCGTCGTCGAGCACGACGAGGACGCGATCCGCACCGCCGACCATGTGGTCGATGTCGGCCCCGGCGCCGGCATCCACGGCGGCAGGATCGTGGCGGAAGGCACGCCTGCGGATATCATGGCCAACAAGCAGTCGCTGACCGGCCGCTATCTCACCGGCGCGCTCACCATCGGCATCCCGCAGCGCCGGCCGATCAATCCGCAGCGGCTGCTCACGGTCGTCAACGCGCGCGGCAACAACCTCAAAGGCGTCACCGCCGAAATCCCGCTCAGCGTCTTCACCTGCATCACCGGGGTCTCGGGCGGGGGCAAGTCCACGCTCCTCATCGATACGCTCTACAAGGCGGTGGCGCGAAGGCTCAACAATGCGAGCGACGCGCCGGCGCTGCACGACCGCATCGAGGGCCTGGCGCATATCGACAAGATCATCGACATCGACCAGTCGCCGATCGGGCGCACGCCGCGTTCCAACCCGGCGACCTATACGGGCGCCTTCACGCCGATCCGCGAGTGGTTCGCGAGCCTGCCGGAGTCGAGGGCGCGCGGCTACGAGCCGGGCCGCTTCTCCTTCAACGTCAAGGGCGGGCGCTGCGAGGCGTGCCAGGGCGACGGGGTCATAAAGATCGAGATGCACTTCCTGCCCGATGTCTACGTGACCTGCGACGCCTGCAAGGGCAAGCGCTACAACCGCGAAACGCTCGACGTGCTGTTCAAGGGGAAATCCATCGCCGACGTGCTCGACATGACGGTCGAGGAGGCGCTCGATTTCTTCAAGGCGGTGCCGCGGGTACGCGAGCCCCTGGCGCTGCTGCACCGCGTCGGCCTCGACTACATCCATGTCGGCCAGCAGGCGACCACGCTCTCGGGCGGCGAGGCGCAGCGGGTGAAGCTCGCCAAGGAACTGAGCAAGCGCGCCACCGGCCGCACGCTCTACATCCTGGACGAGCCCACCACCGGCCTGCATTTCCACGACGTGAAGAAGCTGCTCGACGTGCTCCACGAGCTGACCGACCAGGGCAACACCGTCGTCGTCATCGAGCACAATCTCGAAGTGATCAAGACCGCCGACTGGATCATCGACCTGGGGCCTGAAGGCGGCGACGGTGGCGGTGAGATCATCGCGGCCGGTACGCCGGAGGATATCGTCAAGGTCGAGCGCAGCTATACGGGCAAGTTCCTCGCTCCGGTGTTGCGACGGCGCGAGGCCAAGGGGAGGAAGCGGGCGGTGGCGGCGGAGTGATGGGACTTCCGCCACACATACGATATTCTCTCACGCAGCGTCCGCCCGGCCGCCGAAACGGACCAATATCCGCTCGGTCCCGCGGCCTGAAAATCACCATGCCCTCAATAACTAATCACCCGCGCATCCGCCCCCTTCGCGGCGGCGTGGAAATCGTTCATGCCGCCAAGCTTGATGCGGCGATCCAGCGAGGCGGCGGCAAGGCCGCGAACCTCGACGCAGGGCTTGCAGGCCCAAAGCGTGACCTTGGGATGCGCGGCCACCTCTTCGTAGCGGTTCGGCGGCCCGACCGGCACCAGCTTCGCGCCCGCCCCTTCGACCGCCATGTGGACGGCGTCATGGAACAGCATCAGCGTCACCTGGTCGCCCGCCTGCACCGCGGAAGCGGCGAAGATGAACGGCAGCATGGCGCGGGTCGGGTCGGTCGGCCCCCATGTGGCGGAAATGACGAAGTGCATCGGTGCTCCTCTTGGTCTGGCCGGGCACGCGGCCTGTAGCCTGTAGTAGCCTGTAGCCCGGGTTGAGCGTCAGCGAAACCCGGGGGACTGCGTCGCCACACGAAAGGCTGTTCCCGGATTTCGCTGGCGCTCAATCCGGGCTGCGCTCGCTGCTCTCGCTTCCCGGCCCGCCCGCTCACACCTTGGCGAGTTCCTCATCCTTTGCCTGCGCCCGCTTGGCGGCGGGGCGGTCTACGAAGCGCGCAATGTAGTCGGTGAACTCCTTGCGCTCCGGGATCATCTTGAACATCGTGCCCCACCGCAAGGTCGATCCGATGACGACATCGGCGGCCGTAAACTTGTCGCCCATCAGAAACGGTCCCGGCGTTACGGCTTTCGCCACGACGTCCATCGTTGTATCGAAGTCGCCATAGCCGAGCGCCTCGCGCCGCGACTCGCCGGCGCGCGGCATGGCGCGGTCCATCACGGCCCATTCGAGCGCGCCGGGCCCGAAAAACAGCCATTTGAGGTAGACGCCGCGCTGCGGATCATCGAGCGGGATATTGAGCCCGGCGTTCGGAAACGCGTCGGCCAAATAGGTGCAGATCGCCGCGACTTCCGTGATGACGACATCGCGGTGCCGCAGCGCCGGCGCCTTTCCCATTGGGTTGACCGCCAGATAGGCGGGTTCGCGATTCGTGCCCTTCTTCATGCTGAGCAGATGGATGTCATAGGGTTCGCCGATTTCCTCCAGCATCCAGAGCGCCACCGAGGAGCGCGACGGCGCAATATGGTAGAGCGTCAGATCAGCCATGTGGTTATCCCTTGCGGTTTTGTTCGCGTCCATGGACTGCGGGAGCAATCTGCCCTTTATCGGAAAAGAGTGATAGCAGCAAATCCGGCCGGCGCGTGGCGGCACGGTGCGGCATCGGCGTCCTTCAACATTGCCGGCTGTAGCGGGGACCTTTGTGGTCGCCCTCCCGGGACCGGCATCGAACGCCCCTCATTAATTTTGCGAATGCCAAACGGCGCTGTCGGCTGCCGCAGCTCGGCTTCATCGAGACGCTGACGTGGTCGGCGCCTTGTTCGGCGCAGGATTGATGTCGGGGCGACCCGCGTGGTCGGCCCACCCTCAAAAGCCCAAGCGCCCGACGAGCAAGCGCTGGCGGGCACCGCCTTCCTGAGCTTGTCGAAGGCGCCTTTGCCCACCCTGCGAGTCCAGAGGCGGCTGCGCTACACCCTGACCAGCGGGATCTTCGGCACCGAGCCCCGGGTCGGCGGCACGGCGCCGCCGTCGCCGCGCGGGCCGGGCGGCTTGAGGCGCTTCGGGGGCCCGCCGCCTCCACCGCCGCCGCGGCGCTTGCTCTTCGGACGGACCGGCGGGATCTTTTCCGGCTTTGGCGTTACGGGGCCGTCGAGAAACTCAAAGCCCAGTTTGCTCTGCGCATCCTTGTCGCGCGCGCCGTCTTCTCCGCTCTCTTCCTTGACCACCACCACGCGCACATGGCCGCCGTTCTTGAGCTTGCCGAACAGCACCTCGTCGGCGAGCGGCTTCTTGATGTGCTCCTGGATGACCCGGGCCATCGGCCGCGCCCCCATCTGCTGGTCGTAGCCGCGCTCGATCAGCCACTTGGTCGCCTCCTCGGACAGCTCGATGGTGACGTCGCGGTCGGCGAGCTGAGCTTCGAGCTGGAGCACGAACTTCTCCACCACCTGGGTGATGACCTCGGGGGTGAGGTGGTTGAAGGTGATGATGGCGTCGAGCCGGTTGCGGAATTCCGGCGCGAACAGCCGGTTGATCGCCTCGACGTCGTCACCCTCGCGCTTGTGGCGGGTGAAGCCATACGCGGCCTTGGCGAGGTCGGAAGCGCCCGCATTCGTCGTCATGATCAGGATGACGTTGCGGAAATCGACCTGCTTGCCGTTGTGGTCGGTGAGCTTGCCGTGATCCATGATCTGCAGGAGCACGTTGAACAGGTCGGGGTGCGCCTTCTCGATTTCGTCGAGCAGGAGCACGCAGTGCGGATGCTGGTCGACTCCGTCGGTCAACAGGCCGCCCTGGTCGAAGCCGACATAGCCGGGCGGTGCGCCGATGAGGCGCGAGACCGTGTGCCGCTCCATGTATTCCGACATGTCGAAACGGATGAGATGCACGCCGAGCGACGCGGCAAGCTGCTTTGCCACCTCGGTCTTGCCGACGCCGGTCGGGCCGGAGAACAGGTAGCAGCCAATCGGCTTTTCGGGTTCCCGCAGGCCGGCGCGCGCAAGCTTGATCGAGGCCGACAAGGCTTCGATGGGCTTGTCCTGGCCATAGACGACGCGCTGGAGCGTTTCCTTCAGATGCGCCAGCACCTCGGCGTCGTCCTTCGACACCGTCTTGGGCGGGATCCGCGCCATGGTGGCGATGGTGGTTTCGATCTCCTTAAGGCCGATCGTCTTCTTGCGTTTGCTTTCCGGCAGCAGCATCTGGGCAGCGCCGGACTCGTCGATCACGTCGATCGCCTTGTCGGGCAGCTTGCGGTCGTGGATGTAGCGCGCCGAAAGCTCCACCGCCGCCTTGATGGCCTCGCTGGTGTATTTGAGCTTGTGATAATCCTCAAAATACGGCTTGAGGCCCTTCATGATCTCGATCGCGTCCGGCACGCTCGGCTCGTTCACGTCGATCTTCTGGAAGCGCCGCACGAGGGCGCGGTCCTTCTCGAAATACTGGCGGTATTCTTTATACGTGGTCGAGCCGATGCAGCGCACCGTTCCGGCCGCCAGCGCGGGCTTGAGAAGATTGGAGGCGTCCATCGCGCCGCCGGAGGTGGCGCCGGCGCCGATCACGGTGTGAATCTCGTCGATGAACATGATCGCGCCCGGATAGGCCTCGATCTCCTTGATGACCTGTTTGAGGCGCTCCTCGAAGTCGCCGCGATAGCGGGTGCCGGCGAGCAGCGTGCCCATGTCGAGGGCGAATACGGTGGAGTTCTTAAGGACGTCCGGCACTTCGCCGTGGACGATGCGGCGCGCCAGGCCTTCCGCGATCGCGGTCTTGCCGACGCCAGGGTCGCCGACAAACAGCGGATTGTTCTTCTGGCGCCGGCACAGCACTTGAATGGTGCGGTTGATCTCCGCGTCGCGGCCGATCAGCGGATCGATCTTGCCCTCGCGCGCCTTCTTGTTGAGGTTGATGCAGTAGTTGTCGAGCGCGTCGCCCTTCTTTTTCGGCTCTTCGCCGCCTTTCTGCTCGGTCTCCTCGTCGACGCCGCGCGCCGGGCGCGATTCGGTCAGGCCAGGGCGCTTGGCGATGCCGTGGCTGATGTAGTTGACGGCGTCGTAGCGCGTCATCTCCTGCTCCTGCAGGAAGTACGCGGCATGGCTCTCGCGTTCGGCAAAGATCGCCACCAGGACGTTTGCGCCCGTCACCTCCTCGCGGCCGGAGGACTGGACATGGATGACGGCGCGCTGGATCACGCGCTGGAAGCCGGCGGTGGGCTTTGAGTCCTCCGAGCCGTCAGTGACGAGATTCTCCAGCTCGGACTCCACGTAGCTCACGAGATTGCGGCGCAATTTCTCGATGTCAACGTTGCAGGCCCGCATCACGGCAGCGGCGTCCTGGTCGTCGACCAGCGCCAGCAACAGGTGCTCCAGCGTCGCATATTCGTGGTGCCGCTCATTGGCGAGCGCAAGGGCTCGGTGGAGCGATTGCTCTAGACTGCGCGAAAACGTTGGCATCAGACTCTCTTCTTTGCTGGCGACTTCCGCGGTTGCACGTTCCCCCAGGTACCCAGGTTCGAAAGAACTCCCCCCTCCCTGCCCTCCCCGGAGGGTAAAACCGCCGCCCTTCCCCGCTTGCACAGGAGGATAGGAAGGGAGCCGGTTTCGTCACGCTCTGTCATCACACCTTCCGATCGTTGCCTTGGATCCGATCGTTGCCCTGGATCGCTTGCCCCCTCCGCCGCAGGCGGAGGAAGCATCCGGAAGGTTTACCGGGTAGATGTCATTTCTTCTCCATCACGCACTGCAAAGGATGCTGGTGTTTTCGTGCAAAGTCCATGACCTGCGTCACTTTTGTTTCGGCCACCTCGTATGTATAAATGCCGCATTCGCCGATGCCGTGGTGATGGACGTGCAACATGATCCGGGTCGCCGCCTCCCGGTCCTTGTTGAAGAACCGCTCCAACACGTGGACGACGAATTCCATCGGGGTGTAGTCGTCATTGAGCAGCAGGACCCGGTAAAAGCTCGGCTTCTTGACCTGCGGCTTGGTTTTCGTGATGACAGCAGTGCCGGGACCGCCCTGATCGTTACGTCGCTTGCGGTCATCGTCGGCTGCGCGCGGTGCGCCGAGCTTCTCGGACGCCGACGAAATATGACGAACAGGCGTAGTCATGGATTTCGGACAGCTGTAAGGTTTCCGTTTCCCGGTAACAATGCCGCAAACCGAGGCGATCTTGTAGTTAAAAATAAGATTCCGGTTGGCATGTTCCAGGGCAAGCGCATGATACCTTCGCCGATGCCCGATCGCCAGCGACCGTCTGCAGGAGCCGCTGGCGACGGAAAGCGTGATCGGCAAATTACTCTAGCATTTCCGGCTACAGATTACAGCAAAAGTCGGTAACAGCGCTGTTCCGGCCGGGTCACGGCGGTCCTCGGACTTTGGTCCCGGGATTGTGCCGCCACGCCGATAATCTTGCCGAAGTCATCAGAGCGACTCTGCGGGTGCTGTCCGCAGATACGTCGACGTCTCACTCCCGAAGGTTCAATCAAAGCTTCAATGCGCAATGCAGAGACGGCCGGGCAACAAGCCCGCCATCCGGGACGGAGAAAGCGGTTCGATGTGACCGCGTCGGCTTAGCTGCCGTCCATTGCGGCATCATGTGCTCGCTTGATCAACTGCAATGTGGGCTGAGCGCAAGCGAAACCCGCCCTTCAGCCCGCCTTCGGGAAAGCGCCGAGGGGTTTCGCTATCGCTCAACCGCCCTGCGGCCCTTCAAGTCTGGCGTCGTGAGAAGATCCGCAGCCGCATGAGGTGCGCAAAAGCGCTCGCGCGCCATGCCCGGCCCCCCGGCGGGAGGATGGCAGCGGCCACATGCAACCGTCATCGGCCCGCCGAGGGTAAGACCCGGTCGCCTGCCAACGACGACTTATTTCGGCTCGAGCGCGGTCCCATGCCATCGAATCAGCCCGCCGCTCTTTACTTCGCTGCCGGCAGGACGCCCGCGCTCTCAACCGGTTCGGTGGGAAGGAGAATCCACTACTTCGCGACGGGCGATTTTCCAACCAAAGCCTCGAACGGCTTGTAGGTCTCCTTGGCAAGGTCCGCGTAGAGTTCGCCCATTTTGGTCGCCTGCGCGACAAAACCCTCGTAGGCCGTCTTCGCATAAGCGGCCTGGATTTCGATTGCCTTTTCGAGCGATTTGGCGCCGAGCAATTTCTCCAGCGCCGCAGACCCTTCCTCAAACGACCGCTTGGAATAGTCGGCCGTCTCGGCGGCAATGGCCTGGACCCCCTTCGACACCTGGCCCCACGCCTTCATCGTCGAGTCCATGTGGTCCTTGCCGTACTTTTGCATCTCATCGAAACTCTTCAGCATCGTCATCTCCCTGAAACGGCTACTGCCGCATTTCACCAAGACTGCTCACCAGACTGCACCCCGCAGCCGTCGGCACTTATTTGTACTGCACTGCACAATAAGTCAAGAGGTTATTTTGCGTCGCAAAACACACGGGGGTTGAAGCGCGCTTGGCTTGAAGCATAAGCTCTTGGACTGTTTAATAAGTTGTCAACCTTCGAGACCTACCTTGAGGATCATGCCATGGTAGCGCCCGTTTTCGTCGGCACGACACGATTCGGCCAGGCTTTCCTCCACGCCTGCCCATGCGAATGAGGGTGGGGAGGCGGAATTCCGGGCGCGAGAGGGTTGCGTTTAGGCTGATGTACAGGCGCGCCTTGTGGTCATCCTGTTGGGAACGCCGTGTACAAACCGGGCGACCGCGAGGGTCGCCCTCAGGGCGGGGAGATGGCAGGGCCGGTTGCCGGATCGGGAGACTGGAGATCTAAGTTGAAAGCAGATCATCCGCTTAGACGCAAACGCAGCGGTGTTTGCGCGTGTTTTGCCTGCGCTTTCGTCATTGCGATCCCGATCGATCCGGCGGCCGCGCGCCACGCGCCGCGTCACGCCTCCCACGAATCGCGGCACGCCAAACAGGAGCCTGCCTATACGCCGCCCTACGCAGCGATCGTGCTCGACGCCAATTCCGGCAATGTGCTGCATGCTGACAAAGCCGATGAATTGCGCCATCCCGCTTCGCTCACCAAGATCATGACCCTCTATCTGCTGTTCGAGAGGCTTGAGGCCGGCAAGATACGATTGGACACGCAGATTCCTGTCTCCGAGCACGCCTCCATACAGGCGCCCACGAAGCTCGGCCTCAAACCGGGCGACACGATCGCCGTCGAGGACGCCATTGAGGCAATGGTGACAAAGTCCGCGAACGATGCCGCGGTTGCGGTCGCCGAAGCGCTCGGCGGCAGCGAACGCGAGTTCGCCGACATGATGACGGCCAAGGCCCATGCCCTCGGCATGAGCCGCACGGTCTATCACAACGCGTCGGGCCTTCCCAATGACGAACAGGTGACGACGGCGCGCGACCAGGCGCTGCTCGGTCGCGCCATTGCGGAGCGTTTCCCGCGCTACTATCGCTATTTTGCGACGCCCTCGTTTACGTACCATGGCGAGACGATGCGCAATCACAATCATTTGCTCGGCCATGTCGACGGTATGGACGGCATCAAGACCGGCTATACGGAGGCCTCCGGTTTCAATCTGGTTGCCTCAGTCCGCCGCAACAACCGTCATATTGTGTCGGTGGTGATGGGCGGCACTTCGGCCGGCGCGCGCGACGCCCGCATGCGCAACCTCATCGAGGAGTACATTGTCGCCGCCGCGCCGCCGAGGACCCAGGTCGCGGGCGTTGCCGGTTCGAAGACCGAGTCCGCACGCAAGGAGGAGCCGCGGGCGGCCAGGGCTTCGGCTGCCGCTCCCGCGACTTCGCCGGGGTCTCGCCTTGCCGGCGCCGCCCGCCCAGCGGATGGGTCAGGTCCGCCGGCAACCTATGCGGTCGCATCCGTCTACGATGACCGGGCCGCCGCTTCAGCGCCGCCAGCGTCAGCGTCAGGCAGCATGACTCGGGGCCTGCCGGCCGCCGACCCCGTAGCTTCCGGAATGATGGCTCCGGCGCCCCCTCCTTCGCCGCAAGCGGGGGAGGGTAGCAGGGAGGCGGCTGCGACGGATCCCATCAAGCCAATCCAGGTTAAGACCATAAAGGTCAAAATGCCTCCCGCGCAGATCGCGGCGCTCGCACCGCCCGCCCCTGCCTACCCTCCCCCGCATGGGGCGCCTGCGCCAGTTGCGCCGCACGATGCCTCCCGGGATGGCGCACCGCCTGCTCCTGCGGCGACGCCGCAAGCTGCGGCGATACACGAGCCGAAGCGGGCGCCGGTACGAGACCTGATCGCCGAGACCATCCGGGCGACTACGCCGCCCGAGAGCGCCGCGAAGCACGCCGCGCCGGCCGCACCTCCGGTCCATTCCGGCTGGATCATTCAAGTCGGCGCCTTCGATGCGGAACGGGAAGCGCGAGAGAGACTCAACACGGTCCAAGCCAAGGTTGGTCAGAAGCTAAAGCATGCGAGCCCATTCACCGAGGCGGTGGTGACGGGAGACAAGACGTTCTACCGCGCGCGTTTTGCCGGCATTCAAAAAGACGAGGCGGAGGCCATTTGCCGGCAACTCAAACGTAACGACATCGCTTGTATGACCATAAAGAACTGACCGCGAAGATTGCGCTCCGGTCATGTCGAGCCATTTTTCGGAGTCATGGCTGGGCTTGTCCCAGAGCTTGTCCGGGCCATCCACGATGGTGTGCGGGAGTTACCGATGGCGTCGAAGCAGCACGTCCTTCGCTTCGTTGACGCGGGCCGCAAGATACGTCGATCCCCCCTGGTCGGGATGCAGTTTCTTCATGAGGGAGCGGTGGGCCCGGCTAATGTCGTCGGCGCTCGCCCCAGGCTGAAGGCCAAGGATCTGATAAGCCTCCTCCTCCGACATTTTCCCGGCGCGCGTGGCGCCGCGGCTCCCCGCTGCCGCATCATTGTCAGCGTTTTCACGCCAGCGGGGATTCCGGCGGTCAAGATACGCTGCCAACAGGTTGCGGCTCTCCTCGTCGAACTCGGCAAGGAGACCAACCAGCAGGGATAATTCGACGGCATCCAGCGATGTGCCCCTGAGGCGGCCGGCCACGATCGTGCCGGTCATCGCCCCTGAATCGTGATCAAGGGTCATCTCCAGGAAATTGGAGCGCACGCGCGACACCTGGCCACTGCTTTTCTGCCCGAACGGCCAGGCGTAAGGGCGGATCCACGCCGGCAGCCACCCCTGCAAGCCCAGCAGGCTGAGCCCCGTCATTCCAAGTGTAATCGCAACGGCGAACTGCTCACGCAAGGTGAGAAAGGCTGCGCCGGCCAGCATCACAATGCCCCCCGCCGTCCTCCCGACCCTGATCAGGTAGCGCGGGTCGCTGCGGGCGAACGATTTGAGCAGCCACAGCATCAGGGCAAGCGCGAGAAGGCCGATGAACAGCGTCGGCATGACTATTTCATCTGCTCCAGAAGCCTGATCGCGCCTTTGTTCTGGCGCGCCGACAGATCGCCGAGCGCCTTGAGGCCGCCGGCCGCATAAGCCGCGACGGCGCGCAACAGTTCCCGCAGCTCATGGGCGGCGCCCGCATTGAAGCGGCAATAGGCGCCGCGCGTCAACCGCGCAACGTCACGGAACGTTCTCTCGACGGCCGGATCGCTCCCTTCCTGGAACACAAAGGCTGGAACGCCGCGCAGTCCGAGTTCGCCCGCCTTGGCGCAGATATCATCCACCGTCTCCTCCATGGCGTCGCCGACATACACCAGAGCCTGCACCTTGGCCTTCTCGGTTTCGCGGCACGCGTGGGTCAGAACCCGGCCGATTTGCGCGTGGCCGCCGCGGCAGTCGATCTGCTGCATCAGGCCCGCGAGCGCGGCCGGCTCCGAGACCCAGCGCGACGCCCGGCATTCGCCCAGGCCGCGGAAATAGACGAGCTGCACATCAAGGCCGCCGATCGCCTGCGCCTCCAGAAACATCTCGCCCTGAAGCTTGCACGCCGTATCCCAGGTGGGCTGCCGGCTCATGGTGGCGTCAAGGGCGAAGATCAAACGGCCGCGCGAGGTTGCCGGCTGAGCGCGATCGATCGTGCGCACGCGTTCCAGGAATGCATCGATCTCGGCACGGGACGATGTCTCGGCAGGAGTGCTTTTTCCGGCCGGCACCGGCGCGCGATCGTCCGGAGACTTCGCCATGCCCAGCGGACCCTTGTTGCGAAAAGCCTTCGGCCAGGACCGGACCAGGTCCTGGCACAAGCCACTATAAAGTGGCCGTCGCGACCGTCCGGCGCAATGGGGCGGGCGGCGACGATCACCAGCGACCGTAGCTTGGATTGAGCCACTGGGTCCGGCCTCTGGCCGGCCCGATCGTAAACCCCGATGGTAAACTCCGCGAAATCCGGGTCCCGTGCGGCGCCGCCGGCCCCGGGTTTCGCTGTCGGCTCAACCCGGCTACGCGACCATGGGAACGCGTCAGTTCGGCAGGCTGAACGCGAGGTACTCGCCCGAGTAGCTGCCGCCGCTGATCGCCACGACGATATACTGCTTGCCGTCCACCATGTAAGTCATCGGGTTGCCGCTCTGCGGCGCCGGCATGAAGACCGCGCCTACCTGTTGGCCGGTCGCCTTGTCATAGGCCCGCAGCATCGCGCCGCGCGGGTGCTCAGGCGTCGTGGTCGCCACCGGATCGCCCATGATCACCAGGGTCTTGGTGATGACGAGGCCGACGCCCGAGGTTTGCGCCTGCCCGGTCTTTGGGATGTTGAGGCCCTTGAGCGCCGGGTGATTGCGCACCTGATCGGGGGTGTCGCCGTGCGCCACCTGCCACTTGAGCTGCCCCTTGTCGAGGTCGATGGCGGCAAGCAGACCGTAGGGCGGCCTCACGATCGGCAACCCCTCGACGTTCAACCCGCCAAAGCCGCCCGCAGGCGGAGGAGCATCCGCGGCCGCCGGATTGGTCCGCGCGAGACGCGCCCGCGCTTCGGTCTGCGGCGCGCCGGCCGCGCAGCAGTCGCCGGGCCCGAGCACCACCCGGAACTGCTGCCCGGCGACGCCTGCGACGTAGCGGATATCCGAGAATTCCCCGGGCGGCGTCGTCAGCGACCGCACCCCGGGGGTATTGCCGGCCGGCATGTAGGCGATGTGGGTCTCAGGATCGTACCCGAAGCCGGGCCAATTCGTGGCGGTGCCGGAAACGATGGCCCCAAGGGTGCCCTTGACATCGGCAACGACGCCCGGCGCGAACGGCGACTCCACCACTTTATATCGCTTGAGAACATCGAGCGCCTTCTGCCGCAGCTCGGGAGTGAAGTCGATAAGGTCGTCGGGCACCTTGAGGAAGTTGCGCGCGTAGCGCAGGGAGTCCGGCGGGAACGGCTGCGTCGGCGATGTCTTCTCGCCCGGTACATCGGACTGCGGCACCGGCTTTTCCACGATCGGCCACACCGGCTCGCCGGTCACGCGATCGAAGACGTAGAGCCAGCCCTGCTTGGAGGCGACTGCGACCGCCTTGACGGGGCGGCCGTTGACGTTGATGTCGCAAAGGATCGGCGCCGACGTCATGTCCCAGTTCCAGATCGGGTGATGGACAAACTGGAAGTGCCATTTGCGCACGCCCGTTTTCAGGTCGACCGCCACCAGGCTTTCGGCAAACAGATTGGCGCCCGGCCGATGGCCGCCGTAATAGTCCGATGTCGGCGTCTCGACCGGGATGTAGACGAGGCCGAGATCTTCATCGACCGTGATATGGGTCCAGACTCCGGTGTTGCCGTTGTCGCGCCAGGAATTGTTTTCCCATGTCTCGTTGCCGAATTCGCCCGGCCGCGGAATGGTGTTGAAGCGCCACAGCAGCTTGCCGGTCCGCACGTCGAAAGCGCGCACCACGCCTTTAGTGTTATTGTGCGTCGGCACCGTCGCGCCTTCGCGCATGGACGAGCCGACGATCACGACGTCGCCCGTCACGGTCGGCGCTGCATGGATGCCGATCTCGCCGCCCTCCAGATCGATCTGCTCGTTGTCGCCCTTCACGACGCCGACCTTGATGTCGAGGATGCCGTTGTCGCCGAAGGTCGGGATCAGGGCGCCGGTCTTGGCGTTCAACTCGACCAGGCGATAGCCGGTGGTTACGTAGATGACGCGCTCGTCGCCGCGGCCGTCGGTCCAGTAGGAAACGCCGCGGCCCGACAGTTGCCGCGCCGACACCTCGGCGCGGTGGCCTTCGCGCAGGCTGTGCGACCAGATCAATTCGCCGGTCTTGGCGTCAAGCGCGATCACCGAGCGCCGCGTGCCGGCCGTCGTGTAGAGCACGCCCTTGACCATGATCGGCGTGCCCTCGAGCTTGTATTCCGGATAGGGGCCGAAGGCGTCGGTCTTGAACCGCCAGGCCACCTGCAGATTATTGAAGTTCGATGCGTTGATCTGGTCGAGCGGCGAATATCTGGTGAACTTCACGTCGGCGCCGTTGGTCGGCCATTCCCCGTTCTTGGTCGAGGGCTGGCCTTGCGCGGCGAATTGCGGCGGTACGGGTGTGCCAACAAATGTTTGGGCGGAGACCTGTGGCACGACGCACACGAGCCCGCCCGCGGCCAGCAGCAGCGCCGCCGCGGATTGCAGAAATTTTCGCGACATGGTTTCGCTCCCCTTATGTTTTGACTGACGCGCAGAAGTTCGGAATATGGCTGCGCAACTATAGGGCAAAACCTGTGTCGCTCCAATGTACCTTTCAAAAAACCGCTCGCAGGTCCCAGCCGGGTTGAGCGCGGCGAAGCCAGAGGCGGGTGCCGTCAGGGCGGTCGTCTGTCCCGGATTCCGCGGAGTTGCCGTCGGACGGTGGGAGACCGATCCCCCGTGCTCAATCCGGCATACGATTCCATACGGCCGCAAGCAATTCAGCAGGCCGGCGAGTTTCTACGCAGCGGCCATCTCCCCGTGCGCTCGAACCGGGAAAGCCGGCACGACGCCTGACCTCGAAGCCGGGTAGTAATACTGTGGCGGAGCCAGCCGGCTTTCCCCGGGCCTGCGCGGAAGGACTATCTTTTGCGGCCCGCCTGGCGCTGTCGGGCGAAGCGTGTTGCGGATCGGCGAGTCTTGACGACCATGCTCGCTGCGCCCGCACTCGGCGAGACCAACCACCAACGGATTGGGTGCTTCGAACATTGTTTCCCCCTTGCGACATTCGAGGCGCACGTCGGTGAAGACGGCATGCGCCCGTTCGAAATCACGTTACGACCAACGCCATGATGAAGAGCGAACTCAGCAGGAAACCGAGCATGCTCAGCCATCGTGACAGCTCAGGTCGCCTTGACCTCATCTCCGCCCCCGTACTCGATCGCCTCTGTGAAGCGGCCGGACGGCAGTCATTGCTTGCGCCAGAGGGTGCCGTTCGACCACTGGATCGAATGGTCCGGCAGAACAATGCCGATCGAGTTCCACGGCGGGCCGCCGCTGATGGTGATGTTGCTGGTCAGCTTCGCCTCGGCGATCTCGGCGTCCTGGTGCTTGAGTTCGAGCGCCGATCCGGACTGTGTGATCGACATCGTCTGGCCCGGCCACTGGCAGGGCGACGGCTCGGGCACGCACTGATAGGAGCCGATCACGTCTGCACTTTGCTGGGCCAGCGCCGCGCCCGGAATGGCGAAGGCGGCAAGCGCCGCGAGCGCGGAAATGCGGATGAGCTTGTACGACACCGATACCTCCTCCCTGTGGGTTAGCGCCGGTCTGCAACCGGCGGTTAAATCATGCATGTCAGTTAATTGGCGGATCATTGCGGCTCCGGCCGGCGGCGCGAGACTCCCGCCCGAACACGCCCGGAATGCGATTCGCGAGGACGCGCCTGTAGTGGCGGGGCGCTTCGAAGGAGTTGCGCACCAGACGATCAAGCTCACGCAGCGCGTCCATAATGTCATCGAATCGGATGGGCTGTGTCGCACCGGGCGCCTGACGCAAATCCGGCGCGGCTTCGACGGCGCAGGCGTCCGAGGCCCACGACGCCAGAATGGCGCGCTTCTCGTTGACCGTCAGATCCGGGTCGTCAACGACCTGCTGCGGGTGCGCGAACGCCCCAGCAGGATGGAAGAGATTGCTTAAATCAAAGCCGCAAAGTGTGCTGCGCCGCGCGCTACGATCGGTTTCCTTCATGGCCGTGTCCTCCGGCTAGGCCGCCGGTCGCTCCCGGTTTCTGCGCTTTAAGCTCACCAGCGTGAGCTAACCAAGATGTGTCTGTCTCAGTTCAAGTCCACGGGCGCCGGGCTGCCAAATCCCGCCAGACCGGATGCTAAGTCCGGATTTGACGCATGCTGTCCGGATGGCGTCTGTGCGGCCTCGACGACCACGCGCGCCTGATTGAGGTGGGCTGCGAGGCTGACGATGCTGATGCTGATGGCCGCAACCGTCGCCAGCGCGATCAGGGTTTCCCACATCGCCTCGGCAATGCCCTCCCGCCACCTTTCTTTGCTTAGCTGGAACTGGCGCAACATGGCGTTTCCTCCTGCCTGGGTCGCCCGCGCTGTCGTCCTTCGCGACGGCGCATGAGTTAAAAGAAAGCATCCTCCTGCATGATGGACAGATCGGCCGCCGGATATGCGTACCGGATATCGACCATGCAGCGGGGAGAATGATGCGGAGCGCACGCGCCAGGATCGTTCATCGCAAAGTCAGCGCCCGATGCAACGTCCTTGCTGCTGTCGCCGCCGGGACCGAGCCACGAGAACAGTGCGACGCCCGCCGACACAAAAGCCAATACCTTCCGCTTTGCGATCATGACAATTTCCCTTCTCAGGGGACGTCCGGGTCGCAGTCCGAAATCGTTATGTCTAACGGGTCTCGATCAGGCCGCTTTGCTGGCTTCCAGGACCTTCGCAGCCTTGCCGCCGGCGTGCGCGCCGCCGATCTCGATGCGCCGCGGCTTCATCGCCTCCGGCAGCTTCCGCACGAGGTCGATCTGCAGGAGTCCGTTGTCGAAATTGGCTCCTGCCACCTCGACGTAGTCAGCCAGGCTGAAGTGGCGCTCGAAGGGCCGCGCCGCGATGCTGCGGTAGATGTAATCCTGCGCATCGGCCGACGCGTTGGTGTTGCCCGTAACCGTCAGCCGGTTTTCCTGAACCGTGACTGTGATGTTCTCGGGCGAAAAACCTGCGAGTGCGAGCGAAATCCGATAGCTCTCGTTACCGGTCCGGACGATGTCGTAGGCCGGATAGCTATCCTCGCCTTCATAGAGATCGATGTTGTTGATGATGTCGAACAGACGGTCGAAGCCGATGGTTGACCGCCACAGAGGAGAAAAGTCGAAGTTTCTCATAGCCACATCCTCCATTGAGCAACATGGTACGAGCGGTGCGCCAGACCTGCGCCGGCGCTGGCGCCGGGCCTCAAACGGCGCCCGGCGAGCGTCCATCTAGGAAGGTGAAAACCGAATTCAAGGGGGCAGATGGCTGGCGATAATTCGCCGCGCCCGAGCGGACTCGCCGCTGAGGCCAGGCATGGGGGTGTTTTGCGGGCGGGAGCCCCAACCTGGGCCGGCAGCGGAACGCTCCAGGCGAACCATCGCCGGCCCTACCCCGGATTTCTCGCACTGAGGATTCTATGAACAATAACTGCGCCACTTGCGGTCCCCTCCCCCGCTTGCGGGGGAGGCGGAAGTTCGCTTCGCCTCGGTGCAATGATTGAAGCGATTATTTCGCGGGAAAGCCTAATCTAAGTTGGGGGCGCCCCGCCTCTCCAACGCGACGCGCCTGAATTGCGGGACGGTTCATTGCTTGCGCCAAAGGGTCCCGTTCGACCACTGGATCGAATGATCCGGCAGGACGATGCCGTTCGAGTTCCACGGCGGGCCGCCGCTGATGGTGATGTTGCTCGTCAGCTTCGCCTCGGCAATCTCGGCATCCTGATGCTTGAGTTCGAGCGTCGATCCTGACTGTGTGATCGACATCGTTTCCCCCGGCCACTGGCACGGCGACGGCTCGGGCACGCACCGATAAGCGCCGCTCAAGTTTGCGCCTTGTTGCGCCGGCGCCGGCCCAGGAAGGGCCAGCGCCGCCAGCGCGGCGAACGTGGAGACGCAGATAAGCTTGCGTGACATGGATACCTCCCTTCTGGTCAGGTTGAACTCCGTTATCGTCACCCTGATCGGGTCGGCGAAGCGTGTCATCGCTCCGACGCGACGCTTCCATGGCGACCGGAACGCGCTATAGGTTCCGCCGCGAGACCCAGCAAGAGGAAACAATGCCGCGCGGCCCTGTAATTGTGCGAACCATAAAAACACTTGACCGGACGATCGGCGGCTATCGCGATGCCGGCGAGACGCTGGCGCTGGTGCCGACGATGGGGGCTCTGCACGCAGGACATCTCGCTCTGGTCCGGCGCGCCCGCCGCCGCGCAGACCGGGTCGCGGTCTCAATTTTCGTCAATCCGACGCAGTTTGCACCGACCGAGGACTTCGCGAGCTATCCGCGGTCCTTCGACGCCGACATCGCCGCCCTGCGGCGCGAGGAGGTCGATCTCGTCTGGGCGCCGCCGCGCGACGTGATGTACCCGCAAGGCTTCGCCACCAGCGTCCACGTCAAGGGCCCGGCCATCGTCGATCTCGAAGATCGATTCCGGCCGCATTTCTTCGGCGGCGTCGCGACCGTGGTGGCGAAGCTGTTCGCACAATGCCGGCCGGATTTCGCGGTGTTCGGCGAGAAGGACTATCAGCAGCTCAAGACAATCACCCGCATGGCCGCCGATCTTGATCTCAAGGTCCGCATCATCGGCGTGCCGACCGTGCGCGAGAAGGACGGCCTCGCTTTGTCTTCGCGCAACGTCTATCTCTCCGAGAGCGAACGGGCCGCGGCGCCGGTACTCTACCGCACCCTCAAGGAGAGCGCCGCGCGGATCGCCGCGCGCGAGCCCATTGCTCGGGTCATGAGCGAGGGATGGCTCGCGATTGAAGCGGCGGGATTTGCGGTCGATTATTACGAAGCGCGCCACGCCGAAACGCTGCAACGGGTGGAGACCGTGGATGACGGCCCGCTCCGTCTGCTCGTCGCCGCACGCCTTGGCAAGACGAGGCTGATCGATAATATTGAAGGATCTGTCCGGACCACGGGCGCGGGTCCGGGACGTAGGCCGCGTGTCCTCCGGTTCGCGCGGAAAGTTTCTTCTGCAGAGTGAGCCGGCAGGATCAAGGCCCCGGAGGCCGCCTTGGCGCTGGCAAAGCGGCATCTCTCGATGCGCGATGCTCACACGGTCGTCACGCGCCTGTTCGACGACGGCGAAGCCGTGGTCGAATTGCCCACGGTCGAAAGCGTTCCAGCATTGACGCGCGATTTGGCGGCGTGCAACGTCGTCGCAAAGGCCTACGGGGCGCCGACCAGGGTCGACGTCAAAGCTATCCGCGAAATGCTGGAGATGCCGCAGGAGCAGTCCGCTCCGGAGTTCGGCCTTGAACTCGCGACGTTGCGCAATTGGGAACAGGGCAGATCAGAGCCGGATACGGCAGCTCGCAATCTCCTCGTGACCATCGCCCATGATCCCAATGCTGTAAGGCACGCTTTGGTGAGCGAGGACTGAAAGGGCGGCCTCCTACTTCTTCGCCGCCCTCACCGGATCCTTCACGGCCTCAACCGTCGACAACTCTACATTATAAAGCTGCCCGTTCACCTTCTCGACTCTGCGGATGTATTCGTTGTGCACCACATCGCGCGTCTCCGGGTCGATCGACATCGGCCCGCGCGGGCTTTCCCATTTCATGCCCTTCATCGCCGCCAGCATGGCGTCGCCGTCGGTCTTGCCGCCGGTCTTCTTCAGCGCCTCGTAGATGAGATGCATGCCGTCATAGCCGCCGAGCGACACAAAGTTCGGGCGCTTGCCATAGGCGGCCTCGAAATCCCTGACGTAGGTCTTGTTCAGCGGCGAATCGTGCAATGCCGAGTAATGCAGCGCCGTGACGAGGCCGAGCACAGCGTCGCTCATGCCGGGCAATTCGTCATCATCGGTCAGATCACCCGGCCCAATCAGGCGGATGCCCGATTTGTCCATGCCGCGCTCAACGAACTGCTTGGCGAAGATGCCGGACTGGTTGCCCGGCATATAGGCAAATATGGTGTCCGGCGCGAGGTCGCGCGCGCGCTGCAGGAACGGCGCAAAATCCGGATTGGCGAGCGGCACCCGCATCGACTCGACGATCTGTACGCCGCCGCTTTTCAAGATGCGGTCCTTGAACGTGGCCTCGGACTCCAGTCCGGGCGCCCAGTCGTTGACGATGGTGACGATTTTCTTGGCGCCGTTCCGGATGGCCCAGTCGGCAATGACCAGAGAAGACTGACCGAGCGTGAAGCTCGTCCGCACCATATAAGGCGAGCGATCGACCGTGATCGACGCGCCCGACACCATGACGACGGTCGGGATTTTCGCCTCGGTCACCAGCGGCGCGATGGTCAGCGCCGATGGCGTGATGCCGGCGCCGATGATCTCGACCTTATCATTGACGATGAGTTCCTGCGCCAGCCGCTTAGCGGCCTCGGGCGAGGTGGCGTCGTCCCTGACGATGAGCTGGATCTTGCGACCGGCGACAGTGTCGCCGTGCTGCTGGATGTAAAGGCGTGCGCCGTTCACCGCCGCCTTGCCGACAGTGTTGAACGCGCCCGTCATCGACTGAATGAGCCCGATCTTGAGCGGCTGCTGCGCCGCGGCGGCGCCCACGGATAAAGCGAGCGCCAGCGCGGCGATGGCGATTGACCTTGGCGATAATGATGTTTGCAACATGCGTTTACTCCCACACTCCGTGTTCGATCATTGCAGCTTCAGGGTGGGCAAAATCGCCGGCGGACGACCCGTCCATCGGGGGCAACGTTACGGGCGATTTTGCCCACGCTGTCCGGCGACGCCCGACTGCGCGGGCAAACGCGCATCGGGGCGACGCGCACGCCTGCGGACGGCATCGTCATCGATGCGCCTCTGCCCACCCTGCAAATCCTTCGCATCTCCTCCTTCACGCCGCTTCAATCGTTCGATCGCCGGGCGCTCGCCGCGCGCCTTGCCGGTGATGGGCGGGCGCGGCCATTTGGCGATGCCGGGCTCGATGCGGAACGTATAATCGAGCGAATACCATGGTCCGGTGACATCCGGCGCAGGCGCCGGTCCGTTGTCATGGCGGACGTAGTGCCCGATCAGGGCGCGGGTCACCCCGAACTGGGAATCCGTTTCCAGATCCGGATCATCGTCGGTATAGACCTGCGAGATGTGAGTCTTGAATCCCGGCTTGTAGATCAGGAAATGCAGATGCGCCGGGCGCATATTGGCGCGCCCTTGGGCGCGCAGGAGATCGCCCACCGGCCCGTCCACGGGAATCGGATAGCCGGCCGGCTTGATGCTGCGGAACGCGATGCGCCCGTCCGCATCGGAGGTGAACTTGCCGCGCAGGTTCATGTCGGCCTGCACCGGGTCCTGGTTCTCGTAGTAGCCTTCGGTTGAGGAATGCCAGACATCGACCTCGGCGCCGGCGACCGGCCTGCCCTCGAGATCCTTGATCCAGGCATTGACGAAAATCGGCTCGCCCGGCGTCGGCGAGCGCACGATCGAGCCGCCGTTCGGGGTGCGCGGCGAGTCGGCGCGCCAGAACGGGCCGAGCAGGTTGGCGGTGGTCTCGGTGGCGCCGGTATTGCCGTTGTTGAGGAGGCAGACAAGGGTCGACACGCCGAGCGCACCCGCCATCAGCACCGCCTCGTTGTGGGTCTCATTGGATTTCTGGCCGATCGCCACGATGTAGTTTGCGGCCGCCTGGAACTCTGCCTCGGTCAGCTTCACCTCGCGGACAAAGGCGTGAAGGTGGCGCACCAGCGACGACATGATCTCGCGGAATCGTGGGTCGGGCGCACGGGCGATCTCGCTCAGCACAGCCTGTGTCACGTCCTCCTGCGTGCGGATGATCATTGTGTGCTCCCTCTTACGGTGCGGGTGACCAGGGTCTGCGCCCTCGGACGGCGCAACTGCGCCATCACCATAGCACCTGTTGAATTTCCGCCAAATCGGGGCACACTGCGGGCATGTCTTTTCCCTCCCCGCCTGCGGGGGAGGGTCAGGGAGAGGACCTCATCCACAGCACTGACTCGCGGCACGAGCCCCCTCCCCGACCCTTCCCCGCAAGCGGCGGAGGGGAAGAACGCTGGAGAAAGCCCTTGTCCACGCTCGCAAGTCCATCCCCTGCCCCGCCTGCGCGCCTGAGGGCACGCGAGGCCATGGAGGAACTCAACGCCGAAGCCGGCAAGTTCAACATCTGGCTGCGGACCCAGGCCAATGCGCCGGCGCAGCGGCCGTGGTTCCGCGATACTGGCGTTGAAGCCAGCGGAACCCTGGCGGCAGGCCGGGTCGGCGCCAATCAGATCAAGGCGGCGCCGCACCGCTGGCGGTGGAGCGAGATCGGCCCCTATCTCGACCGTATTGCGGAGATCGCCCGCAATTGCGACGTGCCGCCGATTGAATTTGCGGAGCGCCAGCAGTTCCTGCTTACCAATCCGGGATTGGGCGGCCGGCTGCAAGTCACCAATACGATCCGCTGCGCCGTCTCGATCTACAATCCGGGCGACGTGGCGCCGGTCCACGTCCACACACCCAATGCGAGCCGGACCATCCTGTCCGAGAACGGCGGCTACACGGTTGTGGAAGGAGAGCGCTGCGAGGCCGAGCGCGGCGATCTCATCCTCACGCCTCACGGCGCCTGGCATGACCACGGCAACGATGGCGCAACTCCGGTGGTGTGGATTGACGTGCTGGATTTTCCGCTGATGGAATTCCTCGACTGCGTGTGGCTCGACGACGAGTTTCACGGCGAACGCGCCGGCAACGGCCGCGCGCAAGCGGCAAAGCACGCGGACGGCTACTCGCAGAAGCTTTACGGTGCCGGCGGCTTGCTCCCAGGCTTCGTATCGCACCGGCGCGGCATCTCGCGCCATGCGACGCCCATGATCCACTACCGCGGCGCCGCCATTCGCGAGGCGCTGGCCGGCCTTGCCGGCGAGGCGGGCGACCCCTACGAGGGCATCACGCTTGCCTTCGTCAATCCGGTGAACGGCGGGCCGGCGTTTCCGACGCTTGCCTATACGGCGCAATTGCTGCGCCCCGGTGAGGAAACCCGCCTCAAGCGCGAGACGGCGAGCACCATGTACGTGGTGATGGAAGGCCAGGGCGCGACCGAAATCGCCGGCCGCCGCTTCGACTGGGAGCGCAACGACATTTTCGTCGTGCCCAATTTCCTGTGGCGGCGCCACATCAACACCGGACGCGACGACGCCGTGCTCTACTCGGTCTCCGACGCGCCGCTGATGGAGAAGGTCGGGCAATACCGCGCGCAGGGGCGCGGCAGAGACGGAGCGGTGGAGAATTTGGTGGCGTGACATGGCGGCGGAATAACAGCCTCGTGGCCCGGATTGAGCGCAGCGAAATCCGGGATCGGCCGACGACTGCGGCGACCGACTCGGTTTCGCTGGGGCTCAAGCAGGCTACGGACCACACATTCGCTGCACGCGGGAGCGAGCGCAATGACAACGAAGTGCATCCCAGTTGCGGCAACCACCCTGTCTCTCTTGCTCCAAGCCGCGCACGCCCAATCCCCGCTGCACATCGCGCGCCAGGGCAGCCTGGAAGCCGGCGGCCGCGTCATCGACTGTCCCGCCAATGACGGCGGCGACCCGTTGAGCAAGCGCTTCCCGCCCGGACACGTGGTGGTCGACCAGGTCTACGCAACCTACCAGTATCCGGTCGAGCAACGCTCGCCCTACCCCATCCTGTTCAATCCCGGCGGCGGCCACACCGCGCGGGTCTACGACACGACGCCCGACGGACGCGAGGGCTGGCTGACATTGTTTTTGCGCGAAGGTTTCGCAACCTACGGGGTCGACCGCGTCAACACCGGCCGCGCCGGGACGGACATCTGCAAGATCAATGCGGTGCGGCTCGGCCGCGCGCCGGCATCCGAGCTGCCGGCGATCAACCGCTATGCCTTCGAATCTGCGTGGGTCACGTTTCGCTGGGGGCCGCGCTTCGGTGAGCCCTATCCGGACACGCAGTTTCCTATTCAAGCGGCGGATAACTACTATCGGCAGACCGTGAGCACCTACCGCGATCCCGAGGAAACCGGAAAGATGGTCGCGGCGCTCGCGGCCTTGCTGGACAAGGTCGGCCCATCGGTGTTGCAGACATGGTCGTCTTCGGGATTGCTCGGCTATCTGGCTGCGGCGGAGCGCCCCGAGCTGGTCAAGGGCATCCTTGCGGTCGAGACCTCGGTTGATGCATTTGACAAGATTCCTCACGATAAGCTGGCCGCACTCGCGCGCGTGCCGATCCTGATCGTGATCGGCGACCGCGCGGAGGACCGCGTGGCATCCTCGCGCGCGTTCGAGAAGACCTTCAAGGCCGCCGGCGGCGACATCACCCTCGATGTCCTCCCCGAGGCGGGCATCAAAGGCAATGGCCACACCCTCATGCTGGAGAAGAACAACAAGGAGATCATGCTGCGCATGATCGCGTGGATGGAAAAACACGTGCTGAATCGAAGGTAGGGCTGCAGCCCGGGTTGAGCGCAAGCGAACCCGGGAACGGCATTGCCAACGGATAGGGCCGCAAATCGTCCCGCGGAATTGGCCTAGCCGACCAATCCCTCCATCGCTATTGCGTCCTGACTGTCAGGGAACACGTCGGCCGCCAGCGCACGATCGTCGACACGCAGGTGATCGCGCAGCAGGCCCTTCAGCACCGCGCGCAGGTCGATGGTAGCCTTGAGGTCGCGCTTCTCGTGGAGGTCGGGCTCCTTGAGGCCGGGCCAGTCAGCGACGACCCGGCCGCCTTTGAGAGCGCCGCCGACGAGCAGCGCGACTGTGGCGGTGCCGTGATCGGTTCCCAGGTTGCCGTTAATGCGTGCGGTGCGGCCAAACTCGGTGATGAGGGTGACCACTGTCTGGCTCCAGGCGGCCCCCATGTTGGCCTCAACGGCGGCGAGGGCGGCATCGAGGGCGCCGAGCAATTGCGACAGCCGGCCGTTCACCACACCCTCATTGACATGGGTGTCCCAGCCATCGAGGGCGAGCGCGCCGACGCGCGGGCCGTCGGGACTCGCCAAATACCTCGCCGCCGCTCCCGCCGCTTCCGCGAAATAGGCGCGCACCTGGCTGATGTTTCCGATCTGAACAACAGGCGCCATCTCCCCCGGCTTGCGGTCCGAGGGCGCGTCCGGCGCCAGCGCCGCAAGGCTGATGCGCTCTTCGAGCACGCGCGCCAGCGTCGGGTCGGTGTGGCGATAGAGATCGAGCAGCCGCGACGTGGTGTCGTCGCTCACCGGCGGCAGCCGCGGCGGCACCCAGGACAGCACCGGCGCCTGGCCGCGCACCACGAGCGGAGTGACCGGACCGACCGCGAAGGTGCGCTGGCCGTTCGCGCTGACGCGGACCCCATCACCCGGCTCGAGCCTCGTCAGGGCGCGATTAAGCCAGCCGCTTTCGGCAGCCCGTCCGGGCCGCGGCAGGCCGCTCTCCAGGACGTCCTGCCCGTCGAAATGGGAGCGCTCGCGGTAAGGGGTCGCCACCGCATGAACCACGATGGCCTGGCCGGCGTGATAAAGCCGGTGCAGGTTGGGCATCGCCGGATTGAGGGCGAAGAAGCCGTCGAGCGGCAGCGCCGGCGTGGCGCCGTCGAGCTTGAGCGCGTTGTCCCCGCGCAGCCTGATCCAATCAGGATCGCCGACTGGCGCTACGGCGGCAAGTCCGTCGAGCGCGCCGCGCAGCACGATGGTGAGGAAGCGCGGGTCACGCCCCTCAGCACGCGCGAGCTTCGGCACGAAGGCCCACGCGAACAGCGCGCCGGACCCCGCGAGCAATTCGCGGCGGGTGGCTTGATGGATGGCCATTGTCACCTCCGTTGGAGTTCGGGCGCCATCAACAGCAGCGTCAAGGCCTGCTGCTTGCTCTCGGCGCGCGCCACCGCCGCCCGCGTTTCGACCGACGCCAGCGGCCCCAAAGCAATTTCAAGCAAATCGTTTGGGTCGACCCGTTCGGCATTGCTTTGCGCAAACGCATTTGCGGTATCGAGCCGGTGGGAGAGATTTTCGAGCCAGGCCCCGTTGTCGTCCGGAAATCCCTTCGGCGAGGGCGGCCGCCACAGCGGCTCGCCAAGGCGGTTCAAGGTCGGCACCAGATCGCGCGGATCGACCATGTTGAACCCCTCGGCCCGCAGACAGGACATGATCCATTCGCTCGGATGCTTGATCTTCAACCGCTCCGGCGCCATGGCTTGCGGCGCAGTCACCAGCGCCTTCGATACTTTCCACAGGTCGCCATTGGTCTCGGTAAATGTGGTCGTCAGCGTGTCGACCAGCGCCGACGGCGGATCATCGGCGATGAAATGGCGCGCGAGCTTGACGGCGATATGCTTCGCGGTCGCCGGATGGCGAGCGAGATCAGCGAGCACGGCGCGGCCCTGCTCAAGCCCGGTGTCGCGATAATCCTTGCCGATCACCCTTTGCGGGCCCGGCTCGTGCCGGCGCTGAAAAAACAGGAACTCGCCGCCATGCTCCGGGTCAAGGACCGCGCTGCGAACCGTCCAGCCGGTGAGGACCTTGGCGAAATTCGTCACGTCTTGCTGGTCGTAGACCGTGCGCACGCCGAGCGTATGCAGTTCAAGAATCTCGCGAGCGAGATTTTCATTAAGGCCGCGCGAGTTGTTGATGCCGGCCACCGACATCGGCCCGATCGAGACCTCGTTGTTGAGATAGATGAGCATGGCCGGGTGGCTTTCGACCGCCTGCAACAGGTCGGCGAACCGTCCGAGCACGTGCGGCCGGATGGCTTCGCGCACATAGGCTCCAGCCGCAACGGTCGTATCGGAATTGACGCAGAAATGATTCGCCCAGAACCAGGTGAGCCGCTCCACAAAGCCCGTTTCGGCGCGCAGCGCCGCCTCGAAATGCGCCTTGGCCTCAGCAAAGAAGTTTGCCGCCATTGGGGTCTCAGGCGGCGGTAATTTAGGATTTGGCGCCTTGGCGGCGGCTTGCATCGCCGCCTCATTGGCCATCTGGGCGCCCTGCTGGGCCGCCGCGGCCTTCGCCTCCTCTTGACGGCGCGTCTCCAGGCGCTGCTTGGCGAGACGCTCGGCATTGAACTCAGCCGCGACGCGTGCGATCGCGCCGCTCGTGAGCAGCCCGGCAGAGGAAATCTCGCCTGCATTGGGCCGATCGAGATCGGCAACCAGCGCGCCGACCGGATCGTCCGCGATGGCCGCAATCGATCCGGGGCGCGGCCCGAAGCCGAATCGATGGAGAGCGAGTGCCGCTCCCCGCGGATCGGGCGCCATGACGCCAATTCCTTAGAGTTTTGAGTTTCAGCAGCGAGCGCCCCGCGCTCGGGGAAGGGCGCACGCTACGCCACTCGCCAACATTTTTGCATCTTATGCCGGCGCAGCGCCTGCGGCAACAACCGCAATGCGGCGGGTTGGCGTCGGGGTCGCTCGTTTCGAGCGAAATCCGCCGAAACGTGATGGCCGTCACAAGCTCGCGGATGTGCGGCCGGCTGCGAGCACCGGCAGCGGCCCACGAGCGGCGCACATTGTCAATTGTGCGATGCCCGGCGATGCGCAAGCTGCTATCTTCGGGCAGCCACGCCAATGAGGGCCTTCGATCATGGCCGCATCAATGCCGCGATGGATGTCCGCTGCGGTTGTCCTGGCGATCGCGAGCTTCGCTGCGATTTCGGCGGCGGCCGAGGACTATCCGGTCCGTCCGGTGCGGATCATCGTCGGCTTCGGGCCCGGCGCGTCGGGCGATATCGCGGCGCGCGTGTTGGCGCAAAAACTTGGGACGCTCCTCGGTCAGCAATTCGTGGTCGAGAACCGCACCGGCGCCGGAAGCAATATTGCGACCACCTTTGTCGCCCATGCTCCCAAGGACGGCTATACCCTGCTGCAGGGCACGGTCGGCAACACCATCAACCCGGCGATCACGCCGAATCTTACCTACGACTTGGTCAAGGACTTTGCGCCGATTTCCTTGTTTACAACGCTGCCGAACATTCTGGTGGTGCACCCCGCGGTCGAGGCAAGAAGCGTCGAAGAGCTCATCAGGCTGGCGCGGTCGCGGCCGGGAGAATTGTCGTTTGGATCGGCGGGCGTCGGCTCCGGGTCGCATTTCTCCGGCGAGCTCTTCAACGTAATGGCGGGCGTCAAGCTGCTGCACGTTCCCTACGCGGGCACCGCCCAGGCCGCGACCGATCTCCTGGGCGGACGCCTGCAGGTGATGTTCTCGCCGGCGTCGACGGTGCTGGGCTTCGTTGCCGAGGGCAAGCTGGCAGCGCTTGCCTCAACCGGATTGCGCCGCGCCAGCGCCGCCCCAAACTTGCCGACTGTCGCGGAAGCGGGACTTCCCGGATTCGATACTTCCGGCTGGTTCGGGCTGCTGGCGCCAGCGGGCACGCCGCGCGAAAGCGTCGAACGACTCGCGGCTGCCAGCAACGAAGCCGTGAAATCGCCGGATGTGATCGCGGCGCTCGCACCTCAAGGTTTCGATATGGAGGGCGGAACCCCGGAAGAGTTCGCCGCTTTCATCAGCAATGACCTTGCGAAATGGTCGCGCGTCGCCGCTGCGGCCGGGATCAAGCGGTAAGCGCCGTTCGGCTTTTCCGCGAGAGAATCGCTTCAATTGGCTGTTGCGCAGACGTCGAGCGAATATCCCCTCCCCCGCCTGCGACCGCTTGCGGGGAGGGGAGCGCAAGTGGCGCAGTTATTCCTCACCGAGTCTTAATTCCGATCATCCTGTGATGGCTGTGATGGGCGTATGCGCTGAAGGATCTTGCCGCGAACCTCAGGATCGTTTTGCGCGACTTCGAGAATGGAGGAGTATTCCTCAACTGACAGACCCTGGTCCGTGACCGCTTTTTCAAGGGCATCGTTCGCCTCGGAGACGATTTGCTCCTTCTGACCTTGCGGTGCCTGGGCGAGCCGTTGCTCATAGGTCTTCTTAAGGCTCGCCACGCGCTGAATGGCTGCTGCGGCCGCGTCGAGCTTCTGCTCGGTGATGTTGGGTGCCGGGGTCGAGAGGCCTGGCGGAGGAGTTTCGTTCTGGGGGCTCTGGGCATTCGCAATCGGAGCGGACAGGTACCCCCCCGACATCAGAACAGCCGCGGAAAGGGATCGCATCAGTATTCCCATATTTGTCTCCTCTGAGTGGTGCACCCCTCGCCCGGGCGGCTCAAAACGGGACAACAGCGCGTTCGCGTTCTTGTTCCGGACCATTTCGCGGCGCTGGCATGTGGCACAGTCATGTGCCGGGACGCCGCAGCCCCGACAAGCGCGGCAAATTCATTTTGGCAAAATGATTATCCGCACGTTCTCAACGGCTTGTGCCGCAGCGTGGAACAATCACTGAGTGGCTTAATAATCACTCAGTGGCTTAAATAAGAAAGCGCGCCAGCGGCGCGCTTTGGAGGACCTAGCCCTGTGGCGGCGCTTTCAGCGCTATTTCGGCGGCGTTCCGCCCTGGCTCTCGAGTTTCTTGCGCAACTCCTCGGCGCGCTTCTGGAGGTCTTCCTGCAGCTTTCTTTGCTGCTCCTCGAACACCTTGGGATCGGTGGGCGGGCCTTCATTGGCCTTCTGAAAGCTGTTGCCCGAGTTGTCGGAGAGCGGCAACGGAAAGGTGATTGCAGCGGCGGCCAGGTTGATCGCCTGGATCTGCAGCATCTGGCCTTTTTTCAGCTTACTGACCAGTTCAGGCGTCGCCTCGAAGTCGGACATACAGCCGTTGGCGAAGCAGGTAAAGAACGCGCCGCTGATCGGCGGCTCCTTGTCGATCACGATGCGTGTGCCGTACTGGAGCTGGAGCGGACTCGGCAGGGTGACGCGGAACAGCTTCCTTTGCTCGCCTTCCGGCTCGATCAGCGCCGCCGCCACAACCGGCTGACCGGCCTCGGTGCGCGCGTCTTTGCCGGTGAAACACACCTCCTTGGCGCCGGGTTCGTTGCCTTTGCCGCAGAATTTCGCCCATGGCGAATAGATAAGCTGCGGCATTTCGGGCTGCGCCGGCGCCGCCGCCTGCGCCTGCGTCGCACCGGGCGACGCCGCGGGCGGCTTCTGTGCGGCTGGCGCGGCGGGCTTCTGAGCGGCTGGGCGCGCTGGAGCGGCGGGACGCGCTGTCGGCGGCTGCTGAGCGACCGCGGTGCCGACGCTAAAGCCCGTAGCCAACAGCAGCGTCGCCGCAATCGTCGAAACGGCCATCCTGCGCGCATTTGAACTCGGTGCGGACAGTTTGCGATCGGTCATCAGGAATCCTCTATGTCTCGCGAGTTGCGGCCTTAATGCGATCACGTGGGGTGTGGTTTTTGCCCCCGCTGTGTCTGCGTCAAATGCGGCGGGAACGTGGCCTCCCCACAGGCCTCATTAGCCTAATCGCACGCCCCGCGGAAGCCTGGTTTTGCGCGCGTCGCCGCCGATAGTAGAGCGCAAAGCGAAGCTGTATTTCTTCGGTCAATAATACGTTGAATACGTTGCCGTTACGACGATGTACATTATGCAGACGCCTGGATATTATGCTCGACGGCGCGTTGTTCGGTTGATATTGCCAGGCGACAAGTCGTATTTCGGGCGAAGCTTGCGGCGCTGCGTACGGGTCTTGACTTCCAGTCTCTGGTTGCTGCGTTGCGCTTTCGGTCGTTTTACACTCACGCAAGGCAGTCATTTACGGAAGACAGCCATTGCCCGGATTGCCGCCGATCGCAAACTGGCCGGATGCGACAGCGCGATGCCCGTTGCCTGTGTCTCAGCCGGTTTTCGTAAATGGGGAAAGAGCGCGCCCCGGCACGGTAACGCATCCGTGATAATGCAGGTTGGAGCGAATCGGAATGAGTCTGCAACGTAAAGATGTCGGCTGCGGGCGAGACTGCACCCCACTCCCTTCCCCGCCCGCAGCGGCGGCTTTTTTTGCTGTCATCATGGCGGCCGTCATCCCTCTCGGCGCCCCCTGCACCGCGAACGCGAACTATGCAATCGCGATGCATGGGGATGCGGCGCTGCCGCCGGACTTCACGGCGTTCCGCTACGTCAACCCCGATGCGCCGAAGGGCGGCCAGTTCACCGAAGGCATTCTTGGCGCCTTCGACAGCCTTAATCCGTTCAATGGCAAGGGCCTGCCGGTTCCGGAACAGGAGATCCGCGGACGGGTGGTCGAAAGCCTGATGACGCGCGGCTACGACGAGCCGTTCACGCTCTACGGCCTTCTCGCCCGCTCGGTCGAAACCGATGCCGACCGCAGCTATGTCACCTTCGACCTCGATCCCAGGGCGACCTTTGCGGATGGCCAGCCGGTCACCGCTGCCGACGTGATTTTCTCGTGGCACCTGCTGCGTGATCACGGCCATCCCATGAAGCACCGCACCTATTATGCCAAGGTGAAGGCTGCGACGGCGCTTGGCCCGCGCACCGTCCGGTTTGATCTTGCCGGCGACGGCGACCGCGAAATGCCGCTCATCCTAGGCCTCATGCCGATCCTGCCGCAGCACGCCGTCGATGCCGAGCGGTTTGAGGAGACCTCGCTCACGCCATTGCTGGGCAGCGGCCCCTATGTGGTGGCCGAGGTTGATGCCGGGCGCAGCGTGACGCTGCGCCGCAATCCGGCCTATTGGGGCCGCGCTCTCCCGGTCAACCGCGGCTTGTGGAACTTCGACACGGTGCGGCTCGATTTCTATCGCGACGCCGGCAGCCATTTCGAGGCGTTCAAGAAGGGCCTTTATGACGTGCGGGAAGAGACGGACCCGGGCCGTTGGGAGACCGGTTACGACTTTCCGGCAGCACGCGACGGTCGCGTCGTGAAAGACGAGCTCCCCTACGGACTGCCGAAGAGCATGAAGGCGCTGGTGTTCAACACCCGCCGCGCCATTTTCGCCGACGCGCGGGTGCGCGAGGCGATCTCGATGCTGTTTGACTTCGAATGGATCAATCGCAACTTCTTCTTCGGCCGCTACCGGCGCACTGCGAGCTTTTTCGAAGACAGCGAGCTGTCGGCCCGTGCCCGGCCCGCGGATGCAGCCGAGCGCGCGCTGCTGGCGCCCTTCCCGGGGGCGGTGCGCGACGACGTGCTCGCAGGCACGTGGTCGCCGCCGGTTTCGGACGGCTCCGGACGCGACCGCGACACGCTGCGCCGCGCCCTCGCGCTGTTGCGTGAAGCCGGCTACGAGCTCAGCGGCGGGGTGCTCCGCCGGCGGGAGACCCATGAGCGTTTCGCCTTCGAGATTCTGGTCGCCGACCGCGATCAGGAGCGGCTGGCGATCGCCTTCGCGCAAAATCTCAAGCGCGCCGGCATCGATCTGAGTGTCCGCCTCGTGGACGCGGTGCAGTACGAGCAGCGCCGCATCAATTTCGATTTCGACATGATCCAGGCGCGCTGGGATGAATCGCTGTCGCCCGGCAACGAGCAGGCGCTCTACTGGAGTTCCGCCGCGGCCGACACGCCGGGGTCGCGCAACTACATGGGCGTGCGCAGCGCGGCTGCGGATGCGATGATCGCCGCCCTGCTGAACGCGCGCAAGCGCGACGCTTTCGTCGCCGCCGTGCGGGCGCTCGACCGCGTGCTGATGTCCGGCATCTATGTCATTCCCCTCTACCACCTGCCGACCCAATGGGTCGCGCGGTGGTCTGCCGTCCGCCATCCGGATGCGACCTCGCTGTCGGGCTATTTGCCCGAGACATGGTGGCGGGAGGCTGAAAAGCCTTGAGTCGGATGGCGGGCGGACGCGCTTTACGGACGACAGTCATTGGCGCCAGGTTAAGCGGTGGCCGAGCCACCTGCGCCCCCTTCCCCCCTTGTGTGCCCTTGTGTGGGGAGGTGTGGGGAGAGTGGGTGGGGGGTCGTGCGCCACCTGGCCCGCCCCCAGCCCCGACCCGTCCCCACGATCGGAATCGGCTGTTGCCAATTTCGATCGCTTTATTAAGCGGCCGAAACCTTCGTATACCCGGTTCGGGTGGGAGGGGAGGAGATTCGCGGCACGTCGAACCTTACCCAGCGCCTATGAGGGTCGCCCTATGTCATCCCCTGCGCGGCCCTTTTTGCCGCGCACCGCAAGGTTGCGATGGCCTCCCGGCCTGCCTATTATGCTCACCCTGTATTCGTCGGCCTTCGGCGAAACCACCTCTCCCCGCGAACGGGGGAGAGTTAGCCGGGGGGCCGTCCCATCCACTCCAATCTTTAAGACGCGCTCATGCTTCGAGGTCTGCGAAAAGCCTCTTCCAATTGGCTCGGCAAGGTCATCATGGCGGCGGTGGTCGGGTTTCTGATCATCAGCTTCGGGATCTGGGGCATTGGCGATATTTTCCGCGGTTTCGGGGTCTCCACCGTCGCCAAGGTCGGCCGCAGCGAGATTTCGATCGACCAATTCCGCATCCGCTACAACGAGGAAATGCAGCAGCTCGGCCGACAGATGGGCCGGCCGCTCACGCCCGACCAGGCGCAGGCGATCGGCCTTGAGCAGCAGGTGCTCGGCCAGATGGTCGCGGCGGCAGCCCTCGATGAACGCGCACGGCAGCTTCGGCTCGGCATTTCGAATGACGAGGTGGCAAAGCAGATCACCGCCGATCCGGCATTCCGCGGCTTCAACGGCCAGTTCGACATGGCCACCTATCTCCAGCGCCTCCGCGACATCGGCTACACCCAGCAGCGCTTTGAGTTCGAACAGCGCCAGACCACGCTGCGCCGCCAGATCGCCGAGGCGGTCGGCAGCGGAGTGGTGGCGCCCAAAGCAGCGGCCGAGGCGCTGAGCCAGTTTCGCGATGAGGAACGCAGCATCGACTACATAGCGCTCGACGGCAGCAAGGCGGGCGACGTTCCGGCGCCGACGCCGGAGCAGCTTGCGGCTTACTTCGAAGAGCGCAAGTTCGCGTTCCGGGCCCCCGAATATCGCAAAATTGAGCTGATTACGGTCTCCCAGCAGGAAATCGCGAACACCATCGAAGTCGGCGAGGAGGAGGCCAGGCGCGTCTACCAGGATCGGCTCAAGCTCTATGAGACGCCGGAGCGCCGCCATGTGGTGCAGATTTCATTTGCCAATGCGGACGACGCCAGGCGCGCGTCCGAGCGCATCAACGGCGGGCTCGCATTCGACGATCTTGCCAAAGAGCCCGAGATCGCCGACAGAGTGGTCGATCTCGGCACCGTGACAAAGGCGGACATGATTGACCCGACGGTCGCCAATGCGGCATTCGATCTTGCGGAGGGCGCTGTCAGCGGCCCTGTCACCGGGCGGTTCGGCACGGTGATCCTGCACGTGCTCAAGATCGAGCCGGCCTCGACAAAATCGTTTGCCGAGGTCGAGTCTGACCTTAAGCGCGACATTGCGCTTGATCGCGCCAAGGACGAAGTCAACAAGATCAGGGATAAGATCGACGAGGAGCTCGGCGGCGGCACGCCGCTCGAAGAGATCGGCAAGAAGCTCAATCTGAAGGTGCGCACCATCGAGGCGGTCGACCGCTCGGGGCGGACACCCGCGGGCGAGCCGGCGCCCGACCTGCCGGCGGGAGTCGATGTGGTCAACAGCGCCTTTAACACCGAGGTCGGCAACGAAAACGACGCGCTTTCGCTCCCGGGCGGCGGATTCGTCTGGTACGACGTGGTCAACATCATGCCGTCGCGCGAGCGGACGCTCGACGAGGTCAAAGATCGCGTTGAAGCGCGCTTCCGGGAGGACGAGATCATCAAGCGCCTCAACGCGAAGACGGAAGATATCGTCGGCAAGCTCAAGTCCGGCGCGTCGCTCGCCGAGGTCGCGGCTGCCGAGGGGCTGACGGTTGAGAGCAAGTCCGGGCTGAAGCGCCAGGGCGGCGGAGAGCTGCCGCCCCGCGTCATCTCGGAGGTGTTTCGCACCGCGAAGGATGCGGTTGGCAGCGCCGAGGGCCAAAATCCCACCAACCGCGTTATCTTCCGGGTCACCGACGTCAAGGTGCCGGCGTTCGACGCAAATTCCGTGACGACGACGAGGCTGATGGATCAGCTCAAGAGTTCCTACAGCGATGACGTTCTGACCCAGTATGTGACGCGTCTGGAAAGCGACATTGGGACCGATATCAACCGGAACGCCATCGCCCAGGCGGTCGGACGGGCGCCGAGCGAGAGCGGTTTCTGATGAAACTGCCGAGACCCGCTTTACGACCTGATATTTTCGCGGAGATACCCCGCCGCGTCATGCGGCGGGGCGGATGGCTGGGACAAGCCATGAGTCCCGAACGTCATAAAGGGTACAGGGCGGGCGAAGGCGGCCGATGGCGTTGCAATGTTGGCATGGGCTTCATTCCGCCTTTGCCCGCCGCGGCGCCGTCCGCGCGGGCCCTGGTGGGCAAAGGCGCGATCGGCCGGCAATCCCAATGAGAGCGCTCACGAGCGCCTTTGCCCACCCTACCCCCCAATCCGATTGAAATCAGCTCCTCGACATGCAGATTGAACCTTCCGCCGGCGCGTTCGCCGCCGCCTATCGGCGCGGCGTCGCCCAAGTCGTGTGGACCACACTGGTGGCCGACCTTGAGACGCCGGTCTCCGCTTTTCTCAAGACCGGGGCTGACAAGCCGCTGAGCTTCCTTTTCGAATCGGTCGAGGGCGGGGCGGTGCGCGGCCGCTATTCGATCATCGGCCTCGATCCCGACGTGGTGTGGCGCGCCCGCGGCGACAGGGCGGAAATCAACCCCACCGCGCGGCAGCACCAGGACGCGTTCCGCCCCTGCGGCGAGCCCCCGCTTAGGTCGCTGCGCAGCTTCATCAACGAAAGCCGCTTTGTGCTGCCGGACAGCCTGCCGCCGATGGCCGCCGGCGTTTTCGGTTATCTGAGCTATGACATGGTTCGCCTGATGGAGGATCTGCCGCCGCCCAATCCTGACCCGATCGGGATACCGGACGCGATCCTGGTGCGGCCGACCGTGGTGATGATCTTCGACTCGGTGCTCGACACGCTCACGCTGGTGACGCCGGTGCGCCCGGCCACGGGATTGCCTGCGGACGCAGCGCTGGCGCACGCCATCGACCGGCTGACCGCCGTGGTCGACGCGCTGGACAGGCCGCTCCCCAGGGAGCCGGCCAGCGCTGCGGCTGCGGCGCTGAAAAATACTCCGGTCTCCAATACGGAGCCGGCGGAGTTCCGCGCCATGGTCGCGCGGGCAAAGGACTACATTGCGGCCGGAGATATTTTCCAGGTCGTGCTGGCGCAGCGTTTCGAAGCGCCCTTCGCGCTGCCGCCCTTCGCGCTCTACCGGGCGCTGCGCCGGGTCAATCCGGCGCCGTTCCTGTTCTATCTCGACTACGCCGGATTCGCGGTGGCGGGCTCAAGCCCGGAGATTCTCGTGCGCACGCGCGGCGACACGGTGACGATCCGGCCGATCGCCGGCACCAAGCCGCGGGGATCGACGCCCCATGAGGACAAGGCGCTCGAAGACGAGCTTCTGGCCGACCCGAAGGAGCGGGCCGAACACCTGATGCTGCTCGACCTCGGCCGCAACGATGTCGGCCGGGTTGCCGCCATCGGCACCGTCAAGGTCACCGACCAGTTCTTCATCGAGCGCTACAGCCAGGTGATGCACATCGTCTCGAACGTGGAGGGCAGGCTTGATCCGCGCCACGACGCCCTCGACGCGCTCGCCGCCGGGTTCCCGGCCGGAACCGTATCCGGTGCGCCGAAAGTGCGCGCTATGGAAATCATCGACGAGCTGGAGAAAGAAAAACGCGGCCTCTATGCCGGCTGTGTCGGGTATTTTTCCGCGGCCGGCGACATGGACAGCTGCATTGTGCTGCGCACCGCCCTTATCAAGGACGGCAAGATGTATGTCCAGGCCGGCGCCGGCATTGTGGCGGATTCCAACCCGGACAGCGAGCAGCAGGAATGCGTCAACAAGGCCAGGGCGTTGTTCCGGGCCGCCGAAGAGGCGCGCCGATTCGCCAGCGAAGCCGGGAAGGGGCAATAGACGGGATACCGCAATCGCGTGATGATGCGTGATTGCGCTCACACAACGGCGCGGCATTGTTCCAGCATATGCTGGATCGTCAGAGGCCACGCTGCGGCTGAAAAGCCTGCATGCTCCTGCGTGGACTCTCCGGTCAGGTAGCCCCGGCCCCCGCGGCAATCGGGGACGGAAGACCGGGGCCGGCGCTCTCTGAATGGAGAGCGGGGTGGACTCGCCCTGCTTGGTGGCCCCGGCCCCCGCGGCAATTGGGGACGGAAGACCGGGGCCGTTGCTCTCTGAATGGAGAGCTAGCGAAGCTTAACCGCATCAGGCGCGCCTTAATGTGAGCTGGATCACATTTGTGACGTTATCAAAGCAGGAAAATGAGCAGAGCGACCAGTGCAAAGCCGCCCGCGAGCATCAACCAGTCTCCCGAATTGAGGCCAAGAAGCCGCCCCTCGGCCATCACGCGCAAGTCCACATTCGGTGACATGTGCTTTCCTTAACCACGAACCAACGTTCGCTTGGTGCCGCGCTGGTCCGAAACGGTTCAAATCGGCCGCTTTGAATTCACCAGGTTGCCTTCAAATTACCTAAGCATGCTCTCCGGAAGCGGAGGCTGGTGGAGGCTGAAACGACACTTGACAGGCGAACCGCGACATAGGACCCTCTCGTAGAAATTGATCGGTCTGCTCCCTGTAATTTTCGACATAGGTACGGCGTGATGTCTTGTCGCGAGATCGAGGAGGAGGCGCCCCTCGAGAGTAGCAATGTCTGTAATGTCGTGCAGTTGCAACCTGCTGGCGGAAATGCCCCGCGGGGCGCCGCGGCGACGGCGGGAGGGGAGCCTGCGCTTGAGGCTCTGCCATTTCAGCCGGACGCGATCACGCGCGACGGCCTCGATCTTCTGAAGGCGTTCTTTGCGATTGAGGATGCTGCTGCACGCGCGGCGTTGGTCCTGCTGGCGCAACGAATCGCCGGGCGCTCCGCAAAGAGATAGGCGGCGACGGTAATCCCCGCTGTAGCCCGGATCGAGCGAAGCGATCCGGGCTACCTATCCACAGGCGATGCTGTCCTGTGGTTTCGCGCTTGGGCTCAACCCGGGCTGCGAGGCGGTGAACGGCCCCCTCACGGAAAAATGCTCGCGGTCTCGCTGGATGCGCCGACAAGCGCCGGCGCGCCGAGGATGACCGGCCGACCTTCTACCGCGATTAAGGCTTGCACCGACACCACGGCGCCGGCGACCGGCGTGCGCGGCTCTGCGACGCGCGAGCCCATCAGGGCTTCAAGGGGCTGCGCGGTTCGGCACCCCTCCACCAGAAAGGAACAGAACCGCGAGAGAGCGCGGTCGCCGGGCAAACGGGCGACGGCGTCGGCGAAAGCGGCCTGCGCGGCTTCCGGCCCTCCCCCATCGCGGTCCACCGTCACGGCGCGACGCACCCAGCAGCCCTTGTAGGCAACGCTCGCGCGCACCGCAAAGCGCCGGCCAAGCGCGGGCTCGCCCTCTATGCGCAGGAGACGCCGGTCGCGCACGAGGTCGGGCGCAATCGCCACATAGATCTCCTCGGCCCCGCTGCGGCGCGCCTCTTGTTCCACCGCCGCAACGATCTCGCCGGCCCCGTCGCGCGGCTCGATTCGTGCCAGGGCGGCGCCGGCAATCGAGGAGGCCCGCGCGGTCAGCATGATCTCCGCAGGATCGGCCGGCGCGCGCACCATCGCGAACAGGTCGCTGGCGTCAGACAGCGCGAGCCGCGGCCCGGCTTCACCGAGATCGTCGGCGATGCCGGCCGGCAGGTGGTCGAAATCGACCACGCCGACAGCCGCGTCAGCCTTGCGGCTGGCGATCATGCGCGCGGCCTCGATTCCGATGCGCGGTGAGTGGATCACCTCGGCGACGCGGCTCGTGCGCTCGATCCACTGCTTGACGCGAAACGTCAGCGCGACGACGAGAATGGGCAGGCCCTCGCGCGGCGCGACGAGCAAGGCTTCCGACCAGTAGGGGATAAACCCGGCGAGCCATGACACCGCGGCCGGCCGGGTGTTGTTTGTGTAGATCAGGAGCGCATCGAGCTCGCCCATCGCGGCGCGCAGCCGCTCCAGCCGTGCGTCAAAGACGGCGTCCGGCAGCTCGGTTTTTGAGCGTGAAATCAGGCCGCGGCGCATGTCGATTCTCTCGCGGCGTCTCTTCCCTCCCCCGCAAGCGGAGGAAGGAGAAGAAAACTCGGCTGAATAATCTCGCGCCTCACGCCGGCACCTCAAAAAGCTCGCGTGGCGTGCCGCACAGGACCTCGACGCCCGTCTCGGTCACCACCACGGCATCGCCAAGCACCAGGTAGCCCACTTCCGGATGATAGGTGTTGGGATGGATGATCAGCGCCATGCCGGGCTCCAAGGGAGTGTCGACATCCTCCAGAATATGGGGCTTGGAATCGGCGAACAGTCCCATGCCGTGACCGCGCACGCGCGTGTATTTGCTGGTGACATAGTCGCCAAGGGCAAACTTGCGGAACACGTCGTTCTCGGCGCGCGCCACGTCAGCCGCGGTGGCGCCGGGCTTCGCCGCCGCGATGCCGGCCTCAAGGGCTTCGCGATAGATCGCAAATGCTCTTGCCTGGGCGGCGGTCGCCGTACCCACCACGAGCGTCCGGCAAATCTGGACGTAGTACCCCTCCACAGCCGGCGTCAGTTCGGTGGTGACAAGATCGCCCGCCGCAATGCGCCGCTCCGACGGCGGGGCCATGCCAAACACGTCTTTTCCGCCGGAACCGATGATCATGAAATTGTCCGGGCAGCCGCGCCGCCGCAGATAGGCTTCGAGATCGGCGACAATCTCGTATTGCCGGCGGCCCGGCGCGACAGCCTTGAGGAACTCCCCATAGGCATCGTCTGCGATCTTCGCGGCGCGCCTGATCGCATCGATTTCGGCCGGCAGCTTGTGCATCAGGAGCCGGTCCAGCAGCGCCGTGCCGTCTTCGATGGTGAAGCCGCGCGCGGCGTCAGCGAGCCAGGCGGGAAGAAACCGGCGCGGCGCCGCCGCGAGCCGGCGATTGCCGCCGCGATCGAGCCGCGCGCCGACCGCCCGGGCGACGTCGCCGCAAAGCCGCACCGTGACGCCGGCCGCTTCCGCCTCGGCGCGTTCTGCCTCGGCCGCGCTGTCCAGGAAAAGCTCGGTCGCGCCATCCGCCGCGATCACCGCGATGCCGTGGCCCTCGAGAATGCCGAAGTCCGACAGGTAGCGCAGGTAATCGCCCTGCCAGCCATTCCCGTATGCCACCATCTCGTCAATTCCGGCCGCCTGCATCGCGGCCAGGAGCCGATGACGGCGGGCGGCGGCGAGGGGAGTGTTATCGGCCATCGCACCCATACTCGCGCCGGGCAGCCTCTATCGACACATATCCCTTTGCGACGTCGTCCGCGATCTTGCGCGGGTCGCGCTGACGCGGATCGCCCCCGCCGCCGCCGCCCGCAGTGCGAAAGATCAGGCGGTCGCCCGGCGCCATCGGCACGCTAGTCGCCTTGAGGAGCTTTTGTTCGCTGCCGTCACGGCGCATTAAAACGGCTTCGTTGACGGCGCCCGGTTTGCCGCCATAGAGCCCCCAGGGCGGATCCTTGGTGCGCTCGCAGTTCACGTTGGCGAGAGCTCTTGCGAGCGCCCGATAGGTCAGTTCGACCCCGAGCCCGCCGCGATGGCGGCCGGCGCCGCCGGAGTCCTGCCGCAGCGCAAAGCGCTCGATCAGGAACGGATATTGCATTTCCTGCAGCTCGACCGGCGCGTTGCGCACGTCGCCCTGGCAGATTGAAACCGAGGCGGATTCGCCGTCCTCGCGCGGCCGGCCGCCCCAGCCGCCGCCGAAGATGTTCATCAGCAGAAAGCGCCGGCCGTCGGGGCGGAAGCCCGAGAACGAGCAGCCGCCCATGTCGCCCTTGTGGGCGGCCGGAATGCGGTCCGGCAGCGCCGGCGCCAGCGCCTTGAGGATGGTGTCGATCACGGTCGGCAGCGGAATGCTCCACAGCCCGAGCGCAGCCGGCGGCCTGGCATTGAGAAGCTTGCCCTCTGGGAGGATGATTTCCAGCGGCCGGAAGCAGCCCTCGTTGACGGGCGCATGCGGCAGGGTCAGGCACTTGAAGGCGACGCGGGCCGCGGCCAGGCCGCCGGAATATCCGGAATTGGTGGGCCCCGGCACCTGGTCATTCATGTCGGAGAAGTCCACCACCATACGGGAGCCATCGATGATGACGCGGACCTTGATGCGCAGCTTCACGTCGAGGGTGCGGCCGTCATTGTCGAGGAAGCTTTCAGCCTCGTAGACGCCGTCCGGCACCTTCGCAATGAAAGCCCGCGCCTCGCGCTCGGTGTTGTCCCAGATCGTCGCGATCGCGGCAGTGACCGCGCCGCTGCCGTATCGTTTCAGCAGCTCGCCATAGCGGCGATTGCCGAGCTGGCAGGCTGCGATCTGCGCCCGCAAGTCGCCCAGCGCCGCCTCGGCGAAACGCACATTATCGCGGATGATCTGCCACAACGTCTCGTTGCGCTTGCCGGCCTCGTAGATCTTGAGCGAGCGGAACTGCAGGCCCTCCTGGTAGATCTCCGTCGTCTCCACCGAGCCGAAGCCGACCCGGCTGCCGCCGATGTCCACCCAATGGGCGCGGCTCGCCGCAAACGCCACGACCCTGCCCTCGTGAAAGCAGGGCGCGTAGATCACCACGTTGTTGAGATGCTGCCCGCAAACGAGCCCGTGGTTCATGATGATCACGTCGCCCAGCGCAAAGCCATCGAGGCCGTAACGCTCGATGCCGTCCTTCACCGCAATGCCGAGATCGGCAAGGAAGATCGGCAGCCCGCCCCGGTTCTGCGAGATCATGCGGCCCTGCGTGTCGATGAGCCCGCAGCAGAAGTCCCGCACCTCGTAGATCATCATGTTGTAGGCGGATTTGCACAGCGCATTCGCCATCTCGTCCGCATAGGCGTTGACGGCGTTGCGCACGACCTCGACCGTGATGGGGTTGATGGTCACCGCTGTCTTATTCCCTCTCGCTGAGAGCGATCACGATGTTGCCCCATGGGTCGATCACCGCACGATCCCCGGGCGGCACGAAGGTTGTCGAATTCGGTTCCTCGATCACCGCGGGACCCTTGGCCTCGACGCCTGCGGCAAGCCCCGGACGCCACAAGATGAGCGCCTCGACCGGTCGCGCCGGATCGGCGTACACGACGGCGCGGCGCTCCGCGGGTGCAGCCGGCTCCGCCTCCCAGGGCGTGCTGAGCCAGCGGGAAATCGCGTCATCGATGCGGGGCAGCGTCACCGTGAGGCGCAGATTGACGATCTCAATCGACTGATCGGGCGCCGCGTGGCCGTAGCGGCGATCATGCTGCGCATTGAAGCGCCGCCGCGTTTCGGCTGCTGCCGGAGCGCCGACCAGGTCATCGGGGCCCGCAACCGCGACCGCGATCGTATGCTCCTGGCCGCGATAACGCAGGTCAGCGGCGAAATTGAATGTCCCGCCCGAGAGGCCGTCGCGCTTAAGCGCCGCGATGCCCGCGTCACGCAGATCCGCAAAGGCCTGCGCCACCCTGACAGGCTCAAGGCGGTCCAGCTCGCCGATCAGCGTGCGCACGAAGTCCTGCCGCCACTCTGCCATCAGCATCCCGAGCGCGGAGAAATTGCCCGGCAGCTTCGGAATGACAACCTTTGGAATTGCGATTTCGCGCGCGATGGCGACGGCATGGAGCGGCCCTGCGCCGCCGAACGCGATCAACGCGGTGTCGCGCGGATCGACGCCCCGGTTGACCGACACCGCCCGCACCGCAAGCGACATCGCGCCGTCGGCGATCGTCGCTATGCCGAGCGCAGTGGTTAACGCATCAAGCCCCGCCCCGTCGCCGAGTTTCGCCAGCGCCGCTTGTGCGCCAGCGCCGTCAAGCGTCATGCCGCCGCCGAGAAAGCGATTGCCGTTGAGACGCCCAAGCAAAAGGTCGGCGTCGGTCACGGTCGGCTGTTCGCCGCCGCGGCCGTAGCACACTGGCCCCGGATCCGCGCCCGCCGATACCGGCCCCACGTGCAGGCCGCCGTTGTTGTCGATCCAGGCGATCGAGCCGCCGCCGGCGCCGACCTCGACGATGTCGACCACCGGAAGCTGCATCGGCTGGCCAGTAAAGGCATCGCCGATCACGTAGCCTTCCTCGATCGGCAGCACGCCGTCGTTGATGAGTGCGGTCTTGGCGGTCGTGCCGCCCATGTCAAAGCCGATGGCCTGCTTGATATCGAGGAGCCGCGCCAGATGTGCGGCGCCGATCATGCCGGCCACTGGCCCCGACTCCATCATGGCGACCGGCTGACGCCGCGCCTCGGCGATGGACATGGTGCCGCCGTTCGAGCGCATGATGGCGATCTGGCCGGAGAATTTCGCCGCTCGCGCGAACTCCTCGAAGCGCGTGAGGTACCTGGCGACGCGCGGGCCGACATAGCCATTGAGCGCCGTCGTCGAAGTGCGCTCGTATTCGCGAAACTCGCGCAGGATTTCGTGGCTCATGGTGACGAAGATATGCGGACAGAGGCGCCGCAACACGTCGCCCGCCACGATCTCATGCGCCGGGTTGGCATAGGAATGCAGAAAGCAGATTGCCGCTGCCTCAACGCCGAGCGCTTCGAGCTGCCGCCCTAGCTTCGCGACAGCGTCAGCGTCGATCGGACGAAGCACTTCCCCTGCCGCATTCATCCGCTCGCTGATCTCGAAGGTGAGGTCGCGCGGGACCAGCGGACGCGGCCGGCGGAAATCGAGATTGAAGGCGTCCGGACGATTGCCGCGACCGAGCGCGTAGACGTCGCGAAAACCTTCGGTCGTGATGAGCGCGGTGCGAGCCCCGCTGCGCTCCAGCACGGTATTGATCGCGATAGTCGAGCCGTGCAGCAGCTCGCGGATGCTTTGCGCATCGCATCCCGCGAGGCTGAGCGCGGTCGCGGCGCCGACGGTCGGGTCGGCCGGAACGGTCAGCGTCTTGGCGGTGACGACGACGCCGTTCTGATAGCCCACCAGATCCGTGAAAGTGCCGCCGATGTCGATGCCAACGATGCTCAAAACCGCACCGGCACGAACTTGTCGGTATAGAGCCCCTTCGCCTCGGGGATCGTCGGAAGGATGCCCAGCTCCTTGAGCGAGGAGCGGATCACGTCGATCGCCGCCGGGTCCCAGGCGCCGTCGAGGGAGAAGCCCTCCATCTGGGCATTATAGATCTTCTCCACCACGCTTTGCCGCACATCGATCGTGCGCGCTTCAGACTTCACCGTGAAGTCGCGGTTTGCCTTCATGAAGGCGATCGTCTTGAACCAGCCTCGCAAAAAGCGCCGCAGCAGTTCCGGCCGCTTCTCCACCATCTCGTCAGTGGCGAAGATCACGTGCGTGTAGAAGTGTTTGACGATGTCGCCGAACAGAATCAGATTGCGGGTGCGGCCAGCTTCCTCAAGGTCGTAGCCGTTGGCGGCTTCAAGCACAACACCGTCCAGCTCGCCGCGGTCCATCGCGGCGAGCCGCGCCTGCATCTGGCCGAGCGGGACCGCTGTGATGCCGTCCGAGCCCCACCCCTGCTGGCGAGACAGTTCGCGCACCAGCCACTCGGTCAACGACCCGGCGGTGGTGACGCCGATGCGCTTGCCCTTAAGGTCCGCAACGCTCCTGAGCGGCGACTTTGCGGACACCAGGAGGGCCAGATTTCGCGGCGCGCCATACATGGCCGCGACGCCGATCATCGGCGCGCCCTTGACGCGGAAGCCGAGCCCGGGTCCGGAGCCGAGCCCGACATCGACGCTGCCGGCGGCGAGCGCCTGCTGCAGCTGTGCATCGCCACGGAAGCTCGACACGGCGATGTCGAGGCCTTCGCCGGCGAAAATCTTGGCGTCGATCCCGACCTCGGCGGCACCGAAGGCGAAGGAATTGGGCACCGCCTTGCCAAGACGAACAGTGTCGAGCGCGAACGATGGGGTGACGAGGCCGAGGAGGAGCAGGGCGACGATCGCGGTTCCTGATCGGCTGGCATCACTTGCAGGCTGGGCAAAGCTTGCTGACGGGCCGGCCGAAGGCCGGACCCGGTGGGCGCGAAGCGCCGTGCCCGCCAGCGCTCGGCCTTTCGAGGGCGCATGGGCACGCTTGGCTTTGCCCGTCCTACGACGTCTCCATATGACCCGAATCCGCTGTAGCGCTGTGCAATTGAACATCATCCTTTCCCCCCATTGGGCGCCGGCGGGCGGCCTGTGTAGGAGTGGCTGTAGACCGGCACGGTCTTTTCGCGCAGCGCGTACAGGTATTGCAGGACCTGCTCGTTGGTCATGTATTTCGACATGTCGAACTTGTCGTAGTGCACCATATCGGCGAGCGGCCGGCGGACGCCCTCCTTCGGGGGCACCGCCGGATAGCCGATCGGCATGATCAGCGAGAATGTGAGGAGGTCCGGCACGCCCAGCACGCGCTTGAACGGCTCCTGGATGTGGATGGTGACGTGCTGGCTGCCGAGGCCGAGCGCGCCGGCAGCCAGGTGCATCATCATCGCAGTGTTCGCGAGCCCGTCGGTGAGGTGCGACTGATCGCGCCCGAAGGTGTGGGCGCCCTGAACGGTCGCCCATTGGCGACGCCCGTCGCCTAAGACGACGATCAGCACCGGGGCAATCGACCAGCCGACGCTGGTGCGCTGCTTTTGCAAGGCCTCATCGTGGGTCATCTGGAACGAAGGATGACGCAGCTTAAAGTCGCGCTGCTGCTCCATCCAGTAGATGAAATCGTTGTTCTCTTCGGCATAGACGCGAAACAACTCCTTCTTGATCGCTGGATCCTTGACGACGACGAAATCCCACGGCTGGCCATTGGCGCCCGACATCGCCCACCGCCCGATCTCAAGAATTTTGGCGACGTAATCGTCCGGGATCGGATCGGGCTTGAGGTTGCGCACGCTCACGCGGGTTTTGACGATTTCAAGCAGGGTGTCGTAGTCGCCCGTGAAGTTGCGCTGGTCCATTGCGGCTTTCCATGTTCGTGGGTTGCCTTTGCCCTTCCCCGCTTGCGGGGGAGGGCTGGGGAGGCGGCAATTCCACGGTACCAAAGTGCCGCACCGCCTCTCCCCGACCCTCCCCCGCTGCGGGGACGGGGATTACTGCTTCTGCGTCTGCTTGAAATAGCGCAGATCGGGCGGCGGCTGGTCCTTCTTGGTCGGCATGAGATAGCCGTCGCCGCTGATGAAGTAGCCTTCCTTGCCGATGTAGACGTGCGCGTTGTCTTCGGAGCACAGGTCTTCGTGGAACTCGATTCTGCCGGGCACCCGGTAATAGTGCTTCGTCACCGTCCACGGCCGCGTCAGCGCGTGATCGTAGGTCGTGATCTCATTGAGGAGAATGTTCGGGTTCGACTTATCGAGGGACAACCGTTCCTTGATCACCGACTCGTTGTCGTAGTGCAGCGGAATGCCGCTGTCGTCGTAGATGCGTGGGCCTTTGAAATTCCGGGTCTCAACCTCGAGCGTGTCGAACCGTCCGTCGCCGTCGGTATCGAGCCATTTGCCGATCGAGTAGCCCGCATAACTGGGTTCGGCGTCCTTGGGCATCTCGCGGCCGTCGGTATAGATCCAGCGTGGAATGTTGTTGTCGTAGACGACAAGCGTGATGTCCGGCTGGATAAAGAACGCCAGCGGCCGCACGATGGTCGCCATCCGCGGCATGCCATTGCTTCGGCAGGTGACTCTGGTGTCCCCGCCCTGTCCGCCGGCCGCCTGGTCGGCGATGCTCGCCTCCCAGATGGCCTGATATTCGGGGGTCAGCGGCGGCTCTTGCTTGAGGCGCGGCTTGGTCTCGTCCCACACGATTCCGGTTCCCGGCGCCCGCCGCCACTGGCCGCTCCAATCCGGATATTTGGATTCGTCATGGGCCGCGGCGGTCGCAACCGACAGCGCCAGCGCGGCCGTGAGCACCAAGGTGCCGAAGGACGTTCGGTAAAGCATGGGGTTTCCTCTTTGTCGAAACTGGCATCGCCGGCCCCGCCCGCGCTCCGAGGCTGAGGCTAGGATGAGGGCCGACGGGACGGCTCGACAAAAGGATACACCGATCGCGCGCGATTGCGGAAGGGCACGGAATTGGAACGTGTCAGTGGCGTGGCTGGTCGTCAGCGGCTGCCTCTCAGGCTCCGGGCCGCGGCTCACGTGGCAACACGGCGGCGCGGATCGCAGCGACGTCGACGCGCACCGCGCCCATCTCGGTCCGCATGGTGTCCATGTCGACGCGCACCGCGCCCATCTCTCCCCGCATGGTGTCCATGTCGACGCGCACCGCGCCCATCTCTCCCCGCATGGTGTCCATGTCGGCGCGCACCGCGCCCATCTCTCCC
>JAJPKK010000234.1 GCA_021323775.1 Hyphomicrobiales bacterium
CGCGCGCCAATCGCCGCTTAAGCGGTCGAGACCCTTGACCGGCTGCCGCCGCCCGCGACAAAGAGCATCCAAGCGATCAAGGCCGCGAGTGATCGCGTGTGCCCGTCCTCACCCCACTCGAAATTCAAAAAGACCCATCTTTCTTTAACAGATCACTAAGCATGCTAGGTTCACGTTGAAAGACGCGATTCGAGGCGGGACAAGCATGCAAAATACCTCTCATGCCGTCATGGCTCAACGGACAGAGCCACAAGATAGCCCCGATGATTTTCCAACCCCGCCCTGGGCAACACGTGCGCTCATCGAGTATGTTTTGGACGACAAGGACGACCTCAGAAAGTTGACTTGCTTGGAGCCCGCGTGCGGTGCCGGGCATATGGCGAAAGTGCTCCGGGAATATTTCGAAGCGGTCGAGGCTGCCGATGCTTATGAATATGGATACGACCAGTTGCGTGATTTTCTAGCGTATCCGTATAAGGCAAACTCAGCAGACTGGGTGATCACAAATCCTCCATTCCGGCTTGCCGGGGAATTCGTAATCCGAGCAATGAAAATCGCTCGGCATGGCGTCGCTATCCTCGCCAGATCCGTTTTTCTCGAAAGTGTTAGTCGATATGACGGAATTTTTCGGCAGATGCCGCCGACAAAATTCGCTCAGTTTGTTGAACGTGTTCCAATGATTAAAGGACGCTTAGATCGAAAAGCTACTACAGCTACGGGCTATGCGTGGCTTGTTTGGGAAAAAGGAACTCCCAATTTGCCTCGCCTGATGTGGGTTCCGCCGTGTCGCAGGCAGCTCGAACGCGACTCAGATTATCCGAATTATTAAGCTTCGTTTCTATCGTAGCTTGCTAGGGCTCGGCGCAGGATTGCCATACCCATGCCGTCCACGCCATCTTGCTCCAGCTGTTCCAATGCTCGACCGACAGCATCTCTTAACTGCTTTCCCTTTACGCCCGGCGCCCCTTTTGGGGGGAGCTGATCGACCGGTGCGGGCCGACCCAGCCGAACTTACCTTCCTTTGCTTCCGCCACACGCCCTTGATTTACTCCAAACCAAGCGGCGATGTCGTGATCACGGTCGCCACGTGCTTGCATTCCAAGGACAATTGCCACGTCCTCTCGATCCAACCTATAGCCGCTCGCTTTTCCCCGCGACATGCCTTTCACCCTACTCGAGCTCCACCACTCTGCCGTCGCGCAGCGTCACCCGCCGGTCCATGCGCGCGGCAAGATCCATATTGTGAGTGGCGATGATGGCGGCAAGACCGCAGGCGCGCACCAACTGGGCGAGCGCTGCGAAAACCCGCTCGGACGTCCGCGGATCGAGATTTCCGGTGGGCTCGTCGGCGAGCAGAACGCGCGGCGCATTGGCGACCGCCCGCGCGATCGCGACGCGCTGCTGCTCGCCGCCCGACAATTCGCCCGGGCGGTGGCCCACCCGGTCCTTGAGCCCGAGATAGCCGAGAAGCTCGCGGGAGCGCTGCTCGGCAGCCCTCTTATTCAGCCCCCGCACCATCTGCGGCAGCATCACGTTTTCGAGCGCGGAAAATTCCGGCAGCAAATGATGAAACTGATACACGAAGCCGATCTCGGTCCGCCGCAGCCTGGTGCGGGCTGCGTCGCTGAGCCCGGAAGTCGCCTTCGCATTGATGAACACCTCGCCCGCGTTCTGGTGCTCAAGCAGGCCGGCGATGTGCAGAAGCGTCGACTTGCCGGCGCCGGAGGGCGCAATCAGCGCGACCGATTGCCCCGGCCATGCGGCGAGGTCCGCTCCCTTGAGAATGTCCAGCCGGTCATCGCCCTGCAGGTAATGGCGTTCGATGCGGTCGAGGTAAATCGCCGGCGGGTCATTGGACATGCGATCACTCGCTGCGCAGAGCTTCGACCGGATCAAGGCGCGCCGCCCGCCACGAGGGATAAAGCGTCGCCAGGAACGACAGGGTCAACGCCAGCACCACCACGGCGGTGGTTTCGCCCACATCCATTTCAGCTGGCAGGCGCGACAGGAAATAGAGCTCGGGCGGAAACAGCTCGGTCGAGGTTAGCCACGACAGGAACTGGCGCAGCCTCTCGATGTTGGCGCAGAACACGGTGCCGACCACGAATCCCGTCGTCGTGCCGATGACGCCGATCGCCGTGCCGACCATCAGGAAGACTCGCATCACCGCGCCTTGGGAGACGCCCATGGTGCGCAGGACCGCGATGTTCTGGGTCTTGTCCTTGACCAGCATCACCAGGGCCGAGAGGATGCTCAGCGCCGCCACCAGGATGATCAGGGTGAGGATGACGAACATCACGTTGCGCTCGACCTGAAGGGCGCCGAAGAAGGTCGCATTGCGCTGGCGCCAGTCGATCTGATAAATCGGCCGCTGGGCGGCGTCGGCGATCGGCTTCTTGTAGTTGTCGATGCGATCGGGGTCGTCCACGAAGACCTCGATGGCTGTGACGTCGCCTGAGCGGTTGAAATAAGCCTGGGCCTCCGGCAGCGGCATGAACACGATGCCGGAGTCATATTCCGACATGCCGATCTCGAAGATCGCGGCCACCTGATATGGCTTGATGCGCGGCGTGACGCCCATCGGCGTCACCGCGCCGCGCGGCGACACCAGAGTCAGTCTGTCGCCGACCTGCAGCGATAGCTGATTGGCGAGTCGGACGCCGATAGCGACGCCCTGGCCCTGATCGAACCCGTCGATTGTCCCTTGTCTGATGTTGGTCGCAATCGATCCGAGCCTGGCAAGGTCGGCGCCGCGAATGCCGTTCACCAGCACCCCGTTGGCGTTGAATGGCGACGACGCCAGCGCCTGGCCTTGCACCACCGGTTCCGCCAGACGCACGCCTTCCACGCGCGACACCCGCGCCGCCACCTGATCCCAATCGGTGAGCGGCGAATCGATCGGCTGGATCAGCATATGGCCATTAAGGCCGAGGATCTTGTCGAGCAGCTCCTTGCGGAAGCCGTTCATCACCGCCATCACGATGATGAGGGCCGCAACCCCCAGCATGAGGCTCAAGAATGAGATCGCCGCAATGAAGGAAATGAACCCCTCGCGCCGGCGCGAGCGCAAATAGCGCATCGACAGCATCCACTCGAATGCCGAAAAGGGGCGGGCGCCGGCGGCTTCAGTCATAATCTGCAGTTTCCTGCCCCGGGATTTATGGGCTTCATCGCGCAAACCGCGCAAGCGCGTCGGCCGGCGTCAAAAGCTCGCGGCTGCCGTCGGCCCGGCATTTGAGTTCGACCTTGCCTTCCGCAAGCCCCTTTGGCCCGACCAGGATTTGCCACGGAATGCCGATCAGGTCGGCGGCGGCGAATTTCGGGCCCGGCCGCTCATCGAGATCGTTGTAGAGAAGCTCGACGCCCCTGGCGGACAGCTCCCGATACAGGCTTTCGCATGCCGCGTCGGTCGCGCTGTCGCCCTGCTTGAGATTGAGGATCGCAAGGCGAAATGGCGCCACCGCCTCCGGCCATTTGATGCCGGCGTCATCATGGAAAGCTTCGATGATGGCGGCAACGAGACGCGTCGGCCCGATGCCGTACGAGCCCATCTGGACCGGGTGCTCGCCGCCGTCGGGGCCGGCAACGACGGCCCGCATCGGCTTGGAATACTTCGTGCCGAAATAGAAGATGTGGCCAACCTCGATGCCGCGCGCCGACATTTTCTTGTCGGCGGGGAGGGCCTCGAAAGCGGCGGCGTCGTGCTTTTCGGAGGTGGCCGCATAACGCGACGTCCAGGTGTCGACAATCGCCTGGATGGCGGCGACGTCGTCGAAATTCACATCGGCGTCCGGAATGGGAAATTTGAGGTAATCGCGGTGGCAGAACACTTCGCTTTCCCCGGTGGAGGCGAGGATGATGAATTCGTGGCTGAGATTGCCGCCGATCGGGCCGGTGTCGGCCACCATCGGGATAGCCCGCAGCCCCATGCGCGCGAAGGTGCGCAGATAGGCGACGAACATCTTGTTGTAGGCATGCCGCGCGCCCGCGTAGTCGAGATCGAACGAATAGGCGTCTTTCATGAGGAATTCGCGCGCCCGCATGGTGCCGAAACGCGGCCGCACCTCGTCGCGAAACTTCCACTGCAGATGATAGAGATTGAGCGGCAGGTCTTTGTAGGAGCGCACATAGGCGCGAAAGATCTCGGTGATCATTTCCTCGTTGGTGGGCCCGTACAGCATCTCGCGCTCGTGGCGATCCTTGATGCGCAGCATCTCCTTGCCGTAATCGTCGTAGCGTCCGCTCTCGCGCCACAGGTCGGCCGACTGGATGGTCGGCATCAACAGCTCGATCGCCCCCGAGCGGTCCTGCTCTTCCCGCACGATAGCGCAGATCTTGTTGAGCACACGCAATCCGAGCGGCAAGAAGGCGTATATGCCCGCCGCCTCCTGTCGGATCATGCCGGCGCGCAACATCAGCCGATGGGACACGAGCTCGGCTTCCTTGGGCGTCTCGCGGAGAATGGGCAAAAAATATCGGGACAGTCGCATAGGCTCTGCGCTCGATTTGTTGATGGGGCACGCGCCACACAGAAACCGGATCACCGCCAAAACGCAAGAGCACCAAAGAGTTCAAGGGCCTCTTACGCTCTCTCGCGCGGGCCCAGCGAGGCGCGGCGCCGGAACAGCGATCATGGTGCAGTGCACGACAAGCCTGATGACAAATTAAAACTTATTAAGTACCAATTATCCACTCGCAATCAAGGCGGCCAACAACGTGACATTAACGTGATATTGGCGTCCGCGGGCGCGGGTGTGGTCCAGGTCTGAGGGAGGAAGAACCGGCGGCGCGACCAATCGCAGCCACTCCAGAAAAAGAACAACTCGGAGGCGACCGGCGTAAAACTTGAAAAACCTAAAGCAGGGCGTTGGCCCTGCTTTGTTTTTTTGCGGGCTGGCTTCAGCGGCGCGCTTAAGCAATCGAAAGCGGCTGCTCTCATACCAGGAAAGGCACAAGCAAGACCCGTGCCGAATTCTGATTTTGGAAGCGTCGCAGGTTGGGCAAAGGCGAAGCGTGCCCACTTCGAAGGGCCGAGCGTGGGTGGGCACGGGCGCACCGAAGTCAGGCTTGTCCGACTTCGCCAGTCAATACTGCCGAAATCGGCAACAGCCGATTTCGGTTGCGCTTTGCCCACCTTGTATTAGCGCGAATCAGCATGGTGATCACGTTCCGCAAGGAACGGTCCGGCCCAAAATCGTTCTACGGTGCGGATGGGAGCGCCCGGTGGCGAGGCCGGCCCCAGGTTTTGCCGCCGCTCCATCCGGCTACACCTGCAACTCCACGATCTCCGGTCTCAATTCCATCGTGGTCACGGCGACGCGCGCGAGCGTGACTGGCAGCCGGAAGCGGCGCGGGCCGGCAGAGCCGGGATTGAGATAGAGAACGCCGTCATCCCATCTGATCGACGGCTGGTGCGAGTGGCCGTACACCACCGCGGCGAACCCTGCCGTCGGAGGGTCGAGGTCGAGATCCGCGATGTTGTGGAGCACGTAGAATAAAAGCTCACCGACTTCGACGATGTCGGTCGCCGGCAGCCGCGCCCGCATTTCGGTATCGATGTTGCCGCGAATCGCATGTGTCGGAGCGATGCTCCGAAGTCCGTCGAGCACCGCCTCATTGCCGACGTCGCCTGCGTGGATGATGAGATCGCAGCCGCGGAGCGCCGCAACGGCTTGCGGCCGGAGCAGGCCATGCGTGTCTGAAATCACGCCGAGGTTAAGGTCGATTTTGCTCATACCGGCAGGCCGACGGGCCGGGCGTCGTAGTTCGCATGGAGCGAAGAGAGCGGGGATGACAGAGCCAACGGCAACGGCGCCCCCGTTCGCTGGGCTCAACCCGGGCTGCAGCTACAGCGCCTTGGCAAGCGCTTCGATCTCCTCCTCGGTCGGAAAGCGGCCGAGCGCCTTCTTTGAAAACCTCAGCTCGCCGTCCACCGTGATCTCGAACACGCCGCCGCCCGACCGCTCATAGGCGACCTCAGCGCCGGGCACCTCTGCGAACCTGGCTCCCACACGGAGAGCACGCGGCTCATAGTTTCAAACCACGCAGTATTTGATGACGATCTTCATGGCAGTTCCAACCCATGACGGTGCGATGCAGTTCCAAGCGGTGAAAGCGCGACTTAAGACGCACTCATACGCTATCGGCAGCCCGCACGTCGAGAGTGCCCGGTGTTCAGAAGAACGGAGGCTTATTGTTGACAATATAGGACTATTCTCGTAGGATAAAAAAAGTATTAACCGAAAGCAAGTTCGTCGCGCCAACCTCGCTACAAAAACAGTCATAAATATCAGCATCGTAGTCAGGGGTCATGGGCAATTCCCTGCTCTCGAAAAAAAAATTCCCCGTTCTTGGAGCGAACAGGGAATTTCTCGCAACTCGTTAAAATTACTGCGTAATTTCGCGCAAATCGAAAACAAAAACGATCCAGGAAGGGGATTTCGGCAAAATGCCCTGTTATTTTCCCTGCTCTCTCAGGGAATTCGGCCGTCAGACGCCGCTTCGAACCCGTGACCTCGCAGCCCGCATAGAGTCGCCGGGCCAACCACTGTCCTCGGGGCATCCGCCACTCAACGCGGCTTCGACCGATACAGATCGACCAACAGGGGTTCGAATTTCGGAAACGCCGCATTAGACTTTGCGACGTCCTTGTCGCTCGCTTCTGCCGATCTGCATCGCAGCATCGTAATGCAGGGTGAGCTTATGGTCGCCGGCCGTGGGAGGATGCAGCCGCAGAGGGTGACCACGAGGGTCGCCTTCACAGGTAGGACAATCGAGAACCCAGATGACCGAAGCCGCCGTTCCCGCCCCCCCTCCCCTGCCCTCTTCCAGCGCGCCAGCCGAATTCCTCGGCCATCCGCGGGGCTTGAGCTTCCTGTTCGCGACCGAGATGTGGGAGCGCTTCTCCTATTATGGCATGCGGGCGCTGCTCGTGCTCTACCTCGTCGAATACCTGCTGCAGCCGGAAACGGCTGGCCAAGTTATCGGGCTCGCAGCGTTCAAGCACATTCTGGAAGCCGCGCTCGGTCCGCTTGGCGTTCAGCCCTTCGCGTCGAACATCTATGGGCTTTACACCGGTCTCGTCTATCTCACGCCGATATTCGGCGGCCTTCTCGCGGACCGCGTGCTCGGACACCGCCGCACCGTCATCATCGGCGCGCTCTTGATGGCGCTCGGCCATTTCATGATGGCCTTCGAGCCCCTGCTTTTGTTCGCGCTACTCTTCCTCATCCTCGGCAACGGCGCGTTCAAGCCCAACATGTCGAGCCAGGTCGGCCAGCTCTACGCGCCGGACGATCCAAGGCGCGACCGCGCCTATTCGATTTTTTATGTCGGCATCAATATCGGGGCGTTTCTGGCGCCGCTGGTCTGCGGCACGCTTGGCGAGCGCGTCGCCTGGCATTACGGATTCGGCGCCGCAGGCGTCGGCATGCTGATCGCACTCGCCATCTATCTTGCCGGCTCGTCGCACCTGCCGCCCGATCCGCTTCCCATCAACCAGGCGAGAGAGGACCGTAAGCCGCTTGATCGCGACGAATGGCGCGCCATCATCGCGCTTATTGTCCTGTTCATTCCGACGAGCCTGTTCTGGGCGGCCTATGAGCAGCAAGGCAATACCATTGCGCTTTGGGCCAACAACAATACGGACCGCACGATCAATCTCCTGTTCGCCACCGCCGAGATCCCGACCACGTGGTTCCAGGCCTTCAACCCGTTCATGATCTTTGCATTCACCCCGCTTGTCGTCACTTTGTGGAAGCGCCAGGCGGAAAGGGGCCGCGAGCCGTCGACGGTCATCAAGATGGCGCTGGGCTGCGCCGGCTGCGGGCTCGCGTATCTGATCATGGCGGGCGCCGCGTTCTGGGCGGGCGGCGCCAAGGCAAGCTGGCTATGGCTGTTTGCGTTTTTCGTCGTCATCACCACGGCCGAGCTTTACCTCTCGCCGATCGGATTGTCGCTGGTATCGAAAGTTGCCCCCGTACGGTATCTCTCCATGATGATGGGCGTGTGGCTTGCCACGAGCTTCATCGGCAACTTTCTGGCGGGCTATCTCGGCAGCTTCTGGACCGGCATGGCGAAGCCGGACTTCTTCCTGATGATCGCGGGCGTCGCGCTCGCCGCCGGCGCGGTGATTTTCGCCTTTGACCGGCCGCTCCGCGCGGCGCTGCGGCACGGTGTTTGAGTAGGGTGGGCAAAGGCGGGAAGCGCCGTGCCCACCTCGGCCGTTTGGCGGGCACAGCGCGCATCCTTCGGCAAGCTCAGGCGTGCGCCTTTGCCCACCCTGCACCGCTCCACGCTGCCGCTTCTTGATGCACGGATCGGCATTGCGGCGCGAACTGCCGTCGCTTATCCTGCGCATGAACGGCCAATTTTATGCGGCCGAATGTGCCCGGCGCCCGCAGGCTTTCCCGGAGACGGCTTGCGGAATGCCCGCCCTTCACAGGGCCCTGGATGCAGATCTCCGAGGGGAGGATTGATTATGCGGATGCGCAATGCGCTGCTCGCAACTGTTTGTCTGACTTTCGTATTGACGGCGAACGCCGCCCCGTCGCTTGCCGAAGGCGCTGCGGCGCTGACCGGGCAGGTCACTTCGAAGGAGGAAGGCCCGATGGAGGGCGTGCTGGTGACCGCCAAAAAGGCTGGCTCGACCATCGCGATCACCGTGGTCACCGACAAGGAGGGCCGCTACAGCTTCCCGGCGTCAAGGCTGGAGCCCGGCCAATACGCCATCAAGATCCGCGCGGTCGGCTATGACCTCGACGGCAACGGCTCGGCCGATGTCGCGAGCGACAGGACCGCCAACGTCGATCTCAAGCTCAAGAAGACCCGCAACCTCGCCTCCCAGCTCACCAATGCGGAGTGGCTGCAGAGTATGCCGGGCACGCCGAAGCAGAAGGACGCCCTGCTCAACTGCGTGAGTTGCCACACGGTCGAGCGCATCGTGAGGTCGACCCACGACCCCAAGGAGTTCATGCAGGTCCAGGCGCGGATGGCGACTTATGCCAACCAGAGCGTCCCAACCCGGCCGCAGAAACGTCGCGCGGAGCGCCTGCTTGAGGAGCGCGGCGATGCCCGCACCAATGCTCAGGCGGAACGCGCCGAGTTCCTCGCTTCGATCAATCTGAGCGAAACCGAAACCTGGCCGTACGAACTCAAGACGATGCCGCGCCCGACCGGCGCCGCCACGAAAGTCATCATCACGGAATATGACCTGCCGCGCAACTCAATCGAGCCGCATGACGTGATCGTCGGCAAGGACGGCATGGCCTACTACACCAATTTCGGCGAACAGAATCTCGGCAGGCTCGATCCAAAGACCGGCAAAGTGACGGAAATCGCGCTTCCCGAGCTGAAGAAGGGCTGGCCGCAGGGCTCGCTCGGCCTGCGCCCGGACCACGACGGCAATCTCTGGTTCGGCATGATGTATCAGGGCGCCATCGGCAAGCTCGACCTTGCCTCACTGAAGGTCGAGACATTCAGCCTGCCGCCCGAAATGAACAAGGACATGGCGCAGGTCAACATGGTGCGGCCCGAGTCGGCTGCTGTGGACGGCAAGGTATGGTCGCAGAATAACGGCTTTGCGGCGCTGCACCGCCTCGACCTCAAGACCGGACAGATCGAGACCATCGCGCCGTTTGCAAATTCCAAGGCAGGCGAGAACCACAACATCTACGACATTATCCCGGACGCCGACAACAACGTCTACTTCACGGACTTCGCGCAACAGCACCTCGGCAGGGTTGACGCCAAGACCGGCCAGACCACGCTGTTCGAGCTTCCGACCAAGGCGTCAGCGCCGCGCCGCGGCATGATGGACAGCCAGGGCCGCATCTGGTTCGGCCTCTATCGCGGCAACAAGATCGACATGTTCGACACCAAGACCGAGAAGTTCAAGGAATGGGAGATGCCGACCCCCTATTCCTCGCCTTACGACGTGACGATCGACAAGAACGGCGAGGTGTGGACCGGATCAATGCTCAATGACCGCGTATCGCGGCTCAACCCTGAGACCGGCCAGTTCGTGGAGTATCTCTTGCCGCGCGAGACCAACATCCGCCGCGTCTACGTCGACAATTCCACCACGCCGGTGACGTTCTGGGTCGGCAATAATCACCAGGGTTCGATCATCAAGGTCGAGCCGCTGAATTAGGCACGATTTTTTCGTTCTCCTCCCGCGCTTGCGGGGGAGGGTCAGACTGTACAAGGGTGGGCAAAGGCGCCCCTTCAACAAGCTCAGGAGCGCCGTACCCACCGACTACGCAGAGGAATTGACGAATGTGAGGGTGGGCGCGCTGCGCTTTGCCCACCCTACTGACCGGTTCCAAGGAATCGCTCCACCAGGGAGGCTCCCATGCGCACACGCTTATCCGCACTCACCACCGCCGCCGTGGCGGCGCTTTGCCTCGCCGCCGCTCATGCGAAAGCCGAGACGCCCGCAGCCCTTGCCGGACAGGTATCGTCAGCCAAGGAAGGCCTGATGGAAGGCGTCGTTATCAGCGCCAAGAAAGCGGGCAGCACCATCACGGTCTCCGTGGTCACTGACGAAAAGGGCCGCTACAGCTTCCCGGCGGATCGACTCGAGCCCGGGCACTACACGCTCGGCGCACGCGCCGCGGGCTATGATCTCGACGGCCCCAAGGCGGCCGACGTGACTGCCGGACAGGCTGCCACCGCTGACATCAAGCTCAAGCCCACACAGAACCTGCCTGCACAGCTCACCAATGCCGAATGGATGATGAGCCTGCCGGGCACGGACGAGCAGAAGGCGATCCTGCTCAACTGCAACGGCTGCCATACCATCGAGCGCATCGTGAAGTCGGTTCACACAGCCGACGAATTTCTGCAGATCTTCAAGCGTATGGGCAGCTACTATCCGGGCAGCACGCCGCGCAAGCCGCAGCCGCTCGTGGGCGACGCAACCCGTGAGGTCGGCCGCGGCGGCGATAATGCGAGGAAGAACGCCGAATACCTGGCGAGCATCAACCTGAGCCAGCAGGAGACCTGGAGCTATCCGCTCAAGACCCTGCCGCGCCTCACCGGCAAGTCCACCCATGTCATCATCACCGAATACGACCTGCCGAACCCGCTGATCCAGCCGCATGACGTGATGCTCGATCGGGAGGGCATGGTGTGGTATTCGGATTTCGGTCAGATGTACCTCGGCAAGATGGACCCGAAGACCGGAAAGGTGACCCAATATCCGATTCCGGAAACCAAGAAGGGCTACCCGGTCGGCACACTCAATCTCGAATTTGACCAGGACGATAACCCCTGGGTCGGCGTGATGTACCAGAGCGCCATCGCCAAGTTCGACAAGAAGACGGAGACGTTCAAGACCTGGTCAACCCCGAAGGAATGGGACACGGACGCCGGACAGCTCGGACACCTCGCACTCGAAGGGGCGCCGGTCGACCACAAGGTGTGGATCAAGAATTCCGATGGCGGAAACATCTATCGGCTTAATCTTGATTCCGACCAGATGGAAAATCTCGGCGCGCCCAAGGATCCGCGCACCGGCCGGCGCATCGGCACCTACGGGCTGCATTCCGACGCCCAGAACAACGTCTATCTGCTCGACTTCGCGGCCGGCAACATCGTCAAGATCGACGCCAAGACCAAAGTATCGACGGTCTACGTGACGCCGACCCCGAACTCGCGTCCGCGGCGCGGGCGCGTCGACGCCGAAGGAAGGCTGTGGTTTGCCGAATATGCCGGCAACGCCATTGGCATGTTCGACCCCGAGACTGAAAAGATCACCGAGTGGAAGGTGCCGACGCCGTGGAGCGCGCCCTACGACGCGGAGGCCGGCCGCAACGGCGAGGCATGGACCGGTTCCATGCTGACCGACCGCGTGGCGCGCCTTGATATCAAGACCGGCCAGTATACGGAGTATCAGCTCCCGCACCCGACCAACATCCGGCGGGTCCATATCGATGATTCGAAGAGCCCAGGCACGCTCTGGGTCGGCAACAATCACGGCGCCTCCATCGTCAAGGTGGAACCGCTGGATTGAGGCCAGGGCGGGTTTCTTTTCGCCGGGCGGCATGATCCGGGCGCCCGTGGCAGGGGCGACCCTGGGGGGCGAGCCTTATGGTCGCCCTCCAGCAGGCCGCAGCGAACAGATGACTGGCCGCCGTTGTCGATTCCTCGTGGGGGCAACATCCTCGTGGGGCGACCGCAAGGGTCGCCCCTCCATTCACCCCACGTTGCCATGCGTGCTCGCCCGCGCCCATTTCATGAACGCGATCAGCACCGGATCGGCGCGCACGTCGGCGGGCCGCAGCGCCCGGGCGAAGGAGAGGCCGGCGAGCGTGCGCACCCGCGATAAGGCCACATAGACCTGGCCCGGCGCGAATGCGCCGGCGCCGAGATCGACGCGAACATCGTCGAGCGTGAGCCCCTGCGCCTTGTGGATCGTCACCGCCCAGGCATGGATGAGAGGAATCTGCCGATAGCTGCCCACCACCTCGTTGTCGATGCGCTGCTTCTCCTCGTTCCAGCGCTGGCGCACCTTTTCCCACGTCGCCGGAGCAACCAGAAGCTCTTGCGGACGGCGGTCAAACTGCACGAAAGGGCCTTCCGATTCGAGGCGCGTGACGGTGCCGAGCGAGCCGTTGACGAAGCGGCCCTGCGGATCGTTGCGCACCGCCATGACGCGCGCGCCGACCGCAAGCTCGAGATGTTCCGGCACCGGCAGGTTGGCGGCGCCCATGGCGAAATCGCGCTCGATGACGGCGCGGAAGCCCGACCGTTTGCTGCCGAGCGCCGCGAGACCCTGATGGTTGTAGCGCTCGGCGGCGGCGCGCGTCGGCGTCAGCAGAAGCGGCTTGACGCCGTCGCGATGAGGGCCGACGCAGCGCGCATTGAGCCGCTCCAATGCCTCTGCGATGCCCTCGCGTGAGCGGATGCGGCCGAGAATATCGACGAAGTCCTGTTCGTCCTGGCGCCACACCCGGTCGAGCGTCACGGTTTCGACCGGCAGGGCCTGGAGCGCGTGGGCATTGAACGCATAGGGCGCCTCATAGCCGAGACCTTCAAGCATCGGCCAGTCGTGTTCCTGCACGACGGGCGGCAGTTGCAGGAAATCTCCCACCATGACGATCTGGACGCCGCCGAACGGCCGTTTATCGCTGCGCACCTGGCGCAGCCGCGCATCGATGGCGTCAATCACGTCCGCCCGAACCATGGAAATCTCGTCGATGACGAGGCGGTTCATGCGCCGATAGAGCGATCCGAACTTGCCGCCTCTCGCGAGGTTTTTGGCGTCGAGAACCGCGTGCTCCAGGTGAAAGAGCGAATGAATGGTCTGGGCGCGGGCGTTGAGCGCCGCAATCCCGGTCGGCGCCACCGTTGCCTGCAACTCGCCGCCGGGTCGGCTCTTCATGTATTGCACGAGCCGCGTCTTGCCGGTGCCGGCGCGGCCCGCGATGAGGATGACAGGGGTTTTTGCGTCGATGGCGGCAAGCGCCTGAGCGACTTCAGGGGTGGCCTCATAGGCTTCATCGCGTACGAACTGCTCGCCTCCCAGTTCTCCCGGCCCATCGCCTTTCGCAGCGAGCGCGCGGTTGAAATGGGCGAATTTCTTGGCGTCTTTGGCCGCGGCGCCCGGCTTACTCGCTGATAAGTGAGGCTGCTTGACGGAATGCTGGTTCATAAGCCTGCGATTTCCCGCGACGACGGGCCTCTAGCCCGGATGAAGCTCCCCACCCTAGCCTCTCCATTTGCGGGCGAGGGTAGGGCTCGCAATCGAGGGCCACCCTTGCAATTGCACCCGCCAGTTTCAATAGATTCCAGGCGGCCTGGGGAAAAGGTTCGCGTCGATTCGGTCCCTGATGATGGGCGGGCAAAAGCCGGAGCTGAATCCAGTTGCGTGCGTGCCTTATTCCGGCAGCCCCTCCACGATGTATTGCCGCGACTTCGTTTCTCGCTGGCGCACGGCCGCGATCTTCACGTAGTCCGGCGAGTTGCGCCATGCCTGGGCCTGCTCGAAACTGTCGAACACGCTGATGACGATGCGCGGCTTGGGCGGCTCGCCTTCGATGCCGACGACCCGGCCGCCGCGCACCAGATAGCGCCCGCCGAACGGCTCGATCGTGGCCTGGGCATGGGCCGCGTAGTCGCGCTGAAACGCCGCCACGTCGCCGGTCACGTCGACCTCAGTGACGATATACGCCTTGGGGGCGCCTGGCGCTTTTCGTCCGGCGACGGCGGCAGCGCCCACGACGGCGCCGAAAATCGCGGCTAATGCGGCAGCGTAATAGGTTTCGATCAACGGCGCCTCCCTTGTCCGGCTTGGGTTTGCGCCGGGTGATACTCCGCGCAGCTCAGTTCGGGAAGACGCTTTCGACTCTCCTTCTCACAAGTCTCCTTCTCGCAAGACCCTGCGAGTGCTACTGCGTCATAAGATTTCTGAGAGCGTCATTCCGGGGCGCCGCGAAGCGGCAAGCCCACAATCCATATCCCCGCGCGCCGCGGCTATGAGTTCCGGGCTCGCCGCTTCGCGGCGCCCGGTTTCGCTTGCGCTCAACCCCGGCTACAGAACGCGTCATCATGTTGTCCCGACGCCATCTCCTCTTGGGTTCCGGTTGCGCGCTCGCGGCAGCCACGCTGCGTGCGCGCGCCGACAGCGCGCCTGACGTAACCGTGCTGCACGCGACCAGCGCCGGGTTTAACGGCGCGGCGCCGGGGCCGGTGATCCGGGTGCGCCGCGGCGACGAGGTTTACGCCCGGCTCGTCAACGATCTCGATGAGCCGACGTCGCTCCATTGGTACGGGGTGCGCCTGCCCAACCCTATAGATGGCGGCGCGCCGCTGGCAGGGCCACCCGTGGCGCCGGGCGCAAGCTTCGATTATCGCTTCACGGTTCCGGATGCCGGCACCTTCTGGTATCGCGCCGCGCTGCACGGCCAGCAGGAACGCGGGCTCTACGGCGCGCTGATCGTCGCGGAGCCGGTTTCGCCGCTGGTCGATCAGGACCGCCTCCTGATGTTCGGGGAACGCAGATCGAGCCGCGATGGGGCGCGGGAATTCACTCTCAACGGCGCCGCCGCTCTCGATATTGCGGTGCGCGCCAACGAACGCTTGCGGCTGCGCTTCATCAATGCATCGACAACGCAAATGAACGCGCGCATCGAGAACCATCGTGTCGTGGTGATGGCGATCGACGGCGAGCCTGCGGAGCCGTTCGCAAGCCGCGACGGCCGCATCCTGCTCGCGCCCGGGAATCGCGCCGACGTCTTTGTCGACGCCTCGCTGGCGCCGGGCAGCATCGCGCCGATCACATTTATGCAGAACAGCGGCGCGCCCCCGGCGGCGCGCCTTGTCTATGGGGAGGCCCCGGCGCGCCGCGCGCCGCTCGGCGAGCCCGCGCCGCTTCCGGCCAATCCGCTGCCGGTCGGCATGGATTTTTCGCGCGCTCTGCGCGTCGCGCTGCCGATCGAAGGCCGCAATGCGGCCGCGCTCGCCGGCATGCCGCTGTTCTCCGCCGCGCGCGGGCGCACTGTTGTGATGGCGCTCGATAATCGAGACACCGGCGCGCATGCGGTGCACCTCCACGGTCACCATTTCCGCCTGCTCGATCGTCTCGATGACGGCTGGAAGCCCTACTGGCTCGACACCGTGGTGGCCGAGGGCCGACAGGTCGCGCGCATCGCATTTGTTGCCGACAACCCCGGCCGCTGGCTGATCGAACAGCGGGCGATCGATGGGCCGGCCGCGGGGGTGAACTGGTTTGAGGTGAAGTCAATGCGGCGGTAGGGCGGGCAAAGGCGCGCTCCTGAGCCTGTCGAAGGAGCGCGCCGTGCCCGCCGCCATACTGGACGGGCGGGCACGCTTCGCTTTTGCCCGCCCTGCCAACGCTAAGGGTCTGACAATTCCGCAAACAGCCGCCGGTACACCTCGCCGAACCGGGGCGCAAGGTCCTCCGAGATCATTCCGGGGCCCGCAGCCGCGGCGGCCTCGCCGTGGATCCAGACCGCGGCCGCTGCGGCCTCGAAGCTTGGCATTCCTTGGGCGAGGAGGCCGGCGATCAGTCCGGCCAGAACATCTCCAGTGCCTGCAGTGGCGAGCCAGGGCGGGGCGTTGGCGTTGATGGCGGCGCGGCCGTCCGGCGCGGCGATTACGGTATCAGCCCCTTTGTAGACCACGACAGCGCCGGCGATGCTGGCGGCGGCTCTCGCGGCAGCGAGCTTGGAAGCGGCGGCGGCCGGATCGCTCTCAAGCGATTTATCGAAAAGGCGGCGGAATTCGCCCGAATGCGGCGTCAGCACCGCGTTGCGATTTTTGGCGAGCGCTGCAAACAACTCCTCCGTCTGGCCCGCAAAGCTCGTCAGCGCGTCGGCGTCGAGCACAACGCGGCAGGGGCCCGCAAGCGCGGTCAGCGCCATCTCCCGCGTGTGCTCGCCGACCCCCGCGCCGGGGCCGATCGCGACAGCGTTGAAGCGCGGATCGGCGAGCATCGCGTCAAACTCTGCGGCGGCGTCGATGGGGCGCACCATCACCGCCAGGCTGGCGGCGGCATTGATGTCGAGCGCCTCGCGCGGCGTCGCCAGCGTCACCAGCCCGGCGCCGCCGCGCAGCGCCGCCGTTGCGGCAAGCCGCGCCGCCCCGGTATGAGCCCGGCCCCCCGACACCACCACGGCGTGGCCCCGGCTGTATTTGTGGCCTTGCGCCGTGGGGATCGGGAACTTGTCTCCCCAGAGGGCCGGGCCGTTTTCAAAGGCAGCCGGTCGAATAATGGCGAGCACGTCAGCCGGAATGCCGATCTGGGCGACCTCAACCGTCCCGCAATGGCTGCGGCCCGGCAGGAGCAGATGTCCAGGTTTCTTGCGAAAGAATGTCACGGTCCGGCTTGCATTGACGGCGCCGCCCAGAACCGCGCCTGTTGTTCCGTTGACGCCGCTCGGCAGGTCCACCGCGACCACGGGAGCACCTGCCCCATTCATCGCCGCAATGGCCGCCAGCGCTTCGCCGGCGACGGGTCGATCGAGTCCCGCGCCAAACAGCGCGTCGATGATGACGTCGGCGCCTTTGAGATCGGCAACGCCGGTCGCCAGCGGCTCCTGCCATTGCCGGGCCGCCTCCGCGGCGTCTCCCTTGATGGCTTCCGGCCGTCCGATCAGGTGCACGGTGAGGCGGTATCCGGCTTGGCGCAAATGCCGCGCCGCGACAAAGCCGTCGCCGCCATTATTGCCGGCGCCGGCCACCACGGCGACCCGGCTGCCGCGTGGGTGCCGGGCCATCACGGCGTCCGCCACCGCGGCGCCGGCATTCTCCATCAAGCTCTGGCCAGAGATGCCGGATGCGATGGTGCGGCGATCCGCCTCGCTCATCTCCGCATTGGTCAGAAGTTCCAGCATTGCCTAGACGCATCCCGGCTCACGTTGAGCCGTTATTGGAGTATGTTGGGCCTTCGCCGGCCATCCACGTTTGCGCCCTTCTCTACCTTTTGGCGGTGGAGGAGCGTGGGGAGGGCTGCAAGAACGACGTGGATGCGCGCGCGACAACCCCGGATCAAATCCAGGGACGGGCCTGGCACCGAAAAGCATTTGCACCTGAAACAATGCATTGCCACGCCTAAACTTGTTGCATATGCGGCTTAAGATATCGTCACGACCGGTGCCTGCTGGCGGGAACGCCCGCAAGTTTGCCTACTTATAAGTCATGATGACTAGAATTTAGTCAGCATCACGTAGATCGGTTCGCTGCGGCGGCGGCAATGATCCAATAACCTGTTGAACATGAGGAAGTTTCCGGCCTAGCGGGAGGTTGGCACGGACCCTGCTAACAGGTGGCGCGGCCCGGCTAATGCGAGCAGTCCGCGAGATACCGCGTATCTTGGCGCGGGCCAAGGATGAACGGCATGAAGAAAATCGAGGCGATCATCAAGCCCTTCAAGCTCGATGAGGTAAAGGAGGCTCTGCAGGAGGTAGGACTTCAAGGCATCACGGTCACTGAAGCCAAAGGGTTCGGGCGCCAGAAGGGCCACACGGAGCTCTATCGCGGCGCAGAATACGTCGTCGATTTTCTGCCGAAGGTGAAGATCGAGATCGTGCTCGGCGACGACATGGTCGACAAGGCGGTCGATACCATAAGGCGCGCCGCGCAGACCGGCCGCATTGGCGATGGAAAGATTTTCGTCTCCAAGATAGAGGAAGCCATTCGCATCCGAACCGGAGAATCCGGCCTGGATGCGATTTAACGGGAACGGGGGCAGCTTTCCCCCTCCCTACCCTCCCCCGCTTGCCGGGGAGGGTAGGGAGGGGGAAACGCCTAAAGACACAAGGGGAATTGTATCTATGACCACCGCCAACGATGTCCTGAAGCTGATCAAGGACAACGACGTCAAATTTGCCGATTTTCGCTTCACCGACCCGCGCGGCAAGTGGCAGCACGTCACTTTCGACATCAGCATCATCAATGAGGATACGTTCTCGGAGGGCCAGATGTTCGACGGCTCCTCGATCGCCGGGTGGAAGGCGATCCACGAGTCGGACATGTGCCTGATGCCGGATCCGAATTCCGCCTGCATCGACCCGTTCTATGCCGAGACCACCCTTGTGCTCGTCTGCGACGTGCTGGAGCCCACCACCGGCGAGCCCTATAGCCGCGATCCGCGCAGCATCGCCCGGAAAGCCGAGGCCATGGTGAAATCCTTAGGCGTCGGCGACACAGTCTATTTCGGCCCCGAGGCCGAGTTCTTCGTGTTCGATGACGTACGCTACAGCGCCCAGCCCTATAACACCGGCTTCAGGCTCGATCAGGTGGAATTCCCCTCGAACTCCGACACCGAATACGAGGGCGGCAATCTCGGCCACCATATCCGCGCCAAGATGGGCTATTTCCCGGTTCCTCCGCAGGACACCTTCCAGGACATGCGCTCTGAAATGCTTTCCGCCATGGCCAAGATGGGCGTCAAGGTGGAGAAGCATCACCACGAGGTGGCCTCCGCCCAGCACGAGCTTGGCATGAAGTTCTCCCCGATGGTGACGATGGCGGACCAGCTCCAGATCTACAAATACTGCATCACCCAGGTCGCCCACATTTACGGCAAGACCGCCTGCTTTATGCCGAAGCCGGTCTACGGCGACAACGGTTCCGGCATGCACTGCCACCAGTCGATCTGGAAGGACGGCCAGCCGGTGTTCGCCGGCAACAAATATTCCGACCTGTCGGAAACCTGCCTGTCCTACATCGCCGGCATCATCAGGCACGCCAAGGCGATCAACGCCTTCACCAATCCGACCACGAATTCCTACAAGCGGCTGGTTCCCGGCTTCGAAGCGCCGGTGCTGCTCGCCTATTCGGCGCGCAACCGCTCGGCCGCATGCCGCATTCCGTGGACAAATTCGCCCAAGGCCAAGCGCGTCGAGGTGCGTTTCCCAGACCCGCTTGCCAACCCTTATCTCGGCTTCTCCGCCATGCTGATGGCCGGCCTCGACGGCATCAGGAACAAGCTCGATCCGGGCCCCGCCATCGACAAGGACCTCTACGACCTGCCGCCGGCGGAACTCAAGCAGATCCCGACCGTCAGCGGCTCGCTGCGCGAGGCGCTCTCTTGCCTCGATGCGGATCGCGACTTCCTCAAGGCGGGCGGCGTGTTCGATGACGATTTCATCGACAGCTACATCGACCTCAAGATGTCCGAAGTGATCCGCTTCGAGCACACCCCGCATCCGGTTGAGTTCGAAATGTATTACTCGGCATGACGCTTGCATCCCGGAAGGTCGCGGATCTTCCGGGTCATGCGTGATTAAGTCGTGGTTCCTCCCAGGATCGCTGATCGATCCAAACTCAGGCGCCCCCGGTTGGGGCGCTTTTTTTGGCCGGCAGACCGGGCGCTGGAACAACGTGTTTCGACGAGACCTTTGCCGCCGCGGCCCCTAGGGGTTGCGTTGTGCCGGGGTAGGATTGCAAATGCGGCCCGCTCTGGAAGTGGCAGATACGTCCCGCGCACGTCGAACCGAAGCGTCTACTTTATGTCGCCGTCCTCGTCTGGTTTTCGCACGGCAGCCGCGCCCTGCACCTTGCCCCACGTGTCGCGCAGCCCCACGGTGCGGTTGAACACCGGCCGGCCGGGCGCGGAGTCCTTATCGCGCGCGAAATAGCCGAGCCGCTCGAACTGCACGGGGCTAAGGGAATTGTCCGCGGCCAGCGCCGGCTCCAGCTTCGCGTCGATGACCACCTCAAGCGAATTCGGATTGATGTCGGCGGCGAAATTCCCGACATCGGGATCCGGCTTGGTAAAAAGCTGGTTGTAGAGCCGCACCTCGGCGGTCACCGCGTCGGCGGCGCTGACCCAATGTATCGTCCCTTGCACCTTGCGGCCGTCCGGCGCGTTGCCGCCGCGCGTCGCAGGATCATAAGTGCACCGGAGCGCCACCACCTCGCCGGCGGCATCCTTCACCACCTCGCGGCAGGTGATGAAATAAGCATAACGCAGCCGCACTTCCTTTCCGGGCGACAGGCGGAAGAACTTCTTGGGCGGGTTCTCCATGAAGTCGTCGCGCTCGATGTAGAGTTCACGGCCAAACCGGACGCGCCGGGTGCCCGCGTCCGGATCATCCGGGTGATTGACGGCTTCAAGCTCTTCGATCTGACCTTCCGGGTAGTTCTCGATGACGACCCGCAGCGGCCGCAGCACCGCCATCCGGCGCATCGCCGCCGCATTGAGCACCTCGCGGATCGCGTGCTCGAACATCGCCACGTCCACCACGCTGTTGGCCTTGGCGACGCCGATGCGGCGCACGAACTCCCGCAGCGCTTCCGGCGGCACGCCGCGCCGTCGCAGCCCGGCGAGCGTCGGCATGCGAGGATCGTCCCACCCCTTCACATAGCCGCCGCGGACCAGTTCCGTGAGCACCCGCTTTGAGAGCACCGTGTAGCTCAAATTGAGCCGGGCAAACTCGTACTGGTGCGGCCGCGACGGCACCGGCAGATGCTCCAGGAACCAGTCATAGAGCGGCCGATGGTCCTCGAATTCCAGGGTGCAGATTGAATGCGTGACGCCCTCGATCGCATCCGACTGGCCGTGCGCGAAGTCATAGCTCGGATAGATGCACCACGCCGCGCCGGTGCGCGGATGGCTCGCATGGAGGATGCGGTAGAGCACCGGATCGCGCATGTTGATGTTGCCGGACGCCATGTCGATCCTGGCGCGCAGCACGCGGGCGCCGCTGGGAAATTCACCGGCGCGCATGCGGCGGAACAGGTCGAGGTTCTCCTCAACTGAGCGGTCGCGAAAAGGGCTGTTGCGGCCGGGCGCGGTCAGCGTGCCGCGATTGGCCCGCATTTCGTCCTGGGACTGGTCGTCCACATAGGCAAGACCATCGCGGATCAGGTGCTCTGCCCAGGCATAGAGCTGCTCGAAATAATCCGAGGCGTAGTAGAGATGCTCGCCCCAATCAAAGCCCAGCCAATGCACATCGGCCATGATCGCGTCGATGTATTCCTGCTCTTCCTTGGTCGGATTGGTGTCGTCGAAGCGCAGATTGCATTGGCCGCCGAACTCCTGCGCGATGCCGAAATTGAGACAGATCGATTTGGCGTGGCCGATGTGAAGATAGCCGTTCGGCTCCGGCGGGAAACGGGTGATGATCTTGCGGTGGCGCCCCGATGCGATGTCGGCCGCGATAATGTCGCGGATGAAGTCGCGCCCGGTTTCCGAAATCGCTTCGGCTGCGGTCATAACCGTAGGATTCCTGTGTCGTTTTGTGGTGGCTCGCGTTTTTCGGTCAGGTTCGCCGGCGCCCGCTGTCATCGCCCTCCCCGGACTTGATCCGGGGATTGACCGGCGGATCCAGTAACCACCGACCGGGGATACTGGATTGCCCGATCAAGCCGGGGAATGACACCAACAGCGCCGGCTTGCAGAAGACGTTCCAATCGCTACCAGCCAATACACGAAGGGCGCGCACGGGTCCAATCCTTGAACAGCGGCCACCGTCCCTACATGTGAGGCCTACCGGCGGCGGTTTACACATAATGCTACGTGACACTCGCCGCCATGCCTTGTACAGGGGCCGGGCCCAAGTCAAACATGTAAGTCAACCATGTAAGCCAACCATGTAAGCCAACCAGCGACTCAACCACGTGAGATTTGCTTAACCGATATGGCTACCCCCGTCGTTACACGCTTCGCACCGTCGCCCACCGGATTCCTGCATATCGGCGGGGCGCGGACCGCGCTGTTCAATTGGCTTTATGCGCGCGGGCGCGCCGGCAAGATGCTGCTGCGGATCGAGGATACCGACCGCGAGCGCTCGACCAAGGAGGCGATCGCCGCGATCCTGGACGGGCTCACCTGGCTTGGGATCGAATGGGACGGCGACGCTGTCTATCAGTTCTCCCGCGCTGCGCGGCACCGCGAGGTGGCCGAGCAGTTGCTCGCCGCCGGGCGGGCCTATCGCTGCTACGCCTCCCAGCAGGAACTCGACGAGATGCGCGAGCGGGCGCGGCGCGAAGGCCGCGCCAAGCTCTATGACGGGCGCTGGCGCGACCGCGATCCCTCCGAGGCGCCGCCCGGCGTCAAGCCGGTGATCCGCTTGCGGGCGCCGCTCACGGGCGAAACCGTGATCGAGGATCAGGTTCAGGGCCGCGTGGTCTGGCAGAACGAAAACCTCGACGACCTCGTGCTGCTGCGGTCCGACGGCACGCCCACATATATGCTGGCGGTGGTGGTCGACGATCACGACATGGGCGTTACCCACATCATTCGTGGTGACGACCACCTGACCAACGGAGCGCGGCAAACCCAGATCTACAACGCGCTCGGCTGGCAGGTGCCGGTGATGGCGCATATCCCGCTCATCCACGGGCCCGACGGCTCCAAGCTTTCCAAGCGCCATGGCGCGCTCGGCGTCGACGCCTACCGGGCTATGGGCTACCTGCCCGAGGCGCTGCGCAACTACCTTGTGCGTTTGGGCTGGAGCCATGGCGACCAGGAGATCTTTTCGACGCAGGAGATGATCGAGGCCTTCGATCTGCCGCAGATCGGCCGCGCTCCGGCGCGTTTTGACTTCGCCAAGCTCGAAAGCCTCAACGGCCACTACATCCGGCAGGCCGGCGACGCAGATCTTGTCGGCATGATCGAGCGTCTCCTGCCGCACATTGCAAACGGCGCCGAACTCGCGGCCAAGTTCACGCCCGATCTCAAGGCCAGGCTCTGCGCGGCGATGCCGGGGCTCAAGGAGCGCGCCAAGAATCTGGTGGAACTAATTGATAGCGCGCAATTTCTTTATGCAGAGCGTCCGATCGCAATCGACGAGAAGGCAAAGTCGCTGTTGGGATCTCAGGCCTGCGCCATGATCGCTGAGTTGCTCCCAGACCTGTCGAAGGTCGAGCCGTGGACCAAAGAGATGATCGAAAGCGCCGTGCGGGCCTTTGTGGAGCGTAAGGACCTCAAGCTCGGCGCCGTGGCGCAGCCGTTGCGTGCGGCTCTCACCGGCCGCCTCACCTCGCCCGGCATCTTCGATGTGCTGCACGTGCTGGGCAAGCCGGAAAGCCTCGCGCGGCTGAGCGACCTGGCTTCCCAGGCGGCGTGAACACGTTCATGTGACCTATCTTGTCGCGACGAAGGGTACAGCTACAATATACACGCGAGGTTTGTATCGGAGGGCGGGAGAACGGGTTCCGCGAGGCGCTCAGAGAGCAGACCGAGCGTCGCCTGAGCGTCGCCATCTTGCGGCGCACAAATGAATACGGTACCCAGATTGAGGGGGGAGCACAGCGGCCTGGCTCGACGTGTTAAGCTCGACGAAGCCGGCCAACTTCGCGCCCGGGGCTGATGGCTGCAGCTATGTGGCGCTTTTCTCATCGAGGATACCAGCATGGACGTACGTTCCGGTGCCAATACCAAGACGGGCACTCTGACCCTGGGTGACAAGAGCTACACATTTCCCGTGTATGAGGGCACCATCGGGCCAGACGTCATCGACATTTCGAAGCTGTATAATCAGGCCGGTATCTTCACTTACGATCCGGGTTACACATCGACCGCGAGCTGCGAGTCAAAAATCACCTATATCGACGGCGACAACGGCATCTTGCTCTATCGCGGGTATCCGATCGAGCAGCTTGCAGAGCACGGCGATTTCCTCGAGACCTGCTACCTCCTGCTCTATGGCGAGCTTCCGACCGCAGCGCAGAAGCACGATTTCGACTATCTCGTGACCCGCCACACGATGGTCCACGAGCAGATGAGCCGATTTTTCCAGGGATTCCGGCGCGATGCCCACCCGATGGCGGTGATGGTCGGCTCGGTGGGCGCGCTGTCCGCCTTCTATCACGACTCTACTGACATCTCCGACCCGGTGCAGCGCGACATCGCCTCGATCCGCATGATCGCAAAGCTCCCGACGCTGGCGGCCATGGCCTACAAATATTCGATCGGCCAGCCGTTCATCTATCCCAAGAACGACCTCGCCTATGCGGCAAACTTCCTGCGCATGTGCTACGCGGTGCCGTGCGAGGAATACAAAGTCAATCCCGTGCTGGCGCGCGCGATGGATCGCATCTTCATCCTGCACGCCGATCACGAGCAGAACGCCTCAACCTCGACGGTGCGGCTGTCCGGCTCTTCGGGCGCCAATCCGTTCGCCTGCATCGCGGCCGGATGCGCCTGCCTGTGGGGCCCGGCTCATGGCGGCGCCAACGAGGCGGCGCTGAAGATGCTGGCCGAAATCGGCACCGTCAACCGCATTCCGGAGTTCATCAAGCGCGCCAAGGACAAGAACGACAGCTTCCGCCTGATGGGGTTCGGCCACCGGGTCTACAGGCATTATGACCCGCGCGCGAAGATCATGCAGAAGACCTGCCATGAGGTGCTCAACGAAATGGGCATCAAGGACGATCCCCTGCTCGACGTCGCCCTCGAGCTGGAGCGGATCGCGCTTCACGACGACTATTTCATCGAAAAGAAGCTCTATCCGAATATCGATTTCTATTCCGGCATCACCCTCAAGGCGATGGGCTTCCCAACCGCGATGTTCACGGTGCTCTTCGCCGTTGCCCGCACTGTGGGCTGGATCGCCCAATGGAAAGAAATGATCGAGGACCCGAGTCAGAAGATTGGCCGGCCGCGGCAACTCTACAGCGGCGCCACCCAGCGCGAGTACCTTCCGATCTCGCGGCGGAAGTGATTGCCGAATGGCCGACGGCGTGCACGCCGCTCCGGCCTCGCGCGAGCGCGCCATGGCCGCGTCCGTCAGCATTCGCCGGAGCGGGGGGTCACGACGCAGAGCGGCCACGCCGCGATCGCTCGCGGCCCGGCCCGCAAGGTGTGGACGGCTTAGGCGGCGATTGGCCCGCGGTTGAGCGCACTCCGATCGCCGCTGCGCGGCTGCCGCCGCCCGCAAGAGTGGAGAACACTGGCAGCCGCTTCACCGACGCCGAGATGGGACGTGCACTCGGCCTCAGGCTTCTTGACACATGCAAGATTCATAGAAGCAAAATGCAAATGGCCGGAAAATGGACGCACGGCAGGACGGCGCCGTCTCCCGCCGCGGCCCCTCAGCGTTGCCGTTGCCGCCGCCAACGAGAACGACAATTGATTTCGACGAACGCCTCCGTTCGGGAAGCAATGCCGGCCGCTGAGCGATATCGACGAGCGCGCAATTCGAGGCGTCGCTCCTCCGCCGCATGATCCTTTGCGCGCCGAAGGTGGAGTTGAGCTAACGAAGAAACCTACTCCAGATTGCTCACATAGGCCGCCACGGCTGCAATTTGCTGCTGGGTCAATCCATGGGCGATCGGCTCCATGATCGCCGACGTATCGGGTTTTGCCCGATCCTGACCGCGCTCTTTATCCCAGTTCATCAGCTTCTTTTGGACATAATCGTAGAGCTGACCGGCGAGACGCGGGAACTCGCCCTGGCCTTTGGCGTCTTGGCCGTGGCAAGACGCGCACGCGGGGACATTGGCGCTGGCAATCCCTTCCTGGTAGATTTTTTTGCCCATGGCCGCGAGTTCTGTTGGAGCGCCGTCCAGCGGCTTGGGATCAAGGTCCTTAAAATACTTGGCTAGCGCCGTCACCATCGACGGGCTAAGCACATGGGCCACGTTGAACATGACGGGATTCGTTCGCCTGCGGTCAATGAAGGCGCGCAATTGATTCTCAAGGTATTCGGGTTGCTGTCCGGCGAGTCGCGGCATCGGATATGCGCCGCGAAAACCTTGGCCCGACAGCCCATGGCAGGTTTTGCAGTATTGAACCTTGGCCTCAAAATCCTTATTCGGCGCTGCGCCGTGCTCTGCCGCGCTGGCCGGGCTGGCGAAAGCGATTGCGAGAACCGCAGGCAGCGTTAGTTTCAAGCCGATAATTTTCATGATCCGCCCTCCATAAGGTTTTCCTATTACCTGAAACTGAGCTGCACCTTGATGCAGATCAGAACGGCCTCCGGGCCGCGCCGAGGGCCCGCTCCGGCCGCGACCAGCCGGATGGCTGCCTCACCCATCCAGCGTCGATACCGCGATGACTACGGAAAGGCCGGCACTTGTGTGGCCGAAACACAACAGCTCGGCGAAATGTGAGGCATTGCAGACTTTAAATAAGTCAGCTACCCGACTCTATATTATTATCAATTAGCTGCCCCCCCTTAAGACACGGTAACGACCTGTGTGCTCGCACGATTGTAACGCGAGAACGGACTCGCGCGCGATACGAAATTGTGGACGGTTCTCTCTCCACCCCGGGTGTCGCCCGCTGATTGCCGCGGCTGCGATGGTCTTCGGGCTTGCTGGTTTGCTGCCCATTGGTTTCGCGCCGCCAGCAAAAGCCCTGCCGAGTTTCGCACGGCAGACCGGGCAGCCGTGCGGTACGTGCCATACCGATTTCCCCGCGCTTACTCCGTACGGCCGCCGGTTCAAGCTGCTTGGCTATACGGCCGGTGGCGGACCGTACCGCACGACGCCATTTCCAGCATTTCCTAGTGCGAATGATTCCCAATCCGCCACCGACAAGACGCGCGGCTATGCGAAGGCAAGCGATTCTGGCGACAGCGACGACAAGGATTATGTGCCGCCGATCTCGATGATGGCCATCGTCGGCTTTACGCATACGCAATCGCCGCTGCCGCCGCCGACGGATCCGTTCAAAAGCAACGACAACGTGATTCTATCGCCGGTCAGCGGCTTCTGGGGCGGCGCCATCACGGACAGCATCGGGGCATTTGCGCAGGTCACCTACAACGCGCCCCCTGCCGGCGGCTTCCCGGATCCGTTCGGGCATACGTGGACATGGGACAATACCGATGTCCGCTTTGCCAAGACTGCGACCGCCGGCCCGCTCGACTTCATTTACGGCATCACGGCCAACAACAATCCGACCGTTCAGGACGTGTGGAACACCACGCCCGCCTGGTCCTTCCCGTATGCCTCGTCGACCATCGCGTCGACGCCTTCGGCCAAGACGGTCATTGAAGGCGCTTTCGCGGCGCATGTCGGCGGGGTCGGAGCGTATGCGTTCATCAATGACATGCTTTATCTTGAGGCGTCGGCCTACAGAACGCTCGGATTCAAGCAGCAGAACGCGGTCGGCGTCGATCCCTTTGGAGCGCCGGGGCTGATCGACGGCTTTGCCCCCTACTGGCGCGCAGCCCTCGAGCCGCAATGGGGCAATCATTCGCTCATGGTCGGCACCTTCGGGATGCACACCGAGATTAATCCCTGGATCGACCCGACATTCGCGTCGGGAAGCATGGGCACTTTCGGGCAAACCGACAAATTCACCGATGCCGGTTTCGACACGCAATATCAGTATCAGGGCGACAAATACTGGCTGACACTGCGCGGCAGTTACATCCGCGAATTCCAAAGACTCGATGCGACCTTCGCCAATGGCGGTTCCTCCAATCCGACCAATGACCTCAACTCGCTCAAGCTGCAGGCTTCGTTGGCTTATGGCGGCGACAACCGGGTCGTGCTGACCGCCCAGTATTTCGACATCCGGGGCAGCTCCGACCCTACGCTGTATTCAGCCTTGGCGAGCGGAAACAGCCCGAACAGCAACGGCTTCATGGCTGAAATCGCCTACATCCCGTTCGGCGTCAGCAAGGCGCCTGGTTGGCCGTGGTTCAACGCGCGCGTCGGTCTGCAATACACCTACTACAACAAATTCGACGGCACGACGATCGGCGCCCACGATCAAAACACCCTGTTCCTCCATGCCTGGTTTGCCATGTAGGCCTCGCATGCACACGGAGAATCTTCAAATGAGAAAGCTGATGCTCCTCAGTGTTGCACTTGCGTCATTGAGCATCCCCGCACTCGCCGCCGATCTGGCTGTCAAAGCGCCCGTGCTGCCGCCCTTCACGTGGAGCAGTTGTTTCCTGGGGGCGCACGCCGGCGGCGGTTGGGCTCGTCAGGATGTCACGGACCCGGCAGGGCTCGTAGAAGTGAATGCTTTTGGCACGCCGGCAAGCGGCGTCACCACTGCCCAGGTCAACCCGTCCGGGGCGGTGGTCGGCGGGCAATTTGGCTGCGATTACCAGTTCGCCCCCAGCTGGGTGGCCGGGGTCGAAGGTTCCGCGTCGGGCGCCGCGATGAATGGCAGCACGACGGTGGATCTCCCCGACGTCGGCGGCGCCGCACTCGTCACCGCAAGGACCGATTTTCTTGCCAGCGTCACCGGACGCCTCGGATATGCGGTCGACCGCTGGCTGTATTACGTCAAGGGCGGCGCGGCATGGGCGGGCGGCAAATATGATGTGGTTGGCAGCGGTTTCGGATTTGAAGGCTTGGACACTCGTGACGGCTGGACGGTCGGGGCCGGCATCGAGTGGGCTTTTTCACGCAACTGGTCGGCGCGGATCGAATACGACTACTATGGCTTAGGCACGCGAACCATACAGATGACCGATAGCATCAACGGATTCGGTCCTGCGCCTGTCGATGTCAAAGAGAGCGTGCAGACCGTGAAGCTCGGCGTTAATTTTCACCTGTGGTCACAATAGGCGGTGGTCGAAGCTCTTCGGCATCGTTGAAGCACGACCCTAATCGAAGAGCGCGGAGGCCGGATTTATGGAGCTCGGCAGTTTACGATTGGCCATGCCAACGGCAGTTCTTGCAATCGTTCTCTCCACAGCGGGGCGCCCGGAACACAGCGGCGCTGCCGCTCTGCCGGGGCAAGACCTTCAGGCCAAGCTTGAGTACTGCAAGACCTGCCACGGTCTGTCGGGGCAGGGTTATTACGGGTATTTTCCTATACCGCGGCTCGCCGGGCAGCAACCCAAGTATCTTGAGAACCAGTTGCGGGCCTTTAATGAGCGCAGACGGACGAACCCCGTCATGGCCAACGTGGCGCACTCCCTGAGTCCGTGGATGGTGGCGGCCTTGGCGGCGCATTTCAGGAACCTCGATGCGAGACCGATCGGCGGCGGCCCGAAGGATCGTGTGGCAACGGGAAGAACGATCTACCAGGAGGGATTACCAGAGTCCGACGTGCCGGCATGCTCTGCTTGCCATGGTCCGGAGGCCAAGGGTCAAGACGAAATTCCCCGGCTGGCGGGTCAGCTCTTTCCCTACACCGTGAACGAATTGACAAACTGGAGCAAAGAGCGAGGGCAAGGCGGGACGAAAGTTGACACATCGGCCATCATGACGCCGACCGCGCACAATTTGACCCAGTCCCAGATTGCCGCCATCGCGGCCTACCTCAGCTACCTTCCGTGAATTGGATTGTGCCGGCCCTGATGGCGCGAGAACTCAGATCATGAAATCCATCACATCAAAGCTCGCAATGCTGGCGATTTTCTTTTCCGCCGGCGGTCCCGTATCGGCCGGTGAAACCATCCCGATCCGCAATTGCACCTGGTGCCATGGCACGTCGGGGCAAGGCTTTACGACCGCGCCGCGATTGGCCGGACAGCGCCATCAGTACATCATAAATGAGCTTATGGACTTCAGCAGACACAGGCGCGACAATCCGCTTTCGAAGCAGTACATGTGGGATGCCGCGGCAAATCTCAATCCCCGCGCGGCGCGTGATTTTGCGATGTATTTTTCGTCGCTTCCCACCAGAGCCGCCAATGATGGAGACCAGGAACTCGCAGCCGCAGGAAAGAAGATCTACGAGCTAGGAATCCCTGAGTCCAATATTGTCTCCTGCCTTGTTTGCCACGGTCCGAATGCCGAAGGCGTCAGGCAAATTCCCCGCCTGGGAGGATTGTCTTATTTCTATTTGAAAAAAAGACTACAGCAGTGGGGCGAAGGATATCACGCGGCTGCCGAACCGATGCCGCGAGTCGCGAGGACATTGTCGGCGAACGAAATCGATGCCCTCGCTTCATATTTAAGCTTCGTAAAGTGAGCCTCTGCGGGACAGCGCAATAACCGCAGCGGCGGCGCGTTCGCTCGGCGCCGTGCGGCCGATCTCCATGATCGCATCAAGCTTGGCAAAGGATTCGCGCTGGCGCTGGCGCTCGGGCGAATCCCTGGTGACCGCAACGAGCGCGTCGGCAAGGTTTTTTGCCGTTGCCTCCCGCTGCAGAAGCTCCGGCATGACCATCTCATCCAGGATGATATTGGCGAGGCCCACCATCTTCACCTTCACCAGGGCGCGGGCAATCAATTCCTCAAAGAGCGTAACCTTGTAGGCGATGACGGTCGGAACCTGGGCGAGGGCGAGCTCAAGCGTGACCGTGCCGGACGCCGCGAGCGCGGCGCGGGCCTGGCGAAACGCTGCCCACTTCTCCTCAGGCTCGACCACGAGGCGGGGGGCGACCGGCCAGCCTGCCGTGTCACGGCGCACGCGCTCCACCAAATGCGGCACAGTCGGCAACACCACCTCGACCCCGCCCAGGCGTTCCGCCGCGAGGCCCGCCGCAGCGCCGAAAACCCCAAGGTGCCGTCTGATCTCGCCGCCACGGCTGCCGGGCAGCACCAGCAGCAAGGGCGGTTCTTTCGCGCGGCGTGCGGCTTCCTGCGGCGACGGCCGCAGCGTCGTGACGGCCTCCGCGAGCGGATGGCCCACGTAGGTGCAGGGCGGCCCGTGAAGCCGGCGGTGGACTTCCGGCTCAAACGGCAGCAGCGCCAGCACATGATCCACGTAGCGCCGCATGGCGGCGGCGCGGCCCGGCCGCCATGCCCACACCGTGGGCGACACGTAATCGATGATCGGAATGTGGGGCGCCGCGGCGCGCACACGCCTCGCCACCCGATGGGTGATATCCGGGCTGTCGATGATGACGAGCGAGTCCGGCTTATCCGCGATCACCGCGTCCGCGGCCTCGCGGATGCGCCGCAGGATGAGCGGCAATCGAGCCGGAATGGCGGAAAAGCCGTTGACTGCCAGATCGTCGAGCGGAAACAGGCTCTTGAGGCCGCGTTCTGTCATCGCCCTGCCGCCGATTCCGGCAAACCTCACTGGGCTTGGCGCAAGCGTCTCGATCGCAGCCATCAGAGACGCCCCGAGACGGTCGCCCGACTCCTCCCCCGCGATGAGGAAGATCCTCATGCCGCCCCTGCTGCCGACTCCGGGTCGGGCCGCCCGACGACGAACAGGCCCGCACTGTCTGCAGCCTCGATGAGACGTTGTGGTTCCGCGACGATCGTCGCCCCTGCAACGATCGCGATCCCGGCAAGCCCCGCCTGGGCGGCGCGCGTCACGGTTCCGGGTCCAATGGACGGCAGGTCGAACCGGCGGTCCTGACGGCGTTTTGGCGCCTTCACAAGCACGCCGGCGCCGCGCGCAGGCGCGATCCGGCCCTCTGCGCGCATGGCCGTGACGCGATCCAACATGGCGTCGGTGCCTTCCGCAGCCTCGACCGCCAGCACGCGGCGGCCGGCAATGACCGCGGCTTGCCCCACATCGAACGCGCTCATGGCATTGAGCAGCGCGAAGCCGCGGCCGATGTCGTCCTCCACCGCCGCCGAGGGCTTGAACCGCCCGAGCGGACCGGGCGGTGCGGTAATTTCCGGCGCCACTTCATGAGCGCCGAGAAGGCGAAACCCCGCACCCTCAAACATGCGCCCGATTCCGGACAGGAGGTGATCGTCGCCGCCGCGGAACGAACGGATGATCACGGGGAGCTGCTTCAACGCGCCCCAGTCGAGGCGCAGGCGCAGAATCGGCGGCCTGACCAAGCCACCGACCAGGACAATGTCGCGGCAGCGCTCCCTATGCGCAAGCCGACAAAACCGCCCGAACTGACCGAGTGAGATCCAGTGATGAGGGTAGGCCTCAACCGCCGCTGCATCGGCCCATCCGCGCAGCGCAAACAGCACCACGCGCTGTCCGCGTCGCTCCACCGCATCGGCGACCGCAAAAGGCACCGTTCCGGCGCCGCAAATGACGGCGAGAGGGGCGCTGGCGGGCGTATCGGTTGGAGCACGCCCCTCCCTGCCGTCCCCCGCATGCGCGGGGCAATCGGACGCGGCGCCGCCTTTCTGCTCCCCTCCCGCTTGTGGGGACGGGTCGGTGGGGGTCGTGCCCGCGGGCACCTTCCGAACCAAACCGTCCGCCCCCCCACCCCGACCCTCCCCCAAAGGGGGGGAGGGAGTCTCGGGGGGGCCGCGGCCGCATGATCGAGCACCTATCGCCATTGGACTCGCGCCGTCACGCCTCCTGCTCTGCAGCTGCGCTGGTGCGGCGGATCGCACTCGCGAGCGGCCGCGTCCCGCTGCGGATGAAAGCGAGGATGCCGCCAACCAGCCGATCGCCAGCACACTTCCCCTCGACCCGCGCCAAGCGGTCGCGAAACAGACCATCGCCGAGAAATAACTCGCGATAGGCTTCGCGCAGGCGCAAAATCTCAAGCTTGGCAAAGCCGCGCCGCCGCAGGCCAACCACGTTGATGCCAGTGAGGTTTGCCAGCGGCCCCTGCGCCATGCCCCACGGAATGATGTCGGCGCGAACGCCGCTCATTCCGACGATCATCGCCCCCTCCCCGATCCGCACGAACTGGCGCACCGCGGCCTGGCCGCCCAAGAAGCTGTGGTCGCCCACACTGACGTGCCCCCCCAACACCGCATTATTGGCGAAGGTCACATCGCTGCCGACCTTGCAGTCATGGGCCACGTGGGAGCCGGCCATCAGAAAACAGCGATCGCCGATTTCGGTCACGCCGCGATCATCCTCGGTGCCGATGTTGATGGTCACATTCTCGCGGATATCGCAGTCCGCCCCGATCGTCAGCCGCGTCGGCCCGCCACGATATTTCACGGATTGCGGCGGCGTGCCGAGCGATGCAAACGGGTAGATGACGGTGCGCGCCCCAATGGTCGTATGGCCGGCGACATGGACATGGGCGACGAGCCGGCACCCCTCGCCCACCGCGACGTCGGGCCCGATGATGCAATAGGGACCGATCGACGCGCCATCGGCGATCCGGGCGCCCGGCGCGACGCATGCGGTCGGATGGATCGCGCTCATCGCCGGGCTCACAAGTTGGCGATGATGGCGCCGAGTTCGCCTTCCGCCACGATCTGGCCGGCAACTCTCGCTTCGCCGCGGTACCACCACATGTTCCTGCGCCTGGCGGTCTTGGTCATGTGATATTCGACGGTATCGCCCGGACGGACGGGTTTGCGGAATTTTGCCTTGTCGATGGTGAGGAAATAAACGCCCGCCTTCGCTCCGTTGCGGCCTAGCATTTGCATGCAGATGACGCCCGCGGTCTGCGCCATGCCTTCGAGCAACAGCACGCCGGGGAACACCGGATTGTCTGGAAAGTGTCCCTGGAACTGCGGCTCGTTGGCGCTGACGTTCTTGATTCCGATTGCGAAGTCGTCGCCGCGAATGGAGACGATGCGATCCACCATCAGGAACGGGTAGCGATGCGGGATGGCCCGGAGGATACCGGCAATATCGATCGCCTCCAGCGAGCTCGCGGCTTCGTTCATTTCCCTTGGACCATGTCCTTTGGATCTCGGCGACCGATGTGTTCGTCTCTGGTCTTATCGGATGCCGGTTGGCGCGATGCCAGCCGCTCCATGAGAAACATCTCCCGCATCCACTGTTTCACCGGCTTCGCCGGGAAGCCGCCATACCGCGCCCCCGCAGGCACATCGCGCGCGACGATCGAGCAAGCGGCGATTTGTGCGCCCTCCCCGATGGTGACGTGATTATTAACCCCGACGCGGGCGCCGAGCACGACGAAATCTTCAAGCGTCACGCTGCCTGAAATTCCGACCTGCGCGACCAGCACACAATGCCTGCCAATGGCGACATTGTGGCCGATCTGCACAAGGTTGTCGATTTTTGTACCCTCCCCTATCACGGTGTCGCGATTGGCGCCGCGGTCGATCGTGCTCCCGGCTCCGATCTCCACGTCATCCTGAACGATGACGCGGCCAATCTGCGGCACTTTCATGTGCGCGGTTCGGCCAAGCACGTAGCCGAAGCCGTCCTGGCCAAGACGGCACCCCGGATGAATGATCACCCGGTCCCCGATTAGGCTGTTGAGAACGGAGCTTTGTGCTCCGATCGAACAGTTGCGTCCGATTCGAACGCCCGGTCCGACGACCGCGTTGGCAGCGACGACCGTGCCCGACCCGATTTCTGCTTCGGGCCCGACCACGACGCCCGGATCGAGCGAAACGCCGGATTCGAGACGCGCTGAAGGATGCACGTGGACCCCGGGCGCGATGCCGGCGCTTGCGAATACCAGTGACGGCCGCAGCGAATCGGGAAACAAAGTTCGCGCGACGGCGACGAAAGCGCGGTAAGGCTCGCGGACCGCGAGCACCGCAAGCCAAGGGGGAGCATCCTTGGCGAACCGCGGCGCCAGAAGGCAGGCGCCTGCGCGCGTACCGGCGAGTTCGTCTAGATATTTCGGATTGTCGAAGAATGTGAGGTCGCTTCCACGCGCGGCATCGAGCGCCGCGATACTGGTGATGACACGATCGAGCGGCACGCCGTCGGCGGGCTTGGCGCCCGTGATGGCTGCGATCTCGGCTAGCGTTAACGGCTTTGCCGTTTTGAAGAACAGCGGTTGGGCCATCGGATAACAAAGGAAGCGGCGAACCGCAGCCTTGTAGCCCGGGTTAAACGTCAGCGAAACCCGGAAAGCGGTCTTGCTGCAGCAACGCCCAGCCCGAATTCCCCCCATCCAGGCCGCGCGCATCTGCGCCGCTCAATGCATAGCTTAACCACGCGCCAAACACGAGCATCGTCGCTGAGCTTGTGTCGCCGTCGCCGAGCGCCGACGGGGCACCGCGGTAATGACGCGGCCGGACAATGCCCGGCCACAACCAGAGAGACGGCAATTGCCCCGGGCTGACAGCTAACCGGAATCCGTCCTAGAATCTCGTCCCGCCTCCGAACTGGAATATCTGTTTGAAATCCCAGGGCTCCTTGGTTATCGGATAAGCAAGGTCGAACCGTAGCGGGCCAAACGGAGAATCCCAGATCAAGCCGACGCCAACCGACGACCGAATGTTGTTTGCAGGGCTCTGAACCAATGTTTCGCCGGTCTGCGCCCAAGACGTCGGCCCGACGTAATCCCCCAACCAACCCACATCGCTAAAGAACGCCAGTTTCATGCCGAAATCCTTCGGGGCAAAGAACATCGGCACCTGGAATTCGACCGACCCCGCCCAATAAAGCGAGCCGCCAAGTGCGTCGTTCGTGCCGCACTCCAGCATGGGCTGACCGCACAGTTGAACGGACTGCGTCACGTCGCGAGGTCCAAAGCCGGCCGGCGCAAATCCGCGCACCAAATTGGGGCCGGCCTGGAAGTGGTCGAGCATGCGTAGACCTTCTCCCCCCCAGCCGGTGGCATAACCAGCCTGGCCGCGCACCAGAGCCACCACATCGGGAAAGATTTCATTATAAAGCCTCACGTCCAAAGTCGATTTGACAAATCTGACGTCGCCGCCGGCGCCCGCGACGTCCTGCTTGAACTGGGCAATTAGGCCGTTTGTCGGATTCTTGCCGTTGTCGAGGGTGTTGTAAGCGATGGAATAGCCTGGCGAGGACACGAAGACCGCTCCGGCCGCCAGCTCCTTGCGCACCGCTAGCGAAGCTTCGCCGTCCTGGAAGCAGTTCTGCTGATTCGGGTCCTGAGAGAAAGGAAGCCCCGTTGCAGGATCAATTATAAACGGCGCGTTGGCAGCCTCAGGAAACGTTCCCAGCGCGCTGTTTGGATTAATGTTGTTACAGTTCATCAACTGGAACGGCAGCGAGATTTCCTGGCTGTAGCCGGTGTAGCGCAGTTGGCTCGATATGTTCTCCGTGATCGGAATGCCAAACTTGATGTC
>JAJPKK010000187.1 GCA_021323775.1 Hyphomicrobiales bacterium
AGGGACGCCGCGGCAACGCCCCTGATTCAACCGTATCGAAATCCTCTCCAGGGTGGGTTGAGCCGCTTCGGCCTTTGGCCGGCCCGATGGCAAACTTCGCGAAGCTGCTGGCGGCCACGCCGTCGAAATGCCCTGAGGGGCCCTGCTGTCGCCGTCGCTCAACCCGTCCCAGGCCATGCATGGAGCTCATTATTCGACCACCATTCCGCACCAGGAAGCGTGGGCCGCGTTGCGCCGGGTGAAGCGGGGCCACGACGCAATGCCAGCGTTAACCGGTGCAAAAAAACGCTCGAACCTCTCCCCGGCGAACCAGAAACGGATTATCTACAGGCCGCGCCGTTCCTCCCCCCAGGGGGCAGAGCGATGCGCATGCCGCACTGCATGCAACGCACGGCAAGGTTGCCATTGTGCTCGCCCGCCGCATCTGCTTGAAGAGTGCCGTCGCGATTCTGGGTTTACAAGATGGCTGAAGCCAAGGTCTCCGCCGAGCGGCCGCTGTCGCCGCATCTGACGATCTATCGACCGATGCTCTCGATGATGATGTCGATTGTGCATCGGATCACCGGCGCCGCGCTCTACATAGGGACGTTATTGTTGGTCTGGTGGCTGCTCGCAGCGGCGTCCGGTCCCGGGGCCTACGCGACGTTTCAGTCGGCGGCCGCGAGCTTCATCGGCCGCGTCGTTCTGTTCGGCTACACCTGGGCCCTGCTCCATCACATGCTTGGCGGGGTGCGCCACCTGATATGGGATACCGGCCGGGGCTTCGGCGCCGCCGAGCGGGAGTGGCTGGTGCGCGCCAATCTGGTGGGATCGATCCTGCTGACAATCATTTTATGGGTGATCGGCGGATACCTGATGGGGGGGCTGCGGTGAGGAGATCAACGCCATGAGCGCGCGTCCTGCAAACATGCGCACGCCGCTCGGCCGGGTGCGCGGCTATGGTTCGGCGAAGTCGGGCACCGATGATTTCATCCGCCAGCGTCTCACGGCGATCGCCAACATTCCGCTGACCATCGCAGCGGTCCTGATTGTTATTTCCTTGATCGGGCGCAATCACGCCGCCGTTGCCCAGATATTGGGCTCGACGCCGGTTGCGATCGTCATGGTGCTGTTCATCATTTCGGTGTTCTTTCACATGAGAATCGGCATGCAGGTGATCATCGAGGATTACGTGCATGACGAGCGCGCCAAATACGCGCTCCTGATCCTCAACGCCTTCTTTGCCATCGCGGCGGGACTCGCGGCGATCTACGCGATCCTCAGGCTGTCGTTTGGAGTTTGAGCCGATGTCCACCAACGGAGCAGGCAACGGCGCCGCCCCTGCGATCAATGGGCGGGCCTATCCGATCGAGGATCATACCTACGATGTTGTCGTGGTCGGCGCTGGCGGTTCGGGCCTGCGCGCCGTCGTGGGATGCAGCCAGGCGGGTCTGCGGACTGCCTGCATCAGCAAGGTGTTCCCGACCCGCTCCCACACGGTCGCGGCGCAGGGCGGCATTTCGGCGGCGCTCGGCAACATGGGCGAGGATGACTGGCGGTGGCACATGTACGACACCGTCAAGGGCTCGGACTGGCTCGGCGATCAGGATGCGATCGAGTATCTGTGCCGCAACGCCCCCGCGGCGGTCTACGAACTTGAACACTGGGGCGTGCCATTCTCGCGCACCGAAGAGGGCAAGATTTACCAGCGGCCGTTCGGCGGCATGACGACCCATTATGGCAAAGGCACCGCCCAGCGGACTTGCGCGGCCGCCGACCGCACCGGCCATGCCATGTTGCACACGCTCTATGGCGCCGCGCTCAGGCACGCAGCCGAGTTTTTCATCGAATATTTCGTAATTGATCTCATCATGGATGAGGGCCGTTGCCGCGGCGTGGTGGCGCTCAAGCTTGACGACGGCACCATCCACCGGTTCCGCGCCCACATGACGATACTCGCCACCGGCGGATATGGGCGCACCTATTTCTCCTGCACGTCTGCGCACACCTGCACGGGCGACGGCAACGCCATGGTGCTGCGCGCCGGCCTGCCGCTTCAGGATATGGAATTCGTGCAGTTTCACCCGACCGGGATCTACGGCGCCGGCTGCCTGATCACCGAGGGCGTGCGCGGCGAAGGCGGATATCTCACCAATTCCGAGGGCGAGCGCTTCATGGAGCGCTATGCGCCCTCGGCCAAGGACCTGGCCTCGCGCGACGTTGTGTCCCGGGCGATGACGATCGAAATCCGCGAGGGCCGGGGCGTCGGCAGGAACAAGGATCACATTTTCCTGCACCTCGATCACCTTGACCCCGAGGTGATTCACGAGCGGCTGCCCGGCATTTCGGAGAGCGCACGCATATTTGCCGGCGTCGATGTCACGCGTGAGCCGATACCGGTGCTGCCTACGGTGCATTACAACATGGGCGGTATCGCCGCCAATTATCACGGTGAGGTCGTTACCAAGAAGAACGGGGATCCTGAGTCCGTGGTGCCCGGCCTGATGGCGCTTGGCGAAGCCGCCTGTGTTTCGGTTCATGGCGCTAACCGGCTCGGCTCGAATTCCTTGATCGATCTCGTCGTGTTCGGCCGCGCCGCGGCGCTGCGCTGTGCCGAGTTGATCGAGCCGGGCGAAAAGCATGCCGAGCTGCCGAAGGACTCCGCTGATCTGCCGCTGGCGCGCCTCGACAAATTCCGCAACGCGGACGGCTCGACCCCGACCGCCGAAATCCGCGCCACGATGCAGAAAGTGATGCAGGCAAATTGCGCCGTGTTCCGGACAGGCGAAGTCCTGGAGGAGGGCTCAAAGCTCATTCATCAGGTGCTGGCCGGCGTGGCCGATATCAAGGTGTTCGACCGCTCCCTGATCTGGAACTCCGATCTCATTGAAACGCTGGAGCTCGACAACCTGATCGCGCAGGCGGTCGTCACCATGGACTCCGCCGCCAACCGTACCGAAAGCCGCGGCGCCCACGCACGCGAAGATTTCCCGGACCGCGACGATAAGAACTGGATGAAGCACACGCTCACATGGCTTGATTTTGCCAACGGCAGCGTGCGGATCGACTACCGGCCGGTGCACACCTACACGATGACCAATGACGTGCAGTATGTCGAGCCGAAGGCGCGGGTGTATTGAGGCAGGCACATGGTCCAGTTCACGCTTCCAAAAAACTCCAAGATCACCCAGGGCAAGGCTTGGCCGGCGCCGCTGGAGGCGCGCGAGCTTCGCGAATACCAGGTCTACCGCTGGAACCCTGAAGACGGCAGAAATCCGCGCCTCGACGCCTACCAGGTCGATCTTGAGGACTGCGGCCCGATGGTTCTCGACGGGCTGATCTGGATCAAGAATAAGATCGATCCGACCTTGACTTTCCGGCGCTCCTGCCGGGAAGGCGTGTGCGGGTCCTGCGCCATGAACATCGACGGCGCCAACACGCTCGCCTGCACCAAGGACATGCGAGACATCAAGGGCGCGGTGAAGATTTATCCGCTGCCGCACATGCCGGTGGTCAAAGACCTGGTGCCGGACCTCACCGAGTTCTACGCGCAGTACGCGTCGATCAAGCCATGGCTGCAGACCGAATCAGTTACGCCCGAAAAGGAGTGGAAGCAGAGTCATGCGGACCGCGCAAAGCTCGACGGGCTTTATGAGTGCATCCTGTGCGCCTGCTGCTCGACCTCATGCCCGAGCTATTGGTGGAATAGCGACCGCTACCTCGGTCCTGCGGCGCTGTTACAGTCGTATCGCTGGATCATCGACAGCCGTGACGAAGCGACGGGCGAAAGACTCGACGATGTGGAAGATCCGTTCCGGCTCTATCGCTGCCATACCATTATGAATTGCGCCAAAGCCTGCCCAAAAGGGCTCAATCCGGCTCAGGCGATCGCGGAAATCAAGAAGCTGCTTGTCGAACGAAGGGCCTGAAGCGCCCGCCTGGGACAAATCGTCCGCAAACCTTACTAAAGTACCAATATCGGCGATTCTCGCCGCAGTTTTGGCGTGTTGTGATCGTTTGCAGTCTGACGGCTGGCGCAGCACGTCGCGCGGGGGGCGCGGACTCATCAACCTCCACCGACCGGCGCGGTTCGATATCGAAACCGCACAAGGTTGCGATCAACGGGTTGCGATCACCCACCACGGCGAGGAACCAATGACACGTAGTTCCCTTCTGCTTTGCACTGCAATGCTTCTTGCCTCCGCTAGCCCGCAAGCGACGCTCTCCGAGCCCATAAAAGATGGGATTCGCGTCGCACAAGCCGCTCCGCCCCCGGGCGACGAGAGAGAAAGGCGGCCGCCCGGCCAGCGGCCCGGTCAGGGCGCGCCGACGGCTCCTGGAGCGCCGGCCCAGCAACGTCCGCCGGCCGCCAATGCACCTCCCGGCCGACAGGGGCCCGCCACCGTGCAGCCAGCCCCGCAACAGCATCCCGGCGGACCGCCCGCCACCGCGCAAACGCCGCCCGGACAGCCGCCTCACGCTGCGCCGCCCGCGCAGGCGCAGACCCCTCCGGGCGCGCCGCCTCACGTGGCGCCGCCGGCAACCGCCCAAACGCCGTCGAGCCCCCAGCGGCCTGGAACTCCGAGCACGGCTCAGACCCCACCCGGACAGCCGCCGCGTCCCGGAGCACCGGGCGCTCCGCAGGGCGCGCCGCCGCCGGCGACCGCCCAGACGCCTCCGGGCCAGCCCCTGCGTCCCGGAGCGCCGGGCGCTCCGCAGGGCGCGCCGCCGCCGGCGACCGCTCAGACGCCTCCGGGCCAGCCCCTGCGTCCCGGAGCGCCGGGCGCTCCGCAGAGCGCGCCGCCTCCGGCCACGGCACAGACTCCGTCCGGACAACCACCGCGGCCCGGCGCAGCGCCAGGTCAACAGAACGCGGCGCCGCCTGCATTGGCCAACCCCAATTTGCCATCGCGCCAGCCACCGGCGCCTGGCGCACAACAGCCTGGGACACCGGGCGCGGTTGCGGCCCCCGGAGCCCCGATCCTGCAGCAGCGCCCCGCAGCACCGGCGCCGGTGGCCGCGAATGCCCCGGTCGATCCCCGGACCTTGCCGCAGCGTCTCGATCAGTTGCGCAATGAGCGCCAGCAGGTGCAGGTGGGCAACCAGACCGTCATCCGCGAAGCGAACCGGGTGATCATTCGGGAGGGCGGACACGACATAATCCGCCACGATGAGGCCGATCGCTTCCGCTTCAACGCGCGCGAAGTCAACGTCGAACGACACGGCAACAACACCGTCACGGTGGTGCTGCGGCCAGACGGCGGGCGGATCATTACCGAGGTCGACGAAGACGGCCGGTTGCTTCGCCGTGTTCGCCGCGACGCCGCGGGGCGCGAGGTGGTTCTCATCGATAACGGCTTTGAGCCGCGCCGTGCGGGCTTTGCGGGATTTTTCGTCGAGCTGCCCCCGCCGGTCATTCGCGTTCCGCGCGAGCTTTACATCCGCGAAGCCGCACGCGCCACCGCAGAGGACATCTATCTCACCCTGATGGCGCCGCCGGTCGACCGCATCGAACGCCGCTACGCGCTTGATGAGATTCTCTACAGCGAACCGCTGCGCGCGCGAATGCCGCGCGTCGATATCGACACGGTAAATTTCGAGACGGGTTCGTGGGAAATCACTCCGGACCAGGCCGATCGTCTGGCCTTCGTGGCCCAGGGCATATTGCGCGCCATCCAGCGCAATCCGCGCGAAATGTTCCTGGTCGAGGGCTATACGGACGCCGTCGGCAACGACGTCGATAACCTTTCCTTGTCTGACCGTCGCGCCGAATCCGTCGCCGTCATGCTAACCAATCAATTCGGCGTGCCGGCTGAAAACCTCACGACGCAAGGCTACGGCAAGCAGTTCCTGAAAATTCCGACCGAGGGGCCAGAGCGGGCCAACCGCCGCGTTGCGGTGCGTCGCATCACGCCGCTGCTGGCCGGCGGGCAGAGCTGACGGCGGCGACGCCTTGGACCCAGGTGCAGGGCGGGAAAAGGCGCGGTCCTGAGCCTGTCGAAGGATGCCTGCCCCCTGCCCCTCCCTGCCGTCCGCCCGCAAGCGAGGACGGCAGGGAGGGGCAGGGCGCGCGTTACTTTTTTGCCCGGCCTATGGCTGCAACAGGCATCCAATCATCGCTGTCGCGGCTCCGCCTGGAACGGCATGGCTGCAATGTCGGCCGGGGCGGATCATCCCAAAGGCCAGCAAAGTCCGCCCAAAGGTTGCGAACTGCCTTGACCGATTCGGATTCCGCGTTCATGACCACTCCGCCGGCTGGCGGCTCCGGCCTGGAGGGCTCAATGGCGGTTCCGACGTTGCCGGCTGCGCTGCCTGGTGCATTGGGAGATGAATTATGGAGAAGTTCACGGTTCTGGAGGGAGTCGCGGCCCCCTTAAGGGCGATCAATGTCGATACCGACGCCATCATCCCCAAGCAGTACCTCAAGACAATCAAGCGAACCGGCCTCGGCAAGGGTCTGTTCGCAGACAAGCGCTACCTCGACGACGGCAGCGAGAACCCGGACTTCGTCCTCAACCAGCCGGCCTATCGCAACGCCAAGATTCTTGTCGCCGGCGACAACTTCGGTTGCGGCTCGTCCCGCGAGCATGCCCCGTGGGCGCTCAAGGATTTCGGCATCGCCTGCGTGATCTCCACATCCTTCGGCGACATCTTCTACAACAATTGCTTCAAAAACGGCCTTCTGCCCATCAAGGTCAGCGCGGACGACCTGGAAAAGCTGTTCGACGATGCCGAGCGCGGCGCCAATGCCCGCCTCACCATCGACCTCGAAAAGCAGGAGATTCGCGGCCCGGACGGCGGCGTGATCAGGTTCGACATCGATCCTCACCGCAAGCACTGCCTGCTGAATGGTCTCGATGACATCGGGCTCACTCTGGCGAAGAAAGACAAGATCGCGAGCTTCGAGGAAAAGGCTCAGGCGGCGCGCCCTTGGCTGTAGCGCGGCAGAATTACCCCCTGCGTCCGTCTATGGTCGCCTTCGACTTCACCATTTCGTCGATTTCGTCGCCGCCGTATCCAATCTCGCGCAGGATCGCGACGCTGTCTCCGCCGAGCAGCGGGGGCGGACGGTAATCGTCGCGGTTGCCGGCGGAAAACCGGTTTGGAAATTGCATGTCGACGATCTTGCCTTCGACCGGATGGTCGACCGCGCGGAAAAATTCCGTGTCGGCGAGGTGCTCGTCGGCGACCAGGCTTTCCAGCGTGTGCATGCGGCCGGCCGGGATGTCGGCCTTGGCCAGAATCTCAAGCCATTCCGCCGTGGTCCGGGTGCGGAAGCTCATCGCACGCACATCGAAATAGGCGCGCACGTTAGCGAGGCGCGCCTGGACGGACGAAAAGCGCGGATCATTTTTCAATTCCGGCCGCCCGATGATGTCGAACAGCGCGAAGGCCTGGGCGTCGGTGTTGGCGGAGACGCAGATATAGCCGTCCAGCGTGGGGACGGGCTTCCCCATGGGATCGAGCAGCCGCAGATCGCCGCTCGGGCCGCGCGACGGCAGAAAGGTCAGGCCGCCCATATGTTCGGCGAGCACGAAGGCCGCCATGTTCTCGAACATCGGCACTTCGATCGCCTGGCCCTCGCCCGTGCGCTCGCGCTGAAACAGCGCCGCCGTGATGCATTGCGCGGCGATCAGCCCGACCACATGGTCGGCAAACACCATCGGCACGTAGCGCGGTTCGCCGGCAGCGCGGCGGTTGCAGTCGGCGACGCCCGAGAGCCCCTGGATGATAGTGTCGTAGGCGGGCCGATCGCGATAACGCCCACCCCGGCCGAAGCCCATCAGATTGCAGACGACGAGACGCTTGTAGCGTCCCCGGAGCGCTTCGGCGCCGAGCTCCAGCCGCTCCAGCGCGGCCGGTCTTATATTGGCAACGAAAACATCGGCGGTCGCGATCAGCCGATGGAGGGCCGCGCGCCCGCGCTCCTGCTTGAGGTCGAGCACAAGCGACCGCTTGTTGCGGTTGAAATGCATGAACTTGCTGGAAAGTTCGCCGCTCTTCGATGGGCCGCCGAGCGTGCGCATGAGGTCGCCGCCCGGCGCTTCCACCTTGATGACATCGGCCCCGCAATCCGCGAGGTACAGGGTCGTGGTCGGCCCGACCACCACCGAGGTGAGGTCGATGACGCGGATGCCGGCGAGCGCTCCGCCGCTCATGGGGCGGCGCCATTAAGCGTGACGTCAACCCGATAGGCGAGGCCGCCATCAGGTCCTGACGCCCACAGGGCCGCTCCGTCGCCCGCGAGCCGCCCATTGAAGGCGACCCGCTGGCCGACAAACAGCGGGCTCATGGCGCGGGCCGCGTAGGCGGCGATTGCACGCGGCAGATGGGGACGAGCGGTCTCAATGAGCAACAGGGCCGTGAGACCGCCGTTCATCACCAGCGCCGGATAGCCCTCGACATCGCGCGCATAGGGCAGGTCGTAGTGGATGCGATGGGCGTTGAAAGTGAGCGCCGAGTAGCGGAACAGCAGCACCGGATCAAGTTCGATCTGCGTTGACCAGGACGGCTTGTCGGTCGCCGGCGCGGCTTCCCTCTGGGCTGCGGCCGTTCCGGCCTCGACCGCGGCGCGATAGACGATGTCCTGCTCCTCTGTGAGCGCGAGGCCGGATGGCCCGCTGATTTCATGCCGGACGGTTACAAGCGTAAAGGATCCGGTGCGCCCGGCTTTCGGTTCAGCGCGCGTCACCGTTGAGACGCGCGACACCATATCGCCGATCCTCAGGGGCTTGATGAAGTTAGCTCGCCTCCCGGCGAACATCCGTCGCGTGCCGTGCAACGGCGGCAGGAAATCCCCGGTCAGGAGGTGGCCGTCCGGCTGCAGCGTGCTTTCGCGGGCGGCCGGCGCAAACAGTATCGCGTACCAGCTTTCCGGCATTACGGCGCCGCGGCGAAAGGCGGCCGGGTCCTGATCCAGCGTTGCGGCCAGCCGCTGGACAGCGCCCAGCGTGATTTCATCCTCATCGCGACGGGTGCGGCCGAGCCAATCCTTAAGTGAGACCGCGTCGTTCAAAGAACATCTCCTTCGGCTACGCTGGAGCGGCCATGCATATCACATGCCTCGAAGACGTCGATCGTAAGGCGTGGAGGGACCTACCACGGGGCAGCTTGCGGGCCTATCGTGCGCTAATTTGATCCAATCTTGGGGAGTCGCCATTGCGCATCCGGTCGCTGCTCTATGTTCCGGCAAGTTCCGAGCGATTTCTCGCCAAGGCCCATGAGCGCGGCGCCGACGCCATCATTCTCGACCTCGAAGATGCGGTCGCGCCGGACCGCAAGGACGCCGCCCGCTCGCGGCTTGGCGAGGCCGTCCCAATGGCGCGGCGGGGCGGCGCTGCGATATTCGTGCGGATCAATTCAGAACCCGGCCGCGTAAGGCTGGACGCCGAAGCGGCCTGCCGGGCCGGCGCGGACGGATTGCTGGTGCCGAAAGCGCGCGACCCCTGTGCCCTCGCGGCATTGGCAGATTTCCTCGGCGGCGTCGAACAGGACATCGGCCGCGCCGCAATGTCGCTCGTGCCGATGATCGAGGATCCCGGCGCTGTGCTCGATGCCCGGACGATCGCGAAGGCAAGCCCGCGGGTGTTGGCGCTGATGACCGGCGGCGAGGACCTCGCGACGGCGCTCGGCGCGGAGCCGACGCCGGAGGTCCTGCGCTTGCCCAAGCTGATGGTGCATCTTGCCGCCAGGGCGGCCGGCGTCCGCTCGTTTGGCCTCTTGCGGACCGTTGCGGACTACAAGGATCTGGCGGGAATCGAGCGGTCCGCCCATGAGGCGCGCCGCTTCGGCTTTGACGGCGCGAGCTGCGTGCATCCGAGTGTGGTGCCGATCCTCAATCGCGCTTTCTCGCCATCCCCGGGAGAGCTTGAGCACGCACGGGCGCTGGTCGCGGCGTTCGACGCCGCACAAGCCGCCGGCCGCGGAGCGTTCGAGTTCGAGGGCCGCATGGTGGATGAACCCGTCGTGCGGCGCGCGCGGGCGCTGATCGAGAGGGCATAGAATCCACGCGAATCAAGTCGCCTGTAGCCCGGGTTGAGCGAAAACCCGGGAGCGGGATTGCCGCGTGGAAAAGCTGGCCTCGGATTTCGCTTCGCTCAATCCGGGCTACAGTCCCCAAAGCCGGGAGGCGACGCAACGGGCCGATCAATGAAAAAACGGCGGCCGGAACCAGGTGAGCATCCGGCCGCAAATAAGCACCCCAACCCACATCGCAAGCGAGACGCCGGCGATGACCTTGATGCGCGTCGGAGCATCCGCGCCAGCGGCGAGCTTCTTCATCTCCGGGAAGACCGTGGTGCCGTAAAAAGCCAGGATGTTGATCCCGGCGACCGCCATGAACAGCGCCTTCAGGCGGCCGGCGTTGTTATAGAAATACTGGTCCGGGTGGCCGGAAAAGAACAGGATGCCGGTAAGCACGTTCAACACATAGCCGCCGACGCCCCAGGGGACGAGCCGGTGAATGGCGCGCGGGGGGATGCCCTTGGCGAGGCCGAGCACCCGCAGATCGAACAGGCCGACGGTGCCGAGGAGGAGAGACAATCCCAAATAATGGATTATCTCGCAGGTCGGCCACAGCCAGGGTTCGTTGAGATACACGAAGTGGTGCAAGGCTGTGTTGCGGATGAACTGTTCCCACGGGGCTATTTCATCCATGACGCAATTCCGCAAGTTCAGGTGATAGCCGGGATTCCAAGCAGCTCCCATCGGTGCGTGTATTCCAGGAGCCGGCCGGCGACGATGAGGCTCACCCAGCCGGCCAGCGAGGCCGCGGCCAGCCGCTTGGCCCTCGCCGTCACGGCTTTCTGGCCGGATTCCGCTGCGCCCAAGACCTCCTGACCTATGCGATAGACGAGCCAGACGCCGAGCGCGACCAGGGACAGCTTGATGTAGAACAAGGGATTGGTGAGCTGCTTGGTCGGATAGCCGATCACCATCAGCACGCCGGTCACGGCGTTAATGGCGAACGCCAGCCACATCAGCGGATAGAATGGCCGCAGCGAATCGAGCGGAATGCCGGGCGCCACGCCGAGGATGCGCAGATCGATCGCGGAGCTGGCGCCGGCGAGGAATCCCATGCAGATCGTATGCAGGGTGATAATGGTCGGAAACGCGAGCATGGAGTCGCCGCGAATCCAGTTGCTGAGATCGCTGCCTTCGACAAACGCGAGGAACGCATCCATGGGGACCTCACGCCAGTGCAGGAGCCCGGTAAAGCGCCTCTTCCATTTTCGAGACGACGCCTTCACGCCGTAACGTCTCCTCGTATTCCTTGCGCAGAAAGGGGTCCTCCAGCCAGTATGGAATGGCGGTGCCGCCTTCGGTGACATCGATGGCGCCTTCATCGGTGTCCTTCTCGCCCGGAACGCCGGCCTTGTCCTTGCGATGATTGTTGGGCCCATACCAGCCGATGAGCCGCAGCGGTTCGCGGCCGATGCCGAAATGCGCATGGAACCAGTCGCCCCCGTAGGGCGCCGCGGTGACGAGGCCGACCGGCTCGTAGTCCTGCCGGAAGACTTCCTTCTCCTTGCCGTCGCGCCACGGCGTCATGCCGATCGAGCGCGGCCATGTGTAGGTGTATCCCTTGCCTTTGATGCAGACCAGAACGGCCGCGGAGGCGTGGGCATGGGCCTTGGAATAGCGTCCCGTAACATGCTCGCCGACGAACCCATAGAACACGTTTCCGGCGAGGTCGGGTTCGACCCGCCTATAGCCGGGCGAACGGCGGTTATCGAGATAGAGCTCGGCATTGAAGATGTCCGGGATGAGGTTGGTCCGGCGCGACGCCAGCCCGCGCAGCCGGTCCGGAACGATGTCATCCTTTGGCTTGAAGAAATCCGCGCTGCCGTCGAACCGCGTCGGGAAGGTGACGGGGCAGTTGAAAATCCAGTCGCGGTCGCGGAAAAGATTCATCACGTTGGGCGCGGTTGACGCCACCAGGATGAGCGCCGGGCTTGAGGCGGCGTTGATGATCCGGTGCCAGCAGTTGAGCGGGATCGAGAACATCGAGCCGCGTCCCCATTCGAAACTGTGCGGCTTCTTCTGGTCGTCGGTCCACACCTCGGTGGCGCCGCGGCCCTCCACCACCACCATGATCTCCTCGTACATGTGGCGTTCGGGATTGAGCGCGCCGGCGCCCGGCACTTCGATGACGTAGCAGCCCCATTTGCCCTCGGTGCCGTAGAGCTGGATGAACGTGCCGTTGCCGCCCATGCGGCTCCACGGCTTCAGCGGCAAGTCCTGCACGCGCCGCACTCCGATGCCGCGGACAATCGGAATGCCCTGCTCCTCCATGTAGTCGTCGTAGGACGTGTTGGGCCGTTTCCAGGCGCCATAGCCGGCGTTCTTCGTGCCCTCCGGTTCATGCCAGTGATCGGATGTGACGTCGTGCATTGGGGCTCCCCTCGGCCGCTGAAGCTCTCGTTCTGATCAAACGCCAGCAATCTGTGTCCCCGCAAAAGCCGGGACCGCGTGGGCCGGAGCGCGGCTGTGTTTTACTGGACGCCTCTCTATGAGACGATGGCAACCAGGCCCATTGTCGGCACTCCAGCCGGAATGCACAAGCGCAAAGGCGCGAAAACAGGGGGGCGCACATCGACGGCGTTCCGAGCTACCGCGGTGCACCAATCGCCCACAGCACGGCGTTATGCAGCAGCGTCCGGAACCGCATATCCCGCCACACGCCCTCTTCATGGCCGAGAGCCGTGTAGAACACGCGACCGTTGCCGTAGGCGCGGGTCCAGGCCAGCGGCCAGCCATAAGGATGCCGGTGGACATTGTCGCGGTTGAGATCGACCGAAGCCGGGTCGAGGCGCAGCAGCACATGGGAGCCGCCGACGTCGAAATCGCGGATCTGGTAGATCTCGTCCGAGAGCGAGATCGACGCGCCCATGAACCCGACCAGCGGGTCGGATCGATCCGCAACGTCGATGCGCACGGTCTCGCGCCACGGATGCTGATCGAAGTAGCCGCCGATGAGCTTGCCGTATTCCGGCCATTGATAGAAGGTGTCGGTGGCCGAGTGAACGCCCAGGAAGCCGCCGCCGCGGCGGACGAAATCAAGCAGAGCCTGCTTCTGAGCGGCGTTCATCGGCAACTCGCCGGTGGTAAAGAACATCACGGCGCCGAAGCGGCGCAAGTTCTCTGGCGAGAAGACCGAGACATCCTCGGTGGCCGCCACCTCGAACCGGGGCGATTGTTCGCCGATCCGTTTCAAGATTTCCCGGGACACCGGGATGACTTCATGCCGGTAGCCGGCCGAGTGCGTCAGATAGAGAATGCGGGAAGGGCGATCTTCGGCGCGGGCCGTCGCGTGCACAAGGGCGACCGCAGCGATGAACGTGAGGGCCGCAGCCGCACGCACCAGCTTCCATAGCGGCGGGGATCGCATCATCCAGCCTCCCGTTCCGTGTGCAAGGTGGGCGCTCTTCGACAGGCTCGGAGCGAAGCATGCCCGCCAAACGCGCGGTCTGGCGGGCGCGGCGCGCATCCTTTGACAAGCTCAGGAGCGCGCCTTTGCCCACCCGACGGCTTCGCGGTCCGCCCTCACTGCGCCGCGAAGCAATAGAACAGTCCGTTGCCGCCAGTGGCGATCAGGTCGGGCTGGCTGCAGCTCCGCGACATGTGCGTCGCGTTCCACGACTGAGAAAACTCGGTCGTCTTGGGGTTCCGGTCGATGTGGCCCAGCATCGCCGAGCCGAACGTGCTGCTGGACCAGTTGTTGCAGGTCAGGTTCAGGTTTGCCGGCCACGCACGGCCATCGGCCTGCGACCCCGTCAACGCATCGTGCCAGTTCGGCGTCATGCCGACGCCGGCGATCATGGTGCCGCGTTCCGTGAGCGCGGTCTGCTGATTGAGGTTGTTATTGGGGCTGTGCAGATCGTCCACGTCTTTCGCAATCACGACGCCTTTGGCGTTCTGCCACGGTCCCTTGCCGATGCGGTCGCGGGCATTGACCGGTCCGCCGGGATTTGCCGCGTTGGTGCTTAGATAAGCGCGCCACGTCTTGCCGCCTGCTCCCACTGTTGCTGCCAATTGCTGGCAATGGGCGTCTGCGCCGGCGAGGCCGCCGAGATCGCCCCCCTTGCCGAGCCCGACGCTGGTCACAAAAAACGTCATGTTGGGGGCTTGCGGCGCCTGTTGGGCGTTCGCAGCCGCGCCCAGCGCAACGAACGCGCTGGCGGCCAGAATGGATACGTGCAATTTGGTTTTCATAGGGGTTCCCCTCCCGTTTTCACGCTGGGCAGTTTGACGTTGCAGATTTCGACGGGTTCGTTCCTGCCGTCCTGACCACAATACCGCGTCGCGGATTACTTTGGCTATAGGTTCACTGACCCGGCGCTTTCAGGCGCGTCCGCTTCGCGGGCTTGCCGTGACATCCGCGCTGACACCATATAGGAGCGGAGCATGAGGGAGCCCCGAATTAAGGAGCCGCGGATGACCGCCGCCGAGCCAAAAATCGCCAAGGCCGCTTCCCGCGAGGCGCGCGCCCCGTTTCGCTGGGACGACCCTTTGCGATTCGACGATCAACTGACCGAGGACGAGCGGCTGATCCGCGATACCGCCCGCGCCTATGCGCAGGACAAACTGCTCCCCCGCGTCATCGATGCCTACATGGAGGAGAAGACCGATCGCGCGATCTTCGCCGAGATGGGCGCGCTGGGGCTTCTGGGCGTCACCATCCCGCAGGCCTATGGAGGCGCGGAGGCCGGCTATGTTTCCTACGGCCTGGTGGCGCGGGAAATCGAGCGGGTCGACTCCGGTTTCCGCTCGATGATGAGCGTGCAGTCTTCGCTCACGATGTATCCGATCTACGCCTACGGCGACGAGGCCCAGCGCAAGAAATATCTCCCCAAGCTCGCGGCCGGCGAATGGGTCGGCTGCTTCGGATTGACCGAGCCTGATGCCGGCTCCGATCCGGCAAGCATGAAGACGCGGGCGGAGAAAGTGTCCGACGGCTACCGGCTGGTTGGCGCGAAGACGTGGATTACCAACGCGCCGCTCGCCGACGTGTTCGTGATCTGGGCGAAATCGGCCGCCCATGGCGACGAGATCCGCGGCTTTGTTCTGGAAAAGGGAATGAAGGGCCTGTCAGCCCCGAAGATCGGCGGCAAGCTGTCGCTGCGCACCTCGACCACCGGCGAGGTCGTGATGGACGGCGTAGTGGTTCCAGAGGACAACCTCTTGCCCAATGTGTCGGGCCTCAGGGGCCCGTTCGGCTGCCTCACGCGGGCGCGCTACGGCATCGCCATGGGGGTGATGGGCGCGGCGGAAGACTGCTGGCACCGGGCGCGGCAGTATGCGCTCGACCGCAAGCAGTTCGGCCGGCCGCTCGCCGCAACCCAGCTCGTGCAGAAGAAGCTTGCCGACATGCAGACGGAAATCGCCCTCGGCCTGCAGGCGGCGCTGCAGGTGGGGCGCTTGTTCGATCAGGGCGCGGCGACGCCCGAGATGGTGTCGCTCGTCAAGCGCAACAATGCCGGCAAGGCGCTCGACATCGCCCGCATGGCGCGCGACATCCACGGCGGCAACGGCATCCAGATCGAGTATCACGTGATGCGGCACCTGACGAACCTGGAGACCGTGAACACCTA
>JAJPKK010000185.1 GCA_021323775.1 Hyphomicrobiales bacterium
TACCCGGGCGACTTCTACAAGCTGCGCGCCACCATCCCGGCCGCAGAGGCGTTCCGGCCGCTCCACGAAGGCGGCTGCCCGCTGGTGCAGGGGTGAGGCGTTGCGTGCGATCGCCCTGCCGATAGAATGACCGTAGGGTGGCAAAGGTGCCCGTCAGCGCCCTCATTGGGATTGTTGTCTGATCGCGTCTTTGCCCACCAGCGCACATGAGGGCCGCGCCGCGGCGGGCGCTCTTCGACAAGCTCAGGGGCCGAATCAAAGTCGCGCCAACATCGCAACGCATCGGCCTCCTTTTCCACCCTACGATGCTCAGGCCTGTGGAAAGGCGCCCAGCCAGAATGAGCACGAAAGATGTGTTCACCGGAAAAGGTGAAGCAACGCTAGACCGCCGTCATCAAACCGCGCTGTGGGGGCGCGCTCCATGTTTGAACTCTTTGGCATTCCTTCCACCGCGCTGTTCGGCCAACTCCTGGTCGGCCTGATCAACGGCTCGTTCTACGCGCTCTTGAGCCTCGGGCTCGCGGTCATTTTCGGAATGCTCAACATCATCAATTTCGCCCACGGCGCCCAATACATGATGGGCGCCTTCGCGGCGTACCTGCTGCTCGATTATTTTGACATCGGCTATTGGCTCGCGCTGGTGCTGGCGCCCATCATCGTGGGCGCAATCGGCATTGCGATCGAGCGGCTGTTTTTGCAGTGGCTCTACCGGCTCGATCATCTCTACGGCCTGCTGTTGACCTTCGGGCTCGCCCTCATCATCGAGGGCGCGTTCCGCCAGCGCTTCGGCTCGTCGGGGCTGCCTTATGGCGTCCCGGACTACTTGCGGGGCGTGCAAAATCTGGGATTCATGTTCCTGCCCAACTATCGCGCCTGGGTGATCCTGTTCTCTGTCGTCGTCTGTTTCGGCGCCTGGCTCGTCATCGAGCGCACGAAGCTTGGCGCGTATTTGCGGGCTGCAACCGAGAACCCGACGCTGGTGCGCGCCTTCGGCATCAATGTGCCGCGCATGATCATGCTGACCTACGGCTTTGGCGCCGCGCTCGCGGCGCTCGCCGGCGTGCTCGCGGCGCCGATCTACAATGTCAGCCCGCAGATGGGCTCCGAGCTTATCATCGTGGTCTTCGCCGTGGTGGTGATCGGCGGCATGGGATCGATCCTGGGGGCGATCCTCACCGGCTTCGGCCTCGGAATCATCGAGGGGCTGACCAAGGTGTTCTTTCCGGAGGCGTCGAATACGGTCATCTTCGTAATCATGGCGATCGTGCTCGTGATCCGCCCGGCCGGACTGTTCGGACGGGGCGCCTGACATGGTCGCCAAGCACGTCGCCGTTCCGGCGCAGCGCGCGCGCCGCAATGGCATCGCGATCGCCTTCGCCGTGATGGCGGCGGTGCTTGTTGTGGGGCCGCTGCCGCCATTGAGCCTCTATCCGGTCGACCTGATGCGGGCGCTGTGCCTTGCGCTGTTTGCGTGTGCGTTCAATCTCCTGATCGGTTACGGCGGGCTCTTGTCATTCGGGCATGCGATGTTTTTCGGCTGGGCCGCCTATGTGGCCGCGCACCTTGCCAAGGTCGGCGCCGTAAGCCTTCCCTTTTGGACGGGTGCGTGGAACTGGATCGTCATTCCACTGCCGCCGCTCACGCCTGAACTCGCCATTCTGGCCGGCGCGGCGTTCGCTGGCGTGCTCGGCGTCATCGCCGGCAGCCTCGCGATCCGCCGCCAGGGCATTTACTTCGCGATGATCACGCTGGCCCTTGCCCAGATGATGTACTTCTTCGCCCTGCAAGTGAAATTCACCGGCGGCGAGGACGGCATCCAGGCGGTGCCGCGCGGGCGCCTCTTCGGCGTGATTGATCTCGCCGACAACATGGCCATGTACGTATTCGTCGCCGCGGTGTTTCTCGCAGCGTTCGCGCTCATCTACCGCATCGTGCATTCGCCGTTCGGCGAAGTGCTGAAAGCAATCCGGGAGAACGAGCCCAGGGCGATTTCGCTCGGCTACAAGACCGAGCGCTACAAGCTCCTCGCTTTCGTGCTGTCGGCGACGCTGGCCGGGCTTGCGGGCGCCACCAAGGCGGTCGCGATCGGGCTTGCATCGCTCTCCGACGTGCAGTGGCAGATGTCCGGCGAGGTGGTCCTGATGACGCTCGTCGGCGGGCTCGGCACGATCTTTGGGCCGGTGGTGGGCGCCGCCATCATCGTGGCCATGCAGACGCAGCTCGTGAGTTTCGGTCAGTGGGTGACCATCATTCAGGGCGCAATCTTCGTGACATGCGTCCTTTTGTTCCGCCGGGGCGTCGTCGGCGAATTGGCCGCACTGCTGCGCATCAGGTTGTGATTTGCCCGAAGCCCGGATTGAGCGGCGCGAAACCCAGGAACGGCCGATCCAAGATATCAACGCCCCAGTTTGAGGCGCGGGTGGCTCCGCATTTCGCTTACGCTCAATCCGGACCGCAATCACTCTGTCAGAACGGCAGCCGGAACCGGAAACGCCGGCGGTGGCGCGTGCGGCCGCGGCGATCTGTCGTTGCTTCTCTGGCGTCGGCGGACGGTTCGATCGCGGCGAGACGCGCCTTCTGTTCGTCCGAAAGCGTTGCGTAAAAATCATCGAGCGCCGGCTGGACAATTCGCACTGCCTCCAGCATCGCGGAGAGCCGCCGCGCCCGCGCCTCCAGGCGGCCGGTCGGGCTCGCGGGGTCGTTCTTTGGACAACTGTCGCTCAAATATTGGATTGCGCGTTGCGACGCCGCCTTGAGGTCGCTGAATCTGGCGCGCTGCGCGTCATTGAGAGACAAGGCATCTTCGATAATGTCGGCGCTCCACGATGCAAGGCCCGCTGCGCCTGCGCCGCAGGAGAGGTCGGCGCTGGCGGAACCGGCCGTCGCAGGGCCCAGAACCGTGGGCTGCACCGGCGCGCCACTACGTTCGGACGATTGCGCGACCGCCGGTGCTGCGACAAAGATAGATGAGAATACAACCGCGCTTCGCAGCGCCGACGCAAACTTGAGCCGAATTGTCATATCCAATCCCCCGCTTGTCCCTTCGATATTACCAGCAAATGAGGTCAAGATGACGGCACCAGCCGAAAACGAAGCATCGGTCTTGGATTGGCTCGCCTCCCAGAAGGACGCCATGCTCGACCTCGTGCGGGCGCTCGTTGACATCGACAGCGGCAGCTACGACAAGGCCGGCGTTGATGCGGTCGGAGCGCGGTTGCAGGCATTTCTGGCGGCGCACGAGGTGACATATTCAGCCATCGCCAACGATCGGTTCGGCGACGCCATTCGGGCGCAGGTTGACAATGGCGCGGGCGGCGCCGCGAACGCGCCGGTGCTGCTGCTCGGCCACCGCGACACGGTATTCCCGGCCGGGGAAGCCGGCCGGCGTCCATTCTGTATCGTCGACGGCCACGGCTTTGGACCGGGCTGCTGCGACATGAAGGCCGGGCTCGTCATCAACGCCTTCGTGCTTGCGGCTTTGGCCCGGTTTGCGGCTGCGCCGTCGCCGGTCGTGGCCCTTTTCACCGCCGATGAGGAGATCGGCTCGCCGTCCTCGAAGGCGTTGATCAAAGAGAGCGCGCGAACGGCGCGCGCGGTGTTCAACAGCGAGCCCGGCCGGCCCGGCGGCGGCATCGTCACCGGGCGCAAGGGCGGGAAATTCATGCGCATCGAGGTCTTCGGCAAGGCGGCCCACGCCGGCAACAACCTTGCCGACGGCGTCAGCGCCATCGAGGAACTGGCCCGCAAGATCATCAGGCTGCATGCGCTCACCGATCTGCCGAACGGCGTCAGCTGCAATGTCGGCACCATCGCAGGCGGCCAGGCCGTCAACACCGTCGCCCCGTATGCCACCGCCGAACTCGACCTCCGCTTCATCCGGCCCGATGAGGGCGAGCGCATCTTGGCGGCGATCGAGGCCATTATTGCCGAGGCCAACGTGCCAGGCACGCACGCTACGCTCGGGATCACCGGCGAGTTCGAGCCGCTGGTTGCGAGCGAGGCTTCGCGACGCCTGTTCGAGCATTACGCGGCCTGCGCCCGCTCGCTTGGTCAGACGGTTGAAGGCGTATTCGCGGGCGGGTGCGCCGACTCCGGCTTCGCAGCGAGCGTCGGCGCACCCACTATCTGCGCAGTCGGCCCGATCGGCGGTCGGGCGCATTCGCCGCAGGAGTATGTCGAGGTGGATTCGATCGTGCCGCGCGCCCAGGCGCTGGCCCTCGCGATCATGCGCCTTGAGGCGATGTGATCGACCCAGGCGACCAGTGGCGCGCAATAAACGCGGCGCATTGCGCCGCGACCTGCTGCGATCCGTCAAGTCAAGCGCCGGCTTGGCACTCGCGCGCGATGCGCCTCGTTCGCTCTGTCGGGCTCTTTGAAGGGTACCTGAGCGTGGGCCGCAGCCGCAATTCCGCATCCCGACAGCGCCAGGACTCCGGCGATCAGCAATCCGCGACAGCGCATAGCCAGTCTCCGGCAGGAGAGCACGGAACCTCAGTGCGCCCGGCCCGCGTGGATTGACCCGCTGGAGGGCGGGGCCCCGGTCACATCGGCGGAAGTCGCGACGGCCGCGAAGCCTGCCTGGGCGCCGCAGCACTTTGCTCTAAAGACTGAACCAATTTCAAGTTGGCTTGATCGATCGGGGTCAGCGGGACGTCCCAGGCATAAGGCTGGTACCAGGGAAACTGCGAAAAATAGGCGCGCAGCCAGTCATCCTTGAAATACCGGCCCCTGCGCGCAAAAATTTCGTTGCGCACAATGGCGAGTTGATCCGCGGAAAGCCCTTGCAGCTCTTGGGGCGTCAAATATCGGTTGCTCGGATCCATGAACGGGGCATCGCTCTCCGCTTTCATTGGAGGCGCAAGCGGCCCTGCGATGCCGCGGGATGCCGCGACCGGTGCTTCTGCCGATTGGGCGAGGCCGGCGCTATCTTGTTCGACTGCTTGAATCAGGGCGATGTTGGCTTTTTCGACCGGACCCAGCGGGATCTCCCACGCACGAGGCTGGTACCAGGGAAACTGCGAGAAATAGGCGCGAAGTGCGTCATCCTTAAAGAACCGGCCCCGGCGGGCGAAAATTTCGTTGCGAGCGATGTGAAGCTGATCGGCGGAGAGCTTTTGCAACTCGGCGCGGGTCAGATAGCGGATGTTGGAGTCGGCGAACAGGAAGCCCGGCCGGTCGGCTGGCCTTGTGATGTGTGGCGCGGCATGGTTAACACGGGGCGACTGTAGCGGCGGGCCCAGCCGCGCAATCCAGGTCGACTCCGCTGTCGCAATCGAATGGGGCTCCGGCGTTGTAGTCGGCGTTGCCTCCGTCCTCGCAATCGGAGTTGACGGCGCCGTCGTCATCGGCGCCGGCTCCGGTTGCGCCATCGCGGACGGCTCAGTCTTCGAAATCGCATTGAGCTGCGGTACCGCGAGGCGAGGCGGCTCTTGCGTTGCAGCCGTGTTGTCGATGCCGGCAATCTTCCCGTATGCCGATCCCGTCCCGACCTGCTGCAACGGCGCCTCAATGGCGGTCTCAGCCGGCCGACTTTTCGCCTGCGCGATCGGCGGCAGGGAGACCCCCGGTTGCGCCGATGCCGCCTGCGCGATGCGCCCGGCTTCGCTCGCGGTCATGACGGCTTTCAGTTCCGGCGGAAGGATTTTCGGCCACGGCGGCTGCGATGCCTGTTGCTGGCCCGGAAGGTCCGAATCTTCAATGAGCAGCCAAGTCTGAACCGCGACGCAGCCGGCAACCGTTGCGGCGATCGCGCTCGTCACCAGCAATCTCTTCAATCGTCCCGAGGCATGACTGCGGCGCCGCAACCTCGGCCTCGGCGTTCCCGGCCCGATGTCGCCCCGGTCGCGGCCCCGGTTCGACATCACCGAAACGCTCGCCGGGCTCAAGCCAAATGGAGGCATCTCCTCGCCATGATGAAGCGGCGGGATTTGGCGCTTTGGGGCCGGCATGTAAACGATCGTCTGCTCCCCTCCCCGCTTTGAAGAGAGGCCGGGGGTGGGGGTCGGGAGATGGGGTCCTTCAGCGCTCGACCGCATGACCCCCCAACCGGTCCCTCCCCCGCAAGACGGAAGGGAGTCCGCGCGGCCGCCGTTCGTTGCGCCTGGCGCGTGATCGCCGCTCTCTCGGTCAGCCGGATGGCCGGGTCCACTGGCAAATGTGAAATCGGGAACTGTCGCCAGCGCGCTCAGAAGACCTTCGTCTTTGGCGCAGCGCAAGGACTGCGCCGCCGCGTCCGACTGCGCCGCATGAGTCAACTTCTCGTCGGAATATGCCGGGGAGGTGCTCATAACCCAAGTGCTTTCTGCCCACCGCAGGCGCCAAAATTCACCCTGGCGTCCCGCCGTTGCCCCCGCCTGGCGTTTTGAAAGCACCAACCACCTGGTTGAAGTTGTAATCATCCAATTGTGGCGGCGCCGCGGCGTTACAGCCTCTCCTTTGTCGCGCCAGCGTTTCTCAAGGTTCGCGCTCGTGCCGCGGAATTGCCATGCTGGCTCATTAGCGGCGCCGCTGAGGCATTATCCCGTCTTGCCAGCACCGGCAGAATCGTCATGCTCACGGCCGGGAGGCAGCGCGACGCCGAAATCCTCGTCTGATCTTTGAGCGTCGCGGCCGGCTCGCGCTGCGCGCAGTCGCGTTGTTGCAGGGGGCGGGGACAGGCATGAAGACCATTCTGGTCCCAACGGAATCCCATGAGTCGATGCGCTCGGCGCTTGCAACCGCGCTTATGCTCGCGCGCCGGTTCGATAGCTACATCGAAGGCTTCGCCCTGCGGTTCCGCATCAATGAATTCGTCGCCGTCGACATGGCCGGCGCCATACCGCTGGAGACGCTGCGTGAGGAGAGCCTGGACGAGGCGCGCCGCGCTCGCGCCCTGTTCGAAGCGTTCATGCGAGAACGCGGCGTGCCGCGCAGCGATGCCCCCGCCGCATCATTGTCCTCTCCCGCTGCGTCGCTGTCATATGGCTGGTTCGATGACGCTCCCGAAGGAGAAGACTTCGTCGGCAGCCGCGGCCGGGTATTCGACGTCATCGTCATGAGCCGGTCTGAGGCCAATTCGATTGGCTTGCACGACAGGGCGATCGAGTCCGGCCTGTTCGACAGCGGCCGTCCGATTCTGATTGCGGCGCAGACGCCGCCGCAGGAGATCGGCGCCAATGTTCTGATCGCGTGGAACTGCAGCACCGAGCAGGCGCGCACCACCGCGTTCGCAATGCCATTGCTGCGCAAGGCCGAGCGCATAACAGTGCTGCATGTCGAGGGCGGAGCGGCAGTGCCGGGACCGAGCGCCGCGCAGGCAACGCAATATTTGCAGCGCAACGGCCTCAATGCCGGGCTGATGACGGTTGGGCTCGAAGGCCGCTCGACCGGAGAGGCCATTCTGGCGGCCGCGCAGTCGCTCGGCTGCGATCTTCTGATCAAAGGCGCCTACACGCAGAGCCGTCTGCGGCAGATGATATTCGGTGGCGCGACCCGCCACATCCTTAAGCACGCGACCCTGCCGGTGCTGATGGCGAATTAGAACGCTCCCGGCGAATTTCGACCCAAAGCTGACGCATTTCCGTCCTAAAGCGCGACGGTGGCGGGGCATTGTGTAGGATGGGCACTCTTCGACAAGCTCAGAGCGAAGCGTGCCCACCGCTCTTTTCTCGACCCGCAGCGCGGGGAAAGAGCGGGGAAGCGCGGCGCCCTCCTTCGACAGGCTCAGGCGCGCAACCGCAAGGAGTTACGGGAGCATTCGCATGCTCAGGGTGAGACATCTGCTTTTCCTTGCCTGCGTTGTACCGGCGATAGGTCTTTGCTGCCCGGACAGCGCCTCCGCCGCCTGGTTCGGCAGAGGCGCGCCGTTTGGCGGAGGCGCGGCGCCTCCGCGGCCTTTCATGGGGAGGCCTGCATTCTCGGGTCCGCGCATCGGGGCGCCCCCGGCCACTTTTTCGCAGCTGCGCAATCATGGCTTCAACCGCCCGCCAATGCCGGGCCAGCAGCTCCCGCATGGTTTTGATCACGGTCCGCCAGGCTTAAGAGAGGGCCGGGCTGTCCCGCATGGCTTCGAGCAGGGTCCAGCAGGATCAAGGCAAGGCCGCGCACCCTCGCATGGGGTGGAGCACGGTCCGGCAGGCGCAACCAGACAGGGACGCGCAGTCTCTCATGGTTTCGAGCATGGTCCGGCGGGCAGAGGACACGGACTGCCGCGCAATCCGTCTCCGATAGGCTCGCCGGGCATCAATGCAATCGCCCGCAACGGGTTGCCTCATCGGCCATTTCCCGGCGAGCCCGGATTTACGGGCGTGCCGCCGCGCGGCGAAACCCGCTTCATGTCCAACGAAATGATCGTCCATGTTGGGGCGGAGGTGTCGCCGCAGGCGCTCGACGCCGCGGCGCGGCGGCTGGGGCTGACCCAGATCGGATCCCAGAATCTGGCGCTGTCGGGCGGCAGGCTCGTTCACTTTCGGGTCGTCAACGGGCAGGTTGCCGATGCAGTGCGGATGCTGGAAGCCGAGAAAATCGGCATTGCGCAGCCGAACTACATCTTTCAACTGCAGCAGGACGCCCACATCCTCGCGCCGCTGCCCAAAGGCGATCCGGCTCAATACGTCATCGACAAACTGCATCTCCACGATGCTCACGGCATTGCATCCGGGGCGAACGTAACCGTCGCGGTCATTGATTCCCTCGTCGATGTCGCGCACCCGGATCTCGCCGGCTCGATCGCCGGGCAGTTCGATGCTGTAGCCGCCGTGGACAAGCCGGACGAGCACGGGACCGGCATGACGGGCGCGATCGCGGCGCATCGAAGGCTGCTTGGCGTTGCGCCGGGCGCCCGCATCCTCGCCATTCACGCGTTCAGCCCGGACGCGCAGCATCCGCAGCAGGCGACCACGCAGAACATCATCGCGGGCATCGATTGGGCCATCGCCAAGGGCGCGCGCGTCATCAATATGAGCTTTGCGGGTCCTTACGATCCGCTGCTTCAACTTGCGCTCAAGAAGGCGCGCGACAAGGGCGTGGTGCTGATAGCGGCGGCCGGCAACATGGGGCCGCAATCGCCTCCGCTTTACCCGGCAGCGGACGAAAACGTGATCGCCGTGACCGCCGTCGATGAAAACGACAAGCTGATGCCGCAGGCCAATCAGGGCCCCCACGTGGCGCTCGCCGCGCCCGGCGTCAATGTGCTTGAGGCGGCGCCGCGTGCAACCTACAACTTCACGACCGGCACCTCGGTTGCGGCGGCACACGTCAGCGGCGTCGCTGCCCTCATGATCGAGCGCAATCCCAGCATCGACCCTGCGTCGCTGGAGGAGATCCTGTTCTCGACCGCGCGGGATCTCGGCTCACCTGGCCGCGATCCGCAGTTCGGCTACGGCCTGGTCGATCCGTACCGCGCTCTTCATGCTTTGGAGGCCAAAGCGGTGGCCGGCCGCCGTCTGCCTGAAACAACCGCGTCGGCGAATCCGAGCGCCACGACGTCCCCGAAACCGCCGCCTGGCGCGGCGGCGCTCATTTCCGGAGCGCCGGCCGGGCCGATCGGGCCGGCGACGCCTCCCGCCCTCAAGGGCGACGCGGTTCCGCCGACCGGCAAGCTCACCGTCACGGGCATCGCGCCGTCGGCTCCGGCAGGGCCAGGTCCGGCTGCGATCGAAGCCGACGAGTCGCCAGCCATTGTCGAGAAAAAGCGCCAAGCCTGCAGTCAGGATGCCGCCGCCAAGGGCGTGCGGGCGTCGGAGCTGCCGGACTATATCGCGGTCTGCGTGGGCGAGGCTCGCCTCGCCTGCCTGAAGCAGGCGGTCGCCCAGAAAGTTCGCGGCCCGGGACGCCGGGAGTTCATGAACCGCTGCCTGGCAGGCTCGTAGCCCCTGCACGGAGCTCGCCCGGGTGGCCGGGACAAGCCTGGACAGGCCCGGCCATGACTGCGCATCAATTTGCAGATATGACCGGAACGCGGTGGCCTCCACCGCTCGCGATTACCCGCGATTACGTTCGCTGGCGAACTATCTTCCGCGAACCGTCGGATTATTATTCGGGCGAGCGTGGGGTGTCGGGAGACCCACATGGCAACCTACATCATCCTGGCGGACTTCACGGAGCAGGGCATTCGCAACGTGAAAGACTCAACCCACCGCGCCGATGCCTTCAGGGACATGGCGCAAAGGGTTGGCGCAACGGTTAAGGAACTGTATTGGACCCTGGGCGCCCATGACATCGTCTCTGTCGTGGAGGCGCCCGACGATATCGCGGTCACCGCACTGGGTTTGAGCGTTGGCGCGCTTGGCAATGTACGCACGCAGACGCTCCGGGCCTTTTCGAAGGCAGAGATGGCAACCATTGTGGGCAAAATGGTGTAGGCGCGCCGGCGCAGGGGCGTGCAAAGCACCCTCATCCGGGCTGGCGCAACTCCAGCAATTTGACCAGCGCGTAAAGTGTGCGGTTGACCGGCGCCGGCAGCCCGCGGGCATCGCACTCGCGCACCACATAGCCGTTGAGGTAGTCGATCTCGGTCGGACGGCCGCGCTGTAGGTCCTGCGCCGTCGAGGAAAAGGCCTGCGGCATGGCATCGCCAAAGCGCAGCACCGCCTCGACCGGATCGGGCATCGCTATTCGCACGCCCTTAGCCTTCGCCAAGGTGATGATCTCGCGAACTGCGTCGCTCATGACCTGCCGCACCTGCGGCATCGCCATCATGGGTCCATATCGGCTGCGCCCAAGCGCGGATACTGCGTTGTAGGCGCAGTTCAAGATGAGCTTCCACCACAGCTCGCCCTCGACGTTGTCAGAGACGCGCGTCGGGATGTTCGCGCCGGCAAGATAGGCCGCAAGTTTCGCGATCAGAGGGTCGCCTATTGAGGGCGGCCCGCACTCGCCGATGACAAGATCGCCGCGGCCGTTATGCGGATCACGCCGGGCGCAGGAATCTCCGCCGCCACATAGACAACTGCGGGCACCACCACGTTCGCGACCGCGCCGCGCAGGCGGTCGACATTATCGACGCCGTTCTGCAGGCTGAGCACCACGGCCCCAGGGTCCAGATGCGGCGCGATCGCCCGCGCCGCCGCCTCGGTGTCTCCCGACTTGACGCTGAACAGCACGAGCCCCGCGCCGGCCACGCCGCCCGGATCGGCCGTCGCGGACAAGCTTACGTATCCTTTGAAGTTGACGCCCTCAAACCGCAGTCCCTCGCGCGCAACCGCGTCGGCCAGCGCGGGCCGGCCGATCAGACGCACCCGCGCGCCCGCGCGCGCCAGCATCGCGCCGAAGTAACAGCCGACCGCGCCGGCGCCCATGACGGCCACATTCTCAAACGAAGGAGTAGTCATCGGCGCTCCGTGGCGTGTCCTTTGTCCGCTTCTTTCACCAGCGTCTCGCCCGGCCGCACATGGGAAAACACGACCGGCGCATCCGTGATGGCAAGCTTGCCGTGTACCTGCCGCGCGATCGAGAAGCGCGATGTGGCGAAATCGCCGGGCGCCGGGAAATCAGCGCGGAAATGCGCGCCGCGCGAGTTCTCGCGCCACCGGGCGGCAGCCGCAATCACGCGGCTCGCCTCCGTGAGCGAGCGCAGGTTGAGCCAGTCGTGCCAGGTCAGATTGAACCGGCGCTCGCCGTCCGCGACGCCGGTTGCGAGCAGCTCCGCCTCGATGGCTGCAAGCGCCGCCACCGCGCGATCAAGCCCGGCAGCGTCGCGGATGACGCCAACATCGTCCCACATGATGTCGAACAGCCGCTCGCGCAGGCGGTTCAGGTCTCCGGGTTTTTGGCTGAACGGGTGCAGCGCCCGCGCCGCCTCGGCTTGCAATATGTCCTCATCCGGCGGGCGAGGAGGACCGTTCGTCGCGAGCCAGCCCGGCATTATGTCGCCTGCGATGCCGCCGAACACCGTCGAGTTGGCGACGCCGTTGCCGCCCAGCCGGTTGGCGCCGTGCATGCCGCTTGCATCCTCGCCGGCCACGAACAGGCCCGGCAGTTCCGTCGAGGTGTCAGGGTTGCACACCAGCCCGCCCATCATGTAGTGCGCAGTCGGCGCCACCTCCACGAGGCCGCCGGCGAGATCGAAACCGCAGTCGCGGCAGCGGTCGACCATGCCCTTGAATTCGCTGGCGACACGCTCGCGCCCGAGATGGCTCATCTTGATGTAGACGCCGCCATGGGGCGATGTGCGGCCTGCCTTCATTTCGGAATAAATCGCGCGACTCACCACGTCGCGCGTCGCGCGCTCGAGGTCCGGGTCGTAGTCCGCCATGAAACGCTGCATGGCGCCGTTGAGGAGATGGCCGCCCGACCCGCGCAGGCCCTCTTCCAGCACGGTGCCGGTCATGCGCGTGTCGGGGCCGGCCAGGAGGCCGGTCGGGTGGAACTGCACCATCTCCATGTCGCGCAGCGGCAGTCCGAGCCGCAGCGCCATGGCGAGGCCGTCCATGCTCTTGTCGCCCGACGGCGTGTGATAGCGGTACATGGTGGGCCCGCCGCCGGTCGCGAGCAGCACTGCGCCGGCCGCGATGAAACGCAGATCGCCGGTGCGGATGTCGGCGAACAGCACGCCGGCGAGCGAAGCGCCGTCGCGCGCCGGGATGAGGGCGAGCGCGCGGTGCTCCTCCAATCGGGCGATGCCCGGCCGCGCCCACACCTGCTCCATGAGGCGGTTGATGATCTCGATGCCGGTGAGATCGCCCTTATGGACGGTGCGGTCGAAGGTCTGGCCCGCGAAGGCTTTGCCGTGCAGCGTGCCATCCGGATTGCGGTCGAAGAAGCAGCCGATCTCGTTTTCGAGTTCGCGCACCCGCTCGACCGCGCGCGTCACCAGCGTCCAGGCGAGCTCCTGGTGGGGCAGCCACTTGCCGCCCTCGATCGTGTCCATGAAATGGCGCTCAACCGAGTCGCCTCTGTGCAGCGCAACGTTGTAGCCGCCCTGGACCATGCGGGTGCAGCCGCATTTGCCGAGCAGCCCCTTGGTGGCGATAGTGATGGCGAAGTCCGGGTTAGCCCGGTTTGCATGCAGCGCCGCAAACAGCCCGGCGCCGCCGGAGCCGAGAATGAGGATATCAGTGGTCGCGCGCTCGATCGGCATGGCGCGGGACTTACAACATCCAAGCCAGAAACACGACCGCGACTGCCCCGGCGAATCCGACCGCGAGCGCCGCATTGCGCTTCTGCCCGTCGCGCCACGCGAGATTTTCCACGGCGAGGAGCCGCAGGCCGCCAAGTGCGTGGACGGTGAGGAGGAACATCAGCACGGCCTCGCTGACCTTCACGGCCGGAGCGTCGCTCCAGCGCAGAAAGCTCTCAAGACGCGCCTCGCCCTCGATGGCAAGGCCAAGCGTGAGAAAATGCACCGGCAAAAACACCGCGAGTCCGAGCCCCGAGACGCGATGCAGCAGCGCCGCGAGCCATAACAGGTTGGTGCGATGCGCGCGACCGCGGGCAGCGCGGGCGATCATGGCAGCGTCACCGCGGCCACTGCGCGCAGCCCAAGCCCGAGCAGCACGACGCCGAAAATGAATGCCGCTGGCCCGGCGCCGCGATCGTTGAGCGGCGACCACTCAGCCAGAATATTGCGGATGCCGATGGCGGCGTGGATCGAGGCGGCCGCCGCGAACAGCGCGTAGAAGGCGCCCCAGGCGATGTTTCCCTTGGTGCGCGCCAGGATGTCGCCGGCCGTCAAGCCATGCCGGGTCGCATAGAAGATGACCGCGACATGGACCACGACCATCGGCGCCATCACGACAGCCGCAGCGCGCTGCCACACATAGAGCGAGACGTTCATGCTTTTGTCTTCCCGGCGCGCGCTCCAATCTCGCCCCTGAGCCAGGCCTGCGTGGTGCGGCGCTTGAGGCCCGCAATCGACGCGGTCGGATTTAACGCCTGGGGGCAATGTTCCTGGCAGGACTGGTGCGAATGGCAGGCATGGCAGCCGCCGCTCGCCGCTATGGTTTCGAGGCGTTCCCGGTTGCCGCCGTCGCGGATGTCGTTGACGAGCGTCCAGGCGCGGTTGAGGGCCGCCGGGCCAAGATAGTTCTCGTTCCAGCGCACCGTATCGCAGGCCGCGTGACAGACCCCGCAATTGATGCATTCGATCGCGGCCGAGGCTGCAAGCCGCGCCTGGCTCTGCGGCGGGATCGGCTCGATGTCATCGCGGCGCGTCTTGGTCGGGACGAAGGCGCCTCGGGCATCCCGCCATTTCTCGAAAAAGCCGCTCATATCGGTGGCGAGGTCTTTGATCACGGGAAA